>DATKRM010000279.1:0-5547 GCA_035532195.1 Solirubrobacteraceae bacterium
CAGGTTTGCGGTCTCGAACAGACCGTAGGCCGCGTTCACCGACAGCGTCCGGTCGAACGGGCCCGCGTGCACCGCGGGGTCGGGCCGGACGCGGCCTTGCACCAGGTCGGCCGCCTCGGTCGCGGCGACGCCCGCGGCCAGCCAGCCCGGGGCCGGCCAGCAATCCGCGTCGATGAACGCCAGGACCTCGCCGTGGGCCGCCGCGGCCCCTGCGTTGCGGGCGGCACCGGGCCCCTCCCCCCGGGCGCGACGGATCAGCCGGTCGGCCAGGCCCGCCTGCTCCACCACCCGCGCGGTGTGGTCCGTGGACCCGTTGTCCACCAGGATGACCTCGTGGCCCCCGGGCGCCTGCTGTTCGGCCACGGCAGACAGAACTCGCAGGATGGTGCGTTCGGAGTCCCGAGCAGGCACGATCACGCTGACCTTCGGCACCGGCGGAACTGTATGAGCCGCGGGAGCCGGCCGGGTCCCCGCGGGATGGCGCCAGGTCCGCTCGGTACGCTGGGCCCCATGTTGGAGTCGCAGGTGCGGCCGTCGGGGGCCGACGGCTTTGCCGCTTCCAGCGGCGGCCCTGACGTTTCCATCGCGGTGGCCACCCGCGACCGTCCCCTGCGCCTGCGCTGGCTGCTCAACGCGCTGCTCGAGCAGACCTATCCGCCCGAGCGCTTCGACGTGTGGGTAGCCCACGACTCGGTCTCGGAAGAGGTCGGACAGATGCTGGATGCTCACCCGTTGCGCACGGGCGGGCAGCTTCAGGTGCTGAGCTTCCCGTCGCGTTCGCAGCTGGCCGGCGCTAAGCGCAATGCGGCCTGGCGCGCCTCCCGAGCTCCGCTCGTGCTGTTCACCGACGACGACTGTCGCCCCAGTCCCGACTGGCTGGCGCAGGCCGTCCAGGCCGCGCGAGCTCAGCCGCAGGCCATCCTCCAGGGGAGGACGCTCCCCGACCCCGACGAGAGCGCGATCCTGCGGGGTGCACCCTGGGCCCACACAGTCCGGATCGACCCGCCGACCACCTGGGCTGAGACCTGCAACATCGCCTATCCGCGTGCGCTGCTCGAGCAGCTCGGCGGGTTCGAGGAGCACCGGCGGGTGGGCGAGGACACCGACCTCGCCATCCGGGGCCAGGAGTCCGGCACTCCCCTGGTGGCCGTACCGGCGATGGTCGTCTATCACGCGGTGGTCGAGCGCTCGCTCGTGGCCGCCGTGCGGGCGGCCCAGCGCTGGGGGGACATGGCGTGGCTGGCCCGCCAGCATCCGGCGGTGCGCCGCGACATGTCGGGGCGGATCTTCTGGAGCCCCGAGCAGGCCGCGCTGGTGGCGGCCCTGGCCGGAGCCGGGGTGGCCCGCCGCCGGCCCGCGGCCTGGGCCCTCGCCCTGCCCTGGCTCGGCCTGTCGCTGCGCCACCGCGGGTACGGGCCACGCGGGCTCGCCCGCTCGGTGACCGAGCTACCGGGACGCGCCGCCATCGACCTGTCCGCGCTCTGGGCGCTGACCCGGGCCAGCCTCCGCTACCGAACCGTGCTGTTGTGAGTGCGCCGCTGGTGTCCGTCGTGGTGCCCGCCCACGCTCGTCCGGAGCGGCTCGAGCGCCTGCTGAGCGCCCTGCGCGAGCAGACGCTCGGATCCGATTCGTTCGAGGTCATCGTGGTGGCCGATGGGGCCAACCCGACCGTGCTCGACCTGCTGGAGCGAGCTGCGTCACGCGACGGGCTGTCGCTCAGAGTCGTGCCCCAAGCCCCGGCCCGTGGCCCGGGCGCGGCCCGCAATACGGGCTGGAGGCTGGCCACCGCCCCGCTGGTCGCGTTCACCGACGATGACTGCGTGCCCACACCCGGCTGGCTGACCGCCGGCCTGGCGGCCGCAGGGCCGCGGCGCATAGTCCAGGGCATCACGCTCCCCGATCCCGGCGAGACCGGCGGCCTGCTCTGCCGGAGCGTCCGGGTCGAGTCGTTGGGGCCGCAGTACGAGACGTGCAACATCTTCTACCCCCGGGCGCTGCTCGAGCCGCTGGGCGGCTTCGACGAGCGCTACGGGCTGACGCCGGGCGGCGAGGACACCGACTTGGCCTGGCGGGCGATCGAGGCCGGCTATGAGACCCGGCTGGCCCCCGATGCTCTGGTCCACCACGCCGTCGAGCGGCTGGGTGTGCTGGGGATGCTTCGGGTGGCCGCCCGCTGGACGGCGCCCATGCGGGCGCTGGCCGACCATCCCCCCGCACGCTCGATGCTCTATCGCAGCGCGTTCTGGAACGTCTGGCACTACCTGATGTGGCGATCGCTGCTGGCGTCGGTGGCGCCCCGGTGGTTGCGGCAGGCGGTTTTCACCCTGCACCTGGTTCAGCTGCGCCGCCGGGCCCGAGACGCCGGCTCCGGCGGTTGGGCGGTCCCGTTCCTGCTCGCCCATGACCTGGTCGAGTGCTGGGCTGTGGCCCGGGGGGCGCTCCGGTACCGCACCCTGGTGCTGTGAGCGCCGTCGAGTCTGCTTGGCCTAGCGTTCTAATTTCCCTCGCGCACTATCGTTGTAGGCATGCTTGGATTCCGCAACAAGACCACCCTGGTTACCGCCGCCGACGCCCTCCCGGGCCGGGAAACCGAGATCCCGCTGGCCGGCAACCACGCAGTTTTGGGGACACCGCTACGACCTCCGTTCCCGGAGCAGATGCAGCAGGCTGTCGTGGGGATGGGCTGCTTCTGGGGAGCCGAGCGGGTGTTCTGGCAGGCGCCCGGCGTATACACCACAGCCGTGGGCTATGCCGGGGGATTCACCCCGAACCCCACCTACGAGGTGGTGTGCAGCGGGCGCACCGGCCATACCGAGGCGGTGCTCGTCGTGTTCGACCCGGCCAAGACCTCTTACGAGAACATCCTCCGGCTGTTCTGGGAGAACCACGACCCCACCCAGGGCATGCGGCAGGGCAACGACGGCGGCACCCAGTACCGCTCGGCCATCTACTGGTTCGGCGAGGCGCAGCACAGCCTGGCCGAGTCGACCTGCGAAATGTACGCCGAGCGGCTCCGCGAGCAGGGCCACGGGCCGATTACCACGGACATCGCTCCCGTCGGCCCGTTCTACTACGCCGAGGAGTACCACCAGCAGTACCTGCACAAGAACCCGGGGGGGTACTGCGGCCTGGGCGGCACCGGCGTGAGCTGCCCGGTGGGGGTCGGCGCGGCGTAGCGAATGCGGCCGCGGAGCCGTCCTTGACACGCCGGCGCGCTTACCGCTGGGCGGCGCGACGTGCGGCTTCGTGCGCGAGCGTGTCAGGACGACATCCGCGTGTTAGACGTCGGACGAAAGGTCCGCCGAGCGGGTAGCCGCGTGGCTGCTCGTCGTCCATCGATCCGTGTCTTTGGCCGGTGCCGGGTGGCTTCTGCTTACAGAGATAACCCCGGGGGCGTCCGGAACGACCGCTCGCCCCTAAGCGTCTGCGACTACCTCGCTCACCTCGTTGCCCTCGATGGTGGTTCCGGAAGGGATCATCGACGGGACTAGGTCGGACGCGGCCTGCGCGTTCTCCTCTGAGTCAAAGACGACGATCGATCGTCCGACCCCGTCGCCCCGGGTCCAATAACCAGCCACGAAGCCCGGAAGCTCCTTGACCCGCGGCACGACCTGCTCGCGCAGAATGGTGGGGTCCGGGTTATCCGAGAGCTTCACGGTCACGAGCACCGCATACATCGCCGCCTCCCTTGTTGTGGTCCATCCGCCGACACTATCCGAAAGCTGCCTCGAAGTTGTGGCTTTTGTGCGGGCCGCCCCCGAGCACCATCGACCGCATTGGCAACGTGGGCGCCCTCTGGCGATCGCTCCCTTTCGATCGAAGGGGGAGCCAGCGCGGCGGCAGAGTGTTGAGTTCACGCGAACGCGGAAGTCATGCGGGGCGTGGTGGGACTCATCGCCTGCGCCGCCCCTGCCTATGCAAAGCGCCGAATCGCGCGACCCACGTGGCGCTGATACTCGTCGGTCCAACTTGAGTGTGAGCTAGGTCCATGAACCGTGCCGTCAGGTGCGCTGCCCAGCCCGGGAGGGCATTGTCGGCGGGGCTAATGCAACCCCGCCGACTATCCCCAGCTGCTACACCGGCCTACGAGTGTGCGTTCAACTGCGCGTCGGTGACGACAAGCTCGTTGCGCTGGTCGTCACGGTACTTGTTGTTGAACCGACTGACCTGCGACGGATTGATGTCGTAGAGCAGCAGCCCGGCCGAGACGTACGGGACGCACCCGGTCTTCGCCGCGTCCTGGTTAGAGCAGCCCGTGTAGTAGTTACCACTGATCTGGTTGCCGGACGCGACGCCCGTGGCGCCGAACCCAAACTGGATCCCGTTCTGGGCGATGAACGGAACCTGTCCGAGTCCCGTGACGGTGTTACCCGTCACGTTGGCGGATGCATTTCCGCCGTTGACGGTGATCCCGCCCTTCTGGTACGCGAAGACCGAGTTACTGCTCACGGTCCCGCTGACGGTTCCGAGCGTGTTGTAGCCGTAGTAGTAGATGCCGATGCCGTGCTGCACGCCGCCAAACGGAACATCTCCAATGTTGTGGATCGAGCTGTTCGTCACATCGACACTGACATTGCCCTTTCCGCCGTCGACGAACACGCCGTATTGCGTCGCTCCAAAGATCTCAGCGCCCGATGACACGCTGGCTCCGTTACCGACCGAGTCGTAGTAGGCGCCAATATCGCAGCCACTGGCATCGACGACCGTCCCCGCAAGGGATGTATCGATTACGGCCGCGGTCAGCGTCCCTTTGCTTGTGACGACAGGCGTGCAGGTCGCGGCGCTCGCTGCGCTCGCTCCAATCATCATCGCCCCAGCAGTCAACGCGCCCGCGATCGCGGCCATCAGTCTGATTCGCATATTGTTCCTCCTAGTCGTGGCCCGAGCAGCCCGTCGGATCCACCTGCCCCGTTCGGCTCATCTCTCGCCTGTGTTGAGGACCAACGCGTCGCCATCCTGGCATCGCACGGCTGTCCTTGCCAACCGGTCCTTGATCCACACCACTTTAACCCTGGTCAGCGCGGTTCGCACCAGGGTAGCCCCCTAGTGTTTATGTGGCGAATCCGCAATCTTGATCGGTGGATCGCGCATCAATCAGGCGTCCGAGAGATCGTCGTACCCCGTGCGCTCTTGGGCGGCCGTTTCAAGGCGGAGATGCTTTGCCCTCCGGTCGACACCAGCAAACGCGTGACGCAGTCAAGCTTGGTGGCAAGGGGCCTCGCCGTCTTGCGGTCCAAGCTCCCGCCTCTCGCGCAGACCGTCGCGTCGCCATGGATCAGGTCCGGCGGTCGTAGAGATCGAGCGTCCCTGAGGACGAGCTGCGACAGCACGCCCGGCGAGCGGCTGGGCTTCTCCATTCAGATCTGAAACCAGCACTCTCGCCGAGAGTTATGCGTCGGGCTTAATAGGGGCAGTCTGCAGGCGCCGGCTAGACCCAAAGCAGAACCTGACGCGCCAGCCAGCCGGATGAAGCCCGGCTCGTCGCCAAAACGCAGGTCGGCGCCGGCGCTCGCTGGTGGGCGAATGCGAGCGTCCACGGGCCGCAGG
>DATKRM010000280.1:0-3796 GCA_035532195.1 Solirubrobacteraceae bacterium
CCCCGAGACGCTGGGCACGGATCGGCTGGGCCGCTGGCGAGCAAACCTGTGATCAGCCCGAATCCTCGGCCTGAGCCAGCACCGCGCCGGCCAGGGCAATGGCGATCAGCGTCACCGCGGGCATTTGCCAGTCCCAGTCCAGCGGCGCGTGGGCCGCGTAGGCCACGAGTCCGGCGATCGGGCCCGCCGCCAGGGCCCAGCTGCGACGGTGGGCGGCGCGAGCCGCCAGGGCCACCCCGGTCACGACGACGACCAGCAGCGCCAGGCCCACCAGGCCCAGCTCGGCCGCCGTCTGCAGGGGCAGCGAATGGGCGTCGGTGGCGAACTCGTTGACCGTGCGGTAGCGCAGCCACCACACCGACCAGTTGCCGGCCCCGACCCCGTGCAGCGGCTCCTGGCTGAACGCGCGTAAGGCCACGTCCCAGTAGGCGTACCGATTGCTGGTGAACGTGACCAGCCGCCCGGCGCCGCCGCCCAGGGGACGGTTGTGGCCCTCCTTGGCCCCGGCCACGATGGCGACCGCCAGCCCGACGCAGATCAGAGCCAGCGCCAGCCACGGGGCGCGGCGCGGCAGCGGCAGCGCCTCGGCGCGCTCGGTACGGATCAGCTGCCAGGCCACGATCACGGCGCTGAGGACGATTCCCGCCAGCAGAACCAGCACCGCCGCTCCTTGGCGCTCGCGGGTGGCCAGCGTCCCGGTCAGCGCGGTCAGACCCTTGAACGGGGCAGCGGCGGCGGCGGCCAGCACCGCCGCGCCGACGCCCACCAGGAGTCCCCGGAGCTGCTCGCGCCGGGCGGTGGTCACCAGCAGGGCCACCAGTCCTGCCACCCAGGCGAACAGCGCACCGCGGGAGAAGCTCAGATACAGGCCCATGCCCAGCGGCGCGCTGGCCGCGGCCGCCAGCAGCCGCAGCGGCCGGGGCCGCCGGGCGTCGCCGAGCAGCCGCGCGCACAGGACCAGCCCCAGCGCCGCCAGCTCGCCCATGGCGTTCCAGTAGGTCAACGGCTGCTCCAGCCGGCCGAACGCCGCAGCGGTCTGGGAGAAGTGCAGGACGCCGGGCAGCAGCCGCTCCGAGATCCCGTAGCCGATGACGATCGTCGCACCCAGGGCCAGGGCTGGCTCCATCAGACTTTGACCGGCGGGGGCCCGCAGCAGCAGCGCGGCGGCCAGCAGCCCGCCGGTGTACAGGAACACCAGCTGCGCGGCGTGATACGCGCTGCCGGCCACCGGCGCCCAGACCATCGAGAGCAGCGACCAGCCGCCCCACAGCAACAGCCCGCCCACCGCCAGCCAGGCGCTGCGCGAGCGAGGGAAGGACCGCGGCTCGAGCAGCACCGCCACGACGACCAACGCCCAGGCCACCAGGCCGGTCCACGCCCGCGCCTCGTCGAAGTAGCCGCCGGAGAAGAACGCCAGGACGGTCGCCCCGGCCAGCAGGCCGAGCCGCGCGACGGCGAGCACACCGACACGCATTCCGGACCGGTCGCGGCTCAGCGGCTGGAGTCCCTTGCGGCCCGGCGCATCAGGCGCGTCGAGGCCAGCGGCTGGCGATCGGTGGCCGCCGCGCGGGTGCCCTCCGCGCACGCCGCGTCGACCTCCGCCAGCATCCGGCGGCGGAATACACCGGCGTCGAACCGGGCGGCGTTGCCGGCACAGGCCTGGGGGTCGGTGGCGGCGTCGTCGAACTCGCTCACCGCCTGGGCCAAGTCCATCGGGCCACCTGACCAGAAGCGGCCGGTGACCCCGTCGATGACCGTCTCCAGAGCTCCGCCGCCGCGCCGGGCAATCACCGGCCTGCCGGCCGCCTGGCTCTCGACCGCGGCGATGCCGAACTCCTCCACCGCTGTCATGATCAGGGCTCGCGCCCCCTGCAGGGCCTCGGCTACCGCCCGGTCGGACAGGCGGCCGGTGAAGCTCACGGTCGGCCCGGCCGACCGGCGCAACCGCCGGGCGTCCGGACCGTCCCCAATCACCAGCAGCGGCAGCCGCAGGTAGTTGAACGCCTCGATCGCGATGTCGATCTCCTTGTGGGCCATGAGCTCGGACACCACCGCGTAGTGGTTCCCCACCTGACCCGGCGAGAAGCGCTTGGTATCCACGGGCGGGTGCACGATGGCCGCGTCGCGGCCGAAGTAGGCCCGGATCCGGGCCTGGGTGGTCCGGGAGTTGGCCACGTAGCGATCGGTGCGCTGGGCGGCGATCCAGTCCCACTGCCGCCAGCGGCTGAACGCAGCCCGCAGGAAGGCGCGGGTGAACGGATCCCCGCGCCGGGACAGCGTCCGCTCCCGGTCGTTCCAGGCGTAGCGGAACGGGTTGTGGCAGTAGCTCACGTGGACCGTGTGCTCGTCGCACAGGACGGCGTGCGCCCAGGCCGACGAGCTCGACACCACGACGTCGTATTCGCTGAAGTCAAACGATTCGATAGCCACGGGATACAGCGGCAGCAGGGCCCTGAACGTCCGCGCGGTGGGCCGGGTCCACTGGAGGAAGGAACTGTGGATCTGGCGTCCGGCAAACCGCTCCTCGGTCCCGTGCTCGTCGTACACGGCGGTATAGATGTCGGCCTCCGGCCACATCTGGCACAGCTCCAGGAACACTCGCTCGGCCCCGCGGATGTCCAGCAGGAAGTCGTGAACCAGCGCGACGCGGAGCTCTGAGGGTGCGGTAAGTGGACTCTCCCCCACGTGTCCAGTCTAAGGAAGCCGATGACGGACGCAACCTTTAGTTACCCAGAATGCCTAACGGGTGAGGTAGGACTCCAGCCGGCCGAGCAGCTCGTCGTCGAATGACTGGGCCCAGTCCCGGCTCCAGCTGACAGCGCTGCCCGCGGCCCGGCGGGGAAAATCCTCCGCCGCGTCCTCGGCCTCCCGGAGCGCCCCGGCAATCCCCTCGATCGTCGGCTCGCCCGCGATCAGGTTGGGTGAGATCTCACGCAACGACTCCGCCGTCTTGTTCTCGAAGCAGTTGGTCACTGCGATCAAACCGGCCGAGGCCATCTCGATCGGCACCAGGCTGGGGTGCGGGGTGTACATCAGCGCCAGACCCACGTCGTGGGCCCCCAGCACTTCGGCGTAACCCACCTGGGAGCTCCGCGGCAGCAGCTCCAGCTCGCCCACGGCCCCGAGCCCGATCCGCCCGCCCCCGCCCAGGGTCCCGATCCCGTGCAGCTCCCAGCCCTGGCGGAACGCCCCCTCCTCAAGGGCTCGTTGCAGCGCCAGGACGCCGAGCTCGAACATGTTGCGGGCGGCGTGCGGCTCGGGCCGGGCGTAGAACAGCAACCGCCGGCTCGGGCGCCCGGACAGCTCGGCCTCGGTCGGGGGCTGGATGGCCGTGATTGCGTTCTGGAACGCCGCCGACGCGGCATCCCCCTCGGAGGCGCCGGCGGCGTACGCGCCGATCGAGCGGTGGCGGAAGTAGCCCCGCAGCAGCTCGGTGGAGAACAGCCCGAAGTGGGGAAACCGGTACGACTGCTCGGCCAGTGCCGCGAACGAGCCCATGGGGAAGGTGAACGGCTCGTACTCCTGGATCAGGTACACGAACCCTTGGTCGCCCAGCTCCTCGAGCGCGGCCTGGGCGATGTGGGCCGTCCACCAGGTGGTGGCCACGAACGTGTCCTGGCGGCTCACCTCGAGCCTCCCCGAGCCGCGTCCGTAGGCCACCTCGACGCGCTCGAACATGCCGGCCAAGCCGCTGTAGGACTCGACCGTGGATCGCCAGGCCCGGGGCAGCGGACCCACCGGGTCCACCGTGACCAGCCGCACACGCAGGCCGCGGGCGGCCAGGCGGCCGGCCAGG
>DATKRM010000281.1:0-15167 GCA_035532195.1 Solirubrobacteraceae bacterium
GCTCCGGGTCCGTTTCCCGCAGCTAGGCGGGCGGACCGCTGGTCGCCGCGCGGCGCCGCAGCGCGCGCCAAAGTACGACACGCGTCCTCGCCCGAGTCGGGGGTCCGTCGTAGTTCGGCGCTCCAGTGACGAAACCGTGACGCACCCCTGCAAGACCACGAGGGTGGGGCGTGGTTTGGCGCCCGTGCGTGGGAGGACGCGCCGGGTTTGGCGCCCCGGGCGTGGGACGACGCGCCCTCCAGCGTTTGTGTGGTTGGTCGGCTGATGCCCGGGGTCCGGGCGTAGCGAGCCTCACTCACGGTCCTACGTGGGGATGAGTCGTGTCATGCCCTTGTGTTGACGTCGTCCATGAGCCCGCGCGCCTCGCCACCGCGCCCTCACCGCGCCCTCACCGCGCCCTCACCGCGCCCCCGCGGCCCGGGCGCCTAGTTACACATAACCCGCACCGTCCCGCTTTTCTGGTAGGTTACCCCGCGCCGAATCCCCGGAATGCCGCCCCGGGGAGCGGGGAACCCAATTCGTTGGGGCGAGTCCCGCGGTGATCCGCGGGATGCGCTTTGAATAAGCGCTAGCCCGTCAGCTAACTCCGTAGGCGTCAGGCACCAGATGCAAGACCGCGACCGCGGAGTGTTTGCTTACGTGCTTTTCGCAGCTTTAAGGCCAGCAGGGTGTGCAAAGCAGGAGCAAGGCCCAAGGGCCCTGCTCGTCCTGCCGACAAACGCCGTGGGATGACCCGGTTCTCTCGCGCCGCCATGATGGTCCTGATCTGCCTGCTGGTGCCGGCCTCGGGCGCCTGGGCGGCCAGTTCCGGCGGCGCGGCGATGATCGGTCCCAGCAGCCCGCATGGCATCGCCACCGGCGGCCACGCCTCCGCGGTGTTCAGCCGGGGCCTGCGCCAGGGCGACCGCGGGGCCGACGTCAAGACCCTGCAGACCTGGCTGACCGACGTCGGCTACTCGGTGCCGTCCACCGGCTACTTCGGCTCGATGACCAAGGGGGCGGTTCAGCAGTTTCAGCAGGCCTACAGCCTCAAACCGCCCAGCGGGACGGTGGGGCCGCGCACCGCGGCCAAGCTGCTGTCCGTGGTCAGGGCGACGGCCAAGGGCAAGGGAGTCACCTCGGGCGGTGGTACCCCGTCGAGCTCCGGCGGCAGCAGCAGCAGCGCCTGGGTGTTCCCGATCAAGCCGATCAGCGTCGTCCTCGGTACCGACACCTGGTCGCTGGACCAGGGCGTGGATATCCCCACGGCGGGCGCGGCCTGCGGTCGGCAGGCGGTCGAGGTCGCCATGACCTCAGGCACGATCGTCCAGGAGGGCATCGACGGATTCGGTCCCTACGCACCGATCATCAAGGTGGATAGCGGCAAGTACAAGGACCGCTACATCTACTACGGCCACGCCGCCCCGGCGCTGGTCAAGGTCGGCCAACACGTGAGCGCCGGGCAGCCGATCGCCGACGTGGGCTGCGGTCAGGTCGGGATCTCGACGGGGCCGCATCTGGAGATCGGGATCAGCGACAGCGGTGGCCCGACCTGCTGCCCCAGCAACCAGGAGACCTCGCCGCTGATGGAGTCCCTGCTGACACCGCTGTACCGGAAGGCCGGCGGCCACTAATCCGGGCGCACGGGTCGCCCCAGGTTCGCGGCCCCAAAATCTCAGCCGACCACCCTCCCTGCGCTGAGTACCCTGCGGCACAGTGCTGCCCCGGGATCGTGCCATCCAGGCCCTCCAGTCGGAGCCGTTCGACCTGCTGGTGATCGGCGGGGGGATCACCGGTGCGGGCGTAGCGCTGGACGCCGCCTCGCGGGGTTACAGCGTCGCGCTGGTCGAGAAGGCCGACTACGCCTCGGGCACGAGCAGCCGCTCATCGAAGCTGGTCCATGGCGGCTTGCGCTACCTGCAGAACTTCGACCTCGGCCTGGTGCGAGAGGCGCTGTTGGAGCGCCAGCTCATGGTCCGGCTGGCCCCGCACCTGGTGCGGCCGCTGCCCCTGGTAGTGGCCGCGTTCGACGGAGCCAAGCCGGACCGCCTGATGGGCATCGGCCTGAACATGTACGACGTGATGGCCGCGCCGACGCTGAGGGGCCGGCGCAGCGCTCGGCGGGCGGCGCAGCAGGCGTCCCGGGGGGCCCGGAACGCCGCCGACAACGGCGAGGGCGATTGGAGCCCGGCCCGCCACCGGGCGATTCCCGGCGAGGAGGTGGTACGGCTGCTGCCCGCCCTCGAGAAGCGGGGTCCCACCGGCGGCTACCTGTTCTACGACTGCCAGACCGACGATGCGCGCCTGGTCCTGACCGTCTTGGGCGAGGCCGAGCGGTTCGGAGCCATCTGTGCCAACCGGCTGCGGGTCACCGACCTGCTGGGGGCACACGGCCCGGATGACCGGGCCGGGGGAGAGGAGCCGGGCGTCCGGGTCAGGGACGCGGAAACAGATGACGAGTTTGTGATCGGAGCCGCCAACGTGATCAACGCCACGGGCGTGTGGGCTGACCTGATCCGGTCCGACGAGCTGCATTCCGAGGCCGAGGTGCCGACGATCGCCCCCAGCCGCGGCACCCACGTGATCCTGGACCGCGACGCCCTACCGCTCGACGCCGGAGCCATCGTCCCGGCGGGCGAAGGCCGCTCGATCTTCGCTCTGCCCTGGCTGGGCAAGACGCTGATCGGTACCACCGACAACAACTACGACGGCCAGATCGATCACGTGCGGCCGTCGGCCCTGGACATCGAGTATCTGCTCGACGCGGTCAACTCGTTCTTCGGGGTCGAGCTCCGGGACACGAACTTGGCCGGCGCCTACGCGGGGGTGCGACCCCTGATCTCCTCCGGCGACACACGCAAGTCGGTGGACATCTCCCGCAAGGCAGAGCTGTATGAGACCTCCAGCGGGCTGATCACCATCACCGGAGGCAAGCTCACCACGTGGCGGCGCATGGCGAAGATGGCGGTGGACCGGCTGGTCGAGCGCGATGGCCGCGAGGCACCCTGTCGCACCCACGAGATCCCGCTGGGCCAGCCGGTCGACCCCGCGGCGCTGACCCGCGTGGCCGGCGTGGCCGACGCCGCGTATCCACACCTGGCCGGCCGGTACGGGTACGCCGCCGAGCAGGTGCTGGCGGTGGCGGCCGAGCGTCCCGAGCTGGCCTCCCCGATCGTGGCGGGGATGCCCGACCTGCTGGCCGAAGCTCCGTTTGCCGCCCGGAACGAGCAGGCACGGACGGTGGGGGACGTGATCCTGCGCCGCACCCGGCTCGGCCTGCTGTGCGGACGGGAGCTGTCCGGCCCGGCGCCCGAGGGCCCGGCGCAGGTGGCGCGATCTCTGGCGGCCGAGCTGGGCTGGGACGAGGCACGGGTGGGCGCCGAGGCCGAGCGGTTCGCCGAGGAGGCGGAGGCGGAGGGAATCGGGGGCCGGTGAGCGCCCCGCCCCGGCCGCTGCGGACCACCCGGGGCATCCTCACCCTGGGAGGACGGCCCTGGCTGATGGGCATCGTCAACGCCACCCCGGACTCGTTCTCGGACGCCGGGGTCAGCCTCAGCTTGGACGAGCGAGTGGAGCTGGCTCGCAGGTTGCTCGGCGCCGGTGCCGATGTGGTCGACGTCGGTGGCGAGTCTGGTGTGACCAACCGCCCGCCGGTGACCGCGCAGGAGGAGATCGCGCGCGTGGTGCCGCTGATCGAGCGGGTGGCCGGCGAGCTGGGCGGGCTGGTATCTGTGGATACCTACAAGCCGCCGGTGGCCCGGGCCGCCGTGGCTGCGGGAGCCGCGATGGTCAACGACATCAGCGGCCTCCGGGACCCCGAGCTGGCCGAGGTGTGTGCCGAGACCGGCGCGGGGCTGGTCATCATGCACACCCGGGCCGCGCCCAAGCAGAAGCTGATCGACCCCGCCTTCGACGGCCGGATGGCAGCCGACGTCGAGGACTTTCTGCGCCGGCGGATCGAGCTGGCGCTGAGCCGCGGGGTGGCTTTCGAGCAGCTGATGCTCGACCCCGGGCCCGATTTCGGCAAGACCCCGGCCCAGTCGGTCGAGGTGCTGCGCGACCTCGGCCGGCTACACGCGCTGGGCCGTCCGCTGCTGCTGGCCGTGTCCCGCAAGGACTTCGTAGGTGCGATCATCGGCCGGCCGCCGCGGGCCCGGCTGGCCGGCACCCTGGCCGCGGTGGCCCACGGGGTGGACGCGGGCGCGCACATGCTCCGGGTCCACGATGTGGAGGAGGTGGCGGGCTTCCTGGGGGTCCGGGCGGCGCTCCAGGCCGAGACCGAGGTCGACCCGGAACTGCGACTGGCCGACGAGCTGCGCTGGCAGCAGGGTTCGTAAGCAACCGGAACTCCCGGTAGATTGGGCGAATCCGAATCGCCGGCCGCTGGCTCAACGCGGCCGGAGCCCACCGATCAACCGCCGACAGGAGGTCCCATGTCCATCTTCGATCAAGGCTCGCTCGACGCGAGCTCGCTGGCCGATCTGCACGCCATCGCGTCCGAGCTGTCGATCGACGGCTACCGACGGCTCCGCAAGGCGGAGCTGATCGACGCCATCCTCGCCCGCCAGAGCGGCGATCCGGCACCGGCACCGGCAGCGGATGCGCCCGCACCAGCGGCTGAGGAGGAGTCCGAGGACCGGGTGGCCGAGCGGGACGAGGCTGAGGCTCCGTCGTCGCGTCGGCGACGGGGTCGGCGAGGCGGCCGGGGACGTGGAAGCCGCGAGGCTGCGTCCGCGTCCGAAGACACTCGCGTAGAGGGCAATTCGTCAGACGGTGAGTCAGCAGCGGTGTCGACTGAGACGGACGAGGCTCCCGCAGAACCCGAACCCGAGCAGCTCGTCGAAGGCGTTGTCGAGCTGCTCCCCGGCGGCTCGGGCTTCGTCCGGGTCAATCCGCCCGAGCCCTCGGATGACGACGTGTACGTGTCCGCGGCTCAGGTTCGCCGGTGCGAGCTGGTGTCCGGGGATCGGGTCAGCGGCCCCCGCCGGGGCCCCCGTCGGTCGGAGCGGTTCGCCTCGCTGGTCCGGGTGGACGCGGTCAACGGCCAGCCGGTGTCCGAGCTTGCCGAGGCACCGCGGTTCGAGGATCTCCCCGCCGTATTCCCAACCGAGCGACTGCGCCTGGGCTCCGAGGACCCCACGATCAAGGCGATCGAGTGGCTGGCCCCGATTGGTCGTGGCTCACGGGTGACGATCGTCGGCCCGGCCCGCGCCGGAAAGACGGAGGCGCTACGGCGGTTGGCCCGGGAGCTGGTGGGCCAGGACGACCTTCAGCTATGGCTGGTGCTGGCCGGCGTGCGGCCCGAGGAGCTTGCGGACTGGGCCGGGGTGCTCGAGCCCGCCGCTGCGGCCCCGCTCGGGGCCTCGCTGGAGGCGCGCGGACAGGCCGTGGAGGTGGTGATCGAGCAGGTCAGGCGGCTGGTGTCCCGCGGCGCCCACGCCGTGGTGCTGATCGACTCGCTGGATGGCGTGCCCGGCCCCGTGGCCGCCCGTGCGCTCGCCTCGGCGCGGAGCGTGGGACCACACGGCCCGGACGGCCGGGTCGGCGGATCGCTCACCGTGATCGCCACCGCAGCCGAACCGCGGGGCGGGGAGACCACGGTGATCTCGCTCGACGCGATTCTGGCCGGCGCCGGCCGGTTCCCCGCGCTGGATCTGGTGGAGAGCTGGACGCTGAGGTCCGAGCTCCTGGTGGGTGACGCGGCGGCCGAGGCGATCCTGCGGGCCCGGGCTGAAGCGCTGGAGTAGGCGCAGTAGCTCCATCTGGGTAGGCTCCTCTTTCACATCGGAGAGGAGAGTGTGCCCATGCGCCAGCTGACCGCGCTTGATCAGCAGTTCCTGGCCCTCGAGGGCCCGCGCCACTTCGGCCACGTCGGTGGCCTGGCCATACTCGATCCCTCGACTGCGCCCGGCGGCGACGTGACGCTGGCCGATCTCCAGCACCTGATCGCGGAGCGCCTGTCGCTCCTGCCCCCGTTCCGCTGGCGCCTGGCCGAGGTGCCGTTCAAGCTCGACTACGACTACTGGATCGACGATCCCGACTTCGACCTGGATTTCCACGTGCGTGAGCTGGCGCTCCCTCCGGAAGCCGGCGACGAGAAGCTGGCCGAGCAGGTGGCGCGGATCTTCGGGCGGCCGCTGGACCGCGCCCGCCCGCTGTGGGAGCTCTATCTGATCCACGGGCTGCGTGACGGACGGGTGGCGGTCATGACCAAGATCCACCACTCGGTGATCGACGGCCTGTCGGGCGCCGAGCTCATGGGCGTCCTCCTCGACCTGTCGCCGGAGGGGCGCGAAGCCCCGCCGCCGCTGAGCGAGCCCGGAGACACCCCACCCGGGGAACTTGAGATGCTGGCCCGCGGGGCGTTTGGGCTGGCCCGGTATCCGCTGCGCCTGCTGGGCTCGATTCCGCGGGCACTGCCCAACGTGGGCGAGGTGCCACAGCTCAGCGCGATCCCTGGTCTGCGCGCCGCCGGCAGCGTCGCCGCCCTGATCCAGGGGGCGCTGGGCCGCCGGGGTCGCGTGGTCGGACATCTGGAGCTGAAGCCGCCACGCACGCCGTTCAACGGGCGGATCTCGGCCCACCGCCGATTCGGGTTCGGAAAGCTGTCGCTGGACGAGGTCAAGCAGGTCAAGAACCACTACGGCTGCACGGTCAACGACGTCGTGGTCTCGATCTGCGCCGGAGCGGTCCGGCGCTGGCTGCTGGAGCACGACGCGCTGCCGCCGGACCCGCTGGTGGCCCAGATCCCGGTGTCGGTTCGCCGGGAGAGCCAGCAAGGCACCTACGGCAACCGCATTCTGTTGATGACCGCTCCGCTGTTCACCAATCAGGCCGATCCGGTGCGCCGGCTGCGGGACACTCACGAGGCGCTGGCCGACATGAAGGAGCGGCACAAGGCGCTCCCGGCCGAGCTGCTGCAGGACGCCAACCAGTTCATCCCGCCGGCCGTGTTCGCCCGCGCGGCCCGGCTGACCTTCTCGCTGGCCACCTCCTCCCGGGGCCGGCCGGCCTGGAACCTGGTCATCTCCAACGTCCCCGGCCCCCAGTTCGACCTGTACATGGCCGGCGCCCGGCTGGAGGCCAACTACCCGATCTCGGTCGTCACCGACGGCATGGGGCTCAACCTCACCGTCATGAGCTACCGCGGGAGCCTGGACGTCGGCATCGTGGCCGACCGGGAGCAGATCCCGGACGTGTGGAAGCTGATCGACTGGCTGCACGAGGCGCTGGACGAGCTCAAGCCGATCGGCCTGACCCTGACCGACGCCGCGCGCCCGACCAACGGAAGTCCGGAGCGCGAGTCGGCGGCGGCCCGGGCCCCAGGAGGCGATCTCAATGAGTGAGCAGTTCTGTGACGTGGGCCGGGGCATCACCCTGTGCTACGAGGAGTTCGGCGAGGCGTCGGCCCCCCCGATGCTGCTGATCATGGGCCTGGGCACCCAGATGATCGGCTGGCCTGACGAGTTCTGCCAGCAGCTGGCCGGCCGTGGGTTCCGCGTCGTCCGCTTCGATAACCGGGACTGCGGCCGCTCGACCTACATCGAGGGTGCTCCACCGCCGTTTGGCCAGCTCGTGCGACGCCGGATCGATCCCGTGCTCTACACGCTGAGCGACATGGCCGACGACGCGCTCGGGTTGATGCGTGGCCTGGAGATGGAGCCAGCGCACGTGGTGGGTGCGTCGATGGGCGGGATGATCGCCCAGACCCTGGCCGCCGAGCACCCGGGCTCGGTGCGTTCGCTGGTCTCGATCATGTCCAACACCGGGAGCCGCTGGAGTGGCCAGCCCGCCCTGGGCCTGTACCGGTATTTCCTGCGCCAGGCCCCAGCCGACCGCGACGGGTTCATCGAGCACATGACGCACGTGTTCGAAGTGATCGGCTCCCGCGGGCTGCCGCAGGACACCGAGCGGGTCCGGGACATCGTGGCCCGCAGCTATGACCGCGGTCACGACCCGGCCGCCCCGGGCCGGCAGCTCGGCGCGATCACCGCCTCCGGCGACCGCCGAGCCAAGCTGCGGCGGATCGCTGCGCCGACGCTGGTGATCCACGGCACCACCGACCGGCTGGTCAAACCGTCGGGTGGCCGGGCCACGGCCAAGGCGATACCAGGGGCCGGGCTGGTGATGATCAACGGGATGGGCCACGACCTACCCGAGGCCGCCTGGCCGCAGCTGATCGACGCGATTGCCGGGCACACCCAGGCGGCGGAAGCCGGCCGGGCGCAAGCCGTGGCGTAGCGCAACTCCGCCCGCCCTGCCGGGTTCAAACGGTCACAGATCCCCCGGCAGGGAGAGGTGGTAGATGCTTGGTTCGCGTCTGTTTTTCAGGACCTTCGCCTGCGCCCTCGCGGCGGTGGCGATGCTGGCCGGGCCGGGACCGGCGGCCGCGCGCGGACCCGGTCCGCGGCTGACCATCACCGTATCCCCGGAGCCGTCCACGGCCGGCCAGCCGGTGACGATCTCGGGACGGCTCCACGCCCGCCGCCCGGCTCGGACGGTGGTCATCCTCTGGGGGCGCAAGACGGCGGCGCGCGGATTCCGGCGCTACGACGCGACGATCACGGACGCCCGGGGCCGTTACTCGTTCAGCGAGCGCCTGCGGTTCAACCACCGGTGGTACGTGACCGCCGCCGGCATCCAGAGCCCCACCGTGCTCCAGCGCGTGCAGGCGCTGGTCCTGCTCGCCAGCTCTCAGATGAACGTGCCGCCGGGCGTGGCCGTGTCCCTCGTCGGAGGCGTCGGCCCGGCGCACCCCGGCCAGCCGATCGTGGTCCAGCAGTTGCGAGTCGGGGGATGGCAGACGCTGGCCAAGGCTCGCCTGGACCGCCGGTCGCGATTCTCGCTCCCGCACACATTCGCCACCGAGGGCGCCCCCAAGCTGCGGGCGTTCCTCGAAGGCGGCCCGGAGAACTCGGACTCCCGCTCGCCGATGATCACACTGAGCGTAAAGGGGATCTACCGGATCAAGCACGTGGTGATCATCATGCAGGAGAACCGCTCGTTCGACCACTACTTCGGGGCGTTCCCGGGCGCCGACGGGATCCCCGGACTGGCGGGCAACCCCGGCTCGTTGCCCTGCGCTCCCGATCCGCTCCACGGCAGCTGCGTCCTGCCGTTCCATGACACGAACGACAAGAACTTCGGCGGCCCGCACGGGCAGGTCAACGCCTCGAGTGACGCCGACTGCGCGAACTTCGCCACCCGCGCCGCCTGCAAGATGGACGGCTTCGTCAGCCAGGCCGAGCACGGACAGAACTGCACCACCAACGCCCCAAGCTGCAGCCCGTGTACCACCAACACCCAGGCCAAGTGCGTCGACGCGATGGGGTATCACGACTCCGGCGAGATCCCCAACTACTGGACCTATGCGCGGGACTTCGTGCTCCAGGACCACATGTATGAGCCCAACGCGTCGTGGAGTCTGCCTCAGCACCTGTTCATGGTGTCCGGCTGGTCGGCGCTGTGTACGAACCCGCTCGACCCGTTCTCGTGCGCCAACGCACTGCAGAGTCCGAACTCGGATTCGGCCAAGGGTGGGGCCAACGACGGGCTGCCGCACTACGCGTGGACCGACGTCACCTACCTGCTGCACCGCGCCGGGGTCAGCTGGGGCTACTACGTGTTCGCCGGCACCGAGCCCGACTGCGAATCCGACAGCGCGGTGACCTGCACGCCCGTCCAGCAGGGTCCGCAGACTCCGGGTATCTGGAACCCGTTGCCCTCGTTCGCCGACGTCGCCCAGGACGGCCAGCTGGGCAACGTACAGACGCTGGCCAACTTCTTCGGCGCCGCTCACAACGGGACCCTCCCGGCCGTGTCGTGGATCGACCCCAACGGGAAGGTGTCAGAGCACCCGGCCGCGCTGGTCAGCGCCGGTCAGACCTACGTCACCGGATTGATCAACGCGATCGCGCAGAGCCCAGATTGGAACTCGACTGCGATCTTTCTGTCCTGGGACGACTGGGGCGGTTTCTACGACCACGTGGTTCCGCCCGCGGTGGACGGCAACGGCTACGGGCTCCGGGTTCCCGGCATTGTGATCAGCCCGTATGCCAAGACAGGTCTGGTCGATCACCAAACGCTGAGTCACGACGCGTACCTCAAGTTCATCGAGGACGACTTCCTCGCCGGGCGGCGCCTGGACCCGCACACCGACGGGCGGCCCGACCCCCGGCCCACCGTGCGCGAGGCCAATCCGATGCTCGGCGATGTCGTCAAGGACTTCGACTTCAGCCAATCGCCTCGCCCGCCGGCCATCCTCCCGGTGTGCCCGCACACCGACCTGGTTCCCCAGCCGACCTGCTGAGGCTCAGTATGCGGTGCAGCGGGCCCGGTGCCGGGGCCGGGCCTTGTAGTGCTCGCCCTGGCCGCGCAGCCACAGCTGCTGGTCGAGATCTGCCGCGCGGGTGCCCGGCCGGCCGGCCACGATCAGCTCCACCGCCTGGAGCGCGCAGGCCCGGATCTCCACCTCCTCTGGCGAGCCGTGCCCGATCAGCTCGCCTCGGTCGATCCGCGCCACCAGCCCGGGGTCGTACGCGAGGACGCCGTCCAGCCGCAGCACGTGCGGGACCAGGTTGTCGGCGAACATGGTCAGCCGGCCGAGATCGGTGAACCGCGCCACCCCGGCGCGGTGGAGGTCGGCCGCGGTGATCTGGGCCCGCTTGAGGAAGGGCACCCGGAACCCGTCGTAGCACGACCCGTCGGCAAAGCAGCGCCAGCCGGCCAGGCGCTCCACCAGATTCGCCGCCGATCCGCCCGCCTCATCTACCACCGCGGTGAAGCTCCCGGCCTCGGCCACTCGGCGCCCAAGGTCGCGCAGCGAATCGGCGAACAGCGCCATCAGCTCGTGCTCCGGATCCTGCCCGAGGGCGAGGGCGACCGCGGCGGCGTCGATCCGGCGGAGCTCGTCGATTCTCCACGGGCCGTGGTCGGTGAGCCCGGACGCGATCGTGTGGTAGCCCGAGCGGGCCGCGCGCTTGCGCAGTGTGGGGAACCAGCCCGACCCGAAGTTGATCGCGTCCAGGGTGAGCCAGAACGCGGCCCGGTCCTCCCGGGAGCCTTCGGTGAGGTGGCTGTGCGGGTCAGGTCCGCCGCCCGGCGCCGGCTCCGAGCTCAGGCGCTCGGCGTACCCCGGGATGGCGGACTCGTCGATCCGCACCTGCCGGGAGCGCGCCGCCACCTGGGCGCAGGCGTCGCGGAGCGCGGAGAGCAGATCGGTCACCCGGACAGGATGGCGAGACCGGCGGCGGGTTGAGACTCGATCGATACCGGCGGACGACTGACACCACGCTGAGGCGGGCCTACAGTGCGGGGGTGCTCTGGAGACCGACCTCTACTGACGGCGTTCGCGATGCTGACGGTGACCGGCTGTGGGGCGGGAGGACATCAGATCGGAATTCGGGTGAACTGTGCGCCCCCGCCGAACACCGGCCCGCTGACCCTTTCGGCCTGCTCAGTCCTGACCCCGGCCATCGCCCGGGCGACTGTGCGTCAGCCGGTCGGCGCGCCCAAATTCGTCCAGGAGAACCCCGAGCTCAGCTACTGCCAGTACACGAGCCTCGACAAGTCCTCTCACGGAGACCGCCGCGTGTCGGTGTCGGTGGCCTCCGCCGGGGTGCTGGAGCAGCTGGCCTCGTGGCGAGCGCCGAACATCTCCGGCCTGGGCGACGAGGCACACGGCGGCCAGGCCTCGGACGGTCTGGCGGTGCGCCGGGGACAGCTGGGGCTGGAGCTGACTGTCGATCTGGGCTTCGATAGCTCCAACCAGCAAAACCTGGCCGCAGAAAAAACGCTCGCCCGAACGCTGCTGGCGCGCCTGCCGGCCGCTTGAGCAGTGCGTCGAGCCCGCTCACGTGATCGCCCGGGCGATGGCGGCAACGGCTGCCGCGCCGATCACCGCCACTGTCATCGGTGCCCGTCGGGCCAGCAGTACCGCGGCGAACCCGACACCCAGCGCTCGGGCGTCGAGGGTCAGCGAGCGTCCCTTGCCGAACGTCTCGACGACCACCAGCGCGGCCAGCAACGCGGAGGCCAGCTGCTCGACCACGCTCAGGGCGGCGGCCGGGAGCCGGCGGCCGCCCAGCAGCAGCGGGCCGGCGAGCTTCAGCGCCGCCGTGGCCAGGGCCAGCGCGGCGACGGTTACCCAGACCCCGGTCACGAGCGCAGCCGCGATGCGGCAACCGCGGCCGTCGCGGCGGCCAGAATCGGCAGGCCGGCGGGCAGCAGCGGAGTCAGGGCCAGGGCAATACCGGCCCCGCCCCCCGCCGCGACGCGCTTGCGTGGGCTGCGGACCTCTGCGAACAGCAGGGCCACGAAGAAGGCCGGAAACAGCGCGTCCAGGCCGAGCGCGCGGGGGTCGCCGATCGCTCCGCCCGCGAACACTCCGATCACCGTGCCGAGCACCCAACCCGCGTACTGCGGGATGCTCGCCCCCACCATGTACCAGGGATCAAACATCCCGTCGCCGACGCTCGCGGCCGCCCAGGACGCGTCGGCGGTTGTCAGGGCGACCCCGGCCCGGGACAGCGGGCGCCCCCGCAGTGAGGGCGCGAGCGCGAGCCCCATGGCCAGATACCGAGCGTTGAGCAGCACCCCCGCGGCGATGGCCGCTCCGGTACCGCCCCCCGCACTGAGGACCGCCAGCGCTCCGAACTGCGCAGCTCCGGAGAACACCACGATCGACATCACGATCGGGGCTAGCGTCCCCATCACCGGCCGGGCAAGTACGCCGAATGAGATCGCGATAACGAACACCGCGATCCCGAACGGCACCCCGCGCCGGATGCCCGCCTGACCCCGCTCCCGTGCGGGACCCGGGTCATCGGACGGGCGCGCGGGCCTCACTTCTTGGGCAGCATCTGATAGATCGTCGAGTAGCCGATCAGGAAGACAACTTTGCCGTCGGTGATCACCGGACTGAACTCACCGTCCGGGAACGAGAACACCTGCCGGCCGCTGTGCAGGTCCAGGCCCAGTGTGGTGTTGGAGCCCAGGCTGGAGATGTAGACGAGGTTACCCAGGACGGTGGCCGAGCCGTCGATCCGGCCGCCGGCCGAATGGCTCCAGCGGACCGCGCCGCTATTGGCGTCGTACGCGTAGAAGTTGCCGTCGTAGGACCCGATGTACACCGTCGGGCCGAGGCCGGGAATGTCGCCCACGGCCGGCGAGGCGTACACGTAGGCTCCGGTGGACGCGCTCCAGGCCGGCGCGCCGTTGTTGGCCCAGAACGCGTACACGTCGCCGCTGGTGCTGCCGATGTAGACCCGGCCGAACGCCACCGCGGGCGTGGAGTAGAAGTTCTCGCCGGCGCCCGCCGACCAGATCTCCTGGCCGTTGGCCGCGCTCACTGCGTACACCTGAGCCCCGTAGTCGCCAAAGTAGATCGTGTCGTGGGCGAACGCGACGCCACCCTTGACCGCGCCTCCGGCTCCGAATGTCCAGTTGACGTGGCCGTCGTAGGTCCGGAGCGAGTACACGGTCCCGTTCTGGTCGCCCAGAAACACGCTCAGTCCGTGGACCAGCGGCGAGGATTCGCTGCCGCCGGACAGTGCGTGCGACCACACCATCTTCCCGGTCTTCATCGACAGCGCCACCACGCTGCCGTCGCCCGGATCGGTCGCGCCAGGGGTGTTCGACAGCAGGGTGAAGAACACCAGCTGGTGGCGCAGGTCGAGGGCCGGCGAGGCCGCCGCCAGCGTTCCCACCCGGCGCACCCACAGCACGCGGCCGTTCATCGTGCTGACCGCCCTGGCCCAGCCGTTGGCGTCCTCGAAGTACAGCGTGTTCTGCGCGATCACAGGCGGGAACTCGAGCAGCGCGCCGTCGTTGAACTTCCAGCCCGCGTGGAGCGGCGGACCCAGCTTTTGACCGTGCGAGACCAACCGGGTCCGGGCCAGGTTGTAGCCGTAGAGCGGCCAGGGGTCGTCGGTGGGAGGCGGCGGCGGCTTCGGCTTCGGCTTCGACGGCGGGGCAGCCGGGACCGAAACCGCGGGCGGTGGTGGGCGGTGGCTACCTCCAGACGACAGCACGAGGACCACCACCGCGACCCCAATCGCGAGCAGCAAGCCCGCCACGGCGACGAGTCCCCGACGCAGACCGGGGCTCGGCATGGCGCCCGATGGTAGCCAGCCGGTGCCCCGTCGGTCCTATCCGCCCCGGTAGCTAAGGTGCCGGTTCGTAGGACGGGGATCGACCATGGCCCAGATCAAGCGACGAGACCTACTGATCGGAGCCGGTGCGGTGGCGGCGGCGGGCGGAGCCACGGCGGCGGTGGCCGCCACCAGCGGTAGCAGCCATAAGCCGCTGACGATCGACGTTTCCCGGGGTACTCCGACGCTGCCGCAGGACGCGGACGCCTACCGTTTCCCGCTCGCGTCGGCCAAGCCGACGGACGTCACGCCCGGCGGGACCGTCACCGAGCTGACAGAGGACAACTTCCCGATCTTCAAGGGCAACAACGCCGGCGTGTTCTTCCTCGTGCTCAAGCCGGGCGCCCTCCGCGAGCCACACTGGCACCCGAACGCGTGGGAGATGGATTACTGCGTCGAGGGCAGAGGCGAGTTGGGCGTCGTCACACCGGACGGCGACCAGCGGATCCAGACGCTCTCGCCCGGCGACATCGGCTTCATCCCGCAGGCCTGGGCGCATTACATTCGGAACGTCGGCCCCGGCGACATGAAGTTCGTGGTGGTGTTCAACAACAGCCTGCCGAATGACATCGGGCTGTCCACGATGTTCGGTGGCATGCCGACCAACACGTTCAGCCAGACCCTGGGCGTCGATCAGGCCGCGCTCGATGGCGGACGCAAATCCCCCAAGACGCTGTTGATCGTGCAGCGCCGCGGGTAGTGCGCCGGCCGCGACGACCACATCCCTCGGTACCGTTGCTTGGGCGCCGATGGCAGACACCAGGACCGATCTTGACCAGCTCCTCGGGGGCCTAAACGAGCCCCAGCGGGAGGCGGTTACCCACCCCGGCGGGCCCCTGCTGATCCTGGCCGGCGCGGGCTCGGGCAAGACTCGCGTGCTGACCCACCGGATCGCGTATCTGCTGGCCAGCCAGGGGGCCGGCCCAGACGAGATCCTCGCCATCACGTTCACCAACAAGGCGGCGAGCGAGATGCGCGACCGGGTGGGCCTGCTGGTAGGCCGCCGGGTCCGGGCGATGTGGGTGATGACCTTCCACG
>DATKRM010000282.1:0-9550 GCA_035532195.1 Solirubrobacteraceae bacterium
GCCGGCGGCCGGCGGAGATTGGCCGTCCTACAGCGGCGCGCTGCCGGCGGCGGGGGCGCCGGGCGGCAACCGCATCCAGCCGGGCGAGCAGGCGATCACGCCAGCCAACGTCTCAAACCTTGGGCTGGCCTGGAAGCTGCCGACGCCTGACGGGGGCCTCATCCACGACACGCCGACCGAGGTCGACGGCTGCGTGTTCTTCGGCACCGACCTGGGCACGATCGTGGCCGCCAACGCGGACACGGGTCAGATCGTGTGGCAGAACAAGCTGGCCAACGACAAGGGCAGCACGGCATTTGCCGGCGCGGGAATAGTCGGTTCGCCCGCGATCTCGAATGGGATCGCGTACGTCGGGGTGACCGCGCCCTCGGCCTCGCTCGAGGTGGCCCTGAGCGAGACCACCGGCCAGGTCATCTGGAGCACCGTGGTTGACAACGACACCGGGGGCGGGGTCGACGCCAGCCCGGTGCCGTTCAACGGGATGGTCTTCCAGGCCTACCAGGGCGATGAGTCCAGCCCGCACTCCTGGCCGGGCTGGGTGATCATGAACGCCTCGACCGGGGCGATCCTGGTCAAGACCCACACCATTCCGCAAGCCGACTTCAACGCGGGCATGCGCGGCGCCTCAGTTGTCGATACCGCCGCCGTCGATGTCGACAAGCAGGTCGCCTACGTGGGGACCGGAAACCCGGCGAGCCAGAATCGCACGGCGCTCGGCGACGCGATCCTCAAGATCGACGTCAACCCGGTGAACCCCACATTCGGGCAGATCCTGGGCTCGGTGCCTGGCGACTCAGAGAGCTATCCGGCGCCGACGGACGTCACGCCACCTACCTGCAGCCAGACCAACACCCTGCAGTGGCCCGTCAAGGCGTTCTCCTGCGGGCAGTTCGACATGGACTTCCTGGCCTCGGGCGACCTGTACACCAACAGCAGCGGACGCCAGGTGTTCGGCGAGATGCAGAAGTCGGGCGTGTTCCACGCCATGTACACCGACACCATGCAACCGGCCTGGAAGACGACCCTCGGCGCCGGATGCTTCGGCTGCAACCTCAGCTCCTCCGCGGCCGACGCCAACGGGATCTATGTCGCCACGACTGGCGGCAACCTGTACGCGCTCAACAAGGACACCGGGGCGATCAAGTGGGCGGCGACGGCGAGCGGTGCGAACCACTTCAACGGGATCACCGTGGCCAACGGGGTGGTCTACGACGTCAACGACCTGGGCGCTCTGGAGGCATTCAATGCCGCCGACGGCACCCCGCTGTTGGCCCATCCGCTAATCGCCGACTCGGGAACGCCGTATTCGGACACCGGCAACTCGAGCGGCTTGTCGGTGGCCCGCGACACCGTGTTCTTCTCCTCGCAGGCCCAGCCGGGTGGCGGCAGCACCCTGTTCGCGTTCAAGCCCGGGGCCGGCTCGGGCACCGGGGTGCCGCCGCTGCCCAGCCCGCCGCCGCTGCCCGGCGGGGTGACCCCCGCACAAACCATCCTGACCGCACCCGGCGCGACTAACACCACCTTCGCCACGCCGGTGATCGTGCTCCCCAAGGGCCAACCGCTCAACTACACCAACCTGGACACGGTCGAGCACAACGTGACATCGACCACCGGGCTGTTCTCGGCCCAGAGTGAGGGCGTGGGCAAGAGCGAGCCCGTGGCGGGTGTCCAGAACCTCCCACCCGGGACCTACAGCTTCTACTGCAGTCTGCACCCCTGGATGACGGGTCAGATCATCGTCAAGTGAGGGGCTGGCATGTCAACTCGCCCAGGAGGCGCCCAATGAAGAACACCATCCGCGGGGCTACCGGGGTTTTCGTCGCCGCCGTCGTGGCCGCGTTCGCAGTGGCCCCCGCGGCCAACGCGTCGAACTACATCGGCGGCTGCCAGCTCAGCGGAACCGCCAACTTTGACGGTTCCGGGCTGCAGGGACCCCCCAGTTATGGGCCAATCAGCTACAGCTTCCACGGCAGCCTCAGCAACTGCCAATCGAGCAACAGTGGTCCGGCGTCGGGCACGGTGTTCGCCGGCGAGCAAGGCCTCAGCCATGCCACCGGGAGTGGAAACTGCTCCAGCAGTGACAGCAGCGGTGAGTCGGTGGTGAAGTGGGCCGATGGGAACTACACCGTGATCGACTACAAGACCACCGGGGTCACCGCCGCGGTGGGGCTCACCGGCTCTGTGGCGCCAGCCACTTCGGAGACGACGGTGGACGCCTCTGGGAACACGGTGCCTCTGTTCAGCACCACCGAGAAGGCCACTCCGGTGGGCTCGAGCGTGGGCGGAGCCCTGGCCTTCCAACCCTCGGACCCCAACGGGTGCCTGAGCTACATCAACGGCAACACCACCGCGGTGACCTCGGCCAGCATCACCGGAACGATCGGCGAAGCCCAGGGGCCGGCTGCGCTGCCGGCGCTTCCCGCGCCACCGCAGATCCCCCAGCCACCCACGCCGCCGATCGACGTGGGCCCCGGGCAGTAGGTCCGTCGGGCGCTAGGACCGAGTCTCGCTAGAGCCTGCCCGAGCCGCGTCGCCCGCCGGAGCCGGCAGAGCCGGGGGTTCGTCCTGCTCGGAAAACCTGGACTCGCCGGTGATGGAGTCCTTGAACTCACGCATCCCTTGACCCAATCCGCGGCCCAACATCGGTAGGCGCTTGGGGCCAAAGATCAGCAGGGCTGCCAGCAGAACGACTAGTGCATCTATGAGCGGATTGCGAAACATCTTGTATCCCTCCCAGGCCGGGTCAGGGAAAGGCTAGTGGCCAAATAGCGGCACTGGCCAAAAATGGTCCTAAGGTCGGCTGCGCGACCACGGAGGAGCCGCCAGGCGCGGATGGATAAAGTCCTCGACCGTGGACCTACTCGAGTACCAGGGAAAGCAGCTGTTTACTCGCCGCGGCGTGCCGGTGCCCCAGGGGCGCCACGCCGCGTCAGTCGAGGAGGCGGTCCAGGCGGCCGACGAGATCGGCTACCCCTGCGTGGTCAAGGCCCAGGTCCAGATCGGCGGCCGCGGGAAGGCCGGCGGCATCAAGGTGGCCCAGAACCGCGAGGAGGCCCGGGCCCACGCCGAAGCGATCCTGGGCCTGGACATCCGCGGGCTGACCGTGCGCGAACTGTGGATCGAGGAGGCCTCCGAGATCGCGGTCGAGTACTACGCCTCGGTGGTCTTCGATCGCTCGGCCAAGGCGCCGCTGCTCATGCTCTCGACCCAGGGCGGCATGGACATCGAAGCCGTGGCCGACGAGGACCCCGACGCGATCGCCGGCCTGCACGTCGACCCGCTGCTCGGCTTCCAGGACTTCCACGGCCGCCGGCTGGCCTTTGAGGCCGGGATCGATGAGGACGTGGTCCGGCCGGTGGGGGCGATGCTGGCCAAGCTCTACGAGGTGTTCGTGGCCGAGGAAGCGACGCTGGTCGAGGTCAACCCGCTGATCGTCACCCCCGACCGCCAGGTCAAGGCCCTGGACGCCAAGGTCACCCTGGACGACAACGCCCTGTTCCGCCACGCCGAGAACGCCGAGCTGCGCGACCTCTCGAACGAGGACCCGCAGGAGCGGATGGCCAAGGAGCGCGGCCTCACTTACGTCAAGCTCGACGGCGACATCGGGATTCTGGCCAACGGGGCCGGGCTGTCGATGTCCACGCTTGACCTGGTGGCCGAGGCCGGCGGCTCGCCCGCCAACTTCCTCGACGCCGGCGGCGGCTCCAAGGCCGAAGCGATCACCAGCGCGGTCGAGGTGATCCTGTCCAACCCCAAGGTCAAGGCCGTCCTGTTCAACATTTACGGCGGGATCACCCGCTGCGACGAGGTGGCCCGCGGGCTGATCGAGGCGTTCAACCAGATCGGGGCGGGCGGGAAATCAATCCCGTTCGTGGTGCGGCTGGATGGCACCAATGGGGAGGAGGGCCGGGCGCTGCTGGCCGACGCCAACCTCCCGAACGTCTTCATCGAGTCGACGATGGACGGCGCCGCCGAGAAGGTGGTCGAGTTGGCCAAGCAGGCGGAGGCCGCACCGGCATGAGCATCCTGGTCGGCACCGAGACCCGGCTCTGCACCTCCGGCATCACCGGCCGGGAGGGCACCTTCCACACGCTCCGCAACCGTGACTACGGAACCCAGGTGGTGGGCGGTGTCACCCCGGGCAAGGGCGGCCAGGACGTGGACGGCATCCCGGTGTTCAACACGTTCCACCAGGCCGTCGAGCGTGAGGGCGCCAACACGGCGATGATCTTCGTGCCGCCGCGGTTCGCCGCCGACTCGATCCTCGAGGCCGAGGACGCCGGCATCGAGCTGATCATCGCCATCACCGAAGGCATCCCAGCCCACGCTGAGCTGCAGGTCTACAACACGCTCAAGAAGAACGGGCGGGCCCGGTTGATCGGACCCAACTGTCCGGGGATCCTGTCGCCCGGCAAGGCGAGCGTCGGGATCATCCCCGCCTCGTTCTTCAGCCAGGGCAACGTCGGCGTGGTCTCTCGCTCGGGGACGCTGACCTATCAGATCGGCAACGTCGTGGCGCAGCGGGGATTCGGGAACTCGTCAATCGTCGGGATCGGTGGCGACCCCGTGCCCGGCACCGACTTCATCGACGTGCTGGCCATGTTCGAGGCGGACCCTGAGACCGAGCTGATCGTGATGTGCGGGGAGATCGGCGGCGACGCCGAGGAGCGGGCGGCCGAGTTCATCGCCGAGCACGTGAGCAAGCCGGTGGTGGGCTACATCGCGGGCTTCACGGCGCCGCCGGGCAAGACCATGGGCCACGCCGGCGCGATCGTGTCCGGCTCCCAGGGCACGGCCAAGGCCAAGGCCGAGGCCCTTGAGGAGCGGGGCGTCCGGGTGGGCCGGACCCCCACCGAGGTGGCCGAGTTGGCGGTTTCTCTGCTCGGCGCCGGCTCGGCCGCCGTCTGAGCGGCCTTCCGCGTCGGCCCCCCTCCGTATCATGAACCGGCTCGCGTGAGCGTTACCACTCCTCCACGCCCGGATCCCCGCGGAGGGCGGCCGCTGCCGCCGCGTGGCGGCGTGCCCAGATCCCCCGCGGGAGTTCCGCCCCACGACGGTGGTGGCGGCTTGCCGCCACCCCAGCCCGGACGCCGCTGGAACCTCAAGCGGGTGCTGCTGGCCTGCGCGATCGTGCTCGTGGCCGCCGCGGTTTCCAGCGCGGTTGTCGTGCTGGAAGAGGTCCACACCCTGACCAATGCTCTGGGCCAGAACGGCAGCCTCAAGGTCGCTCCCGGGGAGCTGGCTTCGGCCGGGGCCGGCGAGCCGCAGACGCTCTTGCTGGTCGGCGATGACCAGCGCTCGCTGACCAAGTACTACCACGTGGCTGTCCCCCACCTGGCCAACGAGATGCTGCTGGTCCGGATCGATCCGTCCAAGCCCTACATATCGATGATGTCGATTCCCCGTGAGTTGTGGGTCCCCATCCACCTGACCAACGACCAGACCCTGGCCCCCAACCGCATCAACTCCGCTTACACCTACGGGATCGGTCCGCTGGTGGCCACGCTGAAGAAGGAGATCGGGATCTCGGTCAACCACGTGATCGTGATCACGTTCGGGCGGTTCAAGCGCGCGGTCGACGAGATGGGCTGCGTCTACTCGACGGTGGACCGTCGCTACTACCACGCCAACGTCCCGGGCGGCCAGCAGTACCAGGAGATCAACCTCCAGCCCGGATACCAGAAGCTGTGCGGCCCGGACTCGCTCCAGTTCGTCTCCTACCGCCATGGCGACACTTCGCAGGTCCGCGACGCCCGTGACCAGAGCTTCCTGCTCGACGTCAAGAAGCAGTACGGGCCCACGCTGGTGTCCAACATCCACAAGTTCGAGTCGATCTTCGGCCAAGCCGTCCAGACCGACCAGGGGCTGCAGTCCACCGGCGGTGTGCTCAGCCTGCTCGACACGCTGGTCTCCTCTTCGGGCCGGCGGGTCCGTCAGGTGCACTTCCAGGCCACGCTCGGACCCTCCAACGACACGGCCACGCCCCAGCAGATCCAGGCCAACGTCCACGCCTTCCTGTTCGGCGGCTCCTCGCAGCTTCCGATCCAGCACACCGCCGCCGTGGCCCACGACGTGCACAAGAACAAGCAGCACGTGACCACCCAGCTGCCCATGGAGCCCACCACGGCGGCCCAGCTGTCCGAGGCGCGGGGGGCCGCGGCCAACGAGCCGTTCCCGCTCGAGTACCCGCGGGTCCAGGACCGGGGCGGCGCGGGCGTGCCCACGGCGCTGCGCAGCTACATCATCCACGCCCCTGGCGGGAGCGGCTACCCGATCTACACTGCGGTGTTCGCCACCGCCACCCTGGGCCAGTTCTACGACGTGCAGGGCGCCACCTGGACCACGGCCCCGCAGTTCGACAGCCCGGATCAGACCGTCACCGTAGGCGGCCGGACCTACTACCTGTTCTACGAGGGCTCCAACCTCAAGATGGTGGCCTGGTACGAGCACGACGCGGTGTACTGGATCCGCAACACCTTGACCGACGACCTGGCCAACGGCGAGATGGTGGCCATCGCCGAGCAGACCGAGCCGTTCACCACTAGCGCCGCCCCGGGCAAGCACCCGACGATCCTGCAGGAGACCGGAGTGCCCTCGCGGCCCACCAGGACGACGACGACCAGCCTGCGCGAGACGCTGGGCGGGATCGGCGGCCTGATCGCCGTGCTCGGTTTGCCGCTGCTACTGATCTACGCCGTTCGCCGCCGCCGGCAGCTGGTCACAGTGCGCACTGAGCTGGCCACGGCCGCGCCGGCCGGGGCGCGGCTGACCGCGTCGCTGGCCCACATTCCTGATGTCCCCATCACGCCGCCGCCGATCGGCGCCATGCCACCGCTGGGCTCGCGCTTGACGCCGGGACACGTGTCGGTGCACGAGGCTCGCATCAGCCGGGTCAGGGTGCTGATTGCCCTAGTTCTGCTGCTGATCATCGCCGGAGCCGTGACCGCTGTGCTGCTGCTCAGCTCCGGCGGCGGCTCCACCACTACCGCCAACTCGGCCGCCGCGGCCCAGGCCGCCGTGTCGCCGGCCAAACCGCCCGTACCGGCGATCCCGGTGACCGTGCTGAACTCAGGCACCGCCCAGGGGGCGGCCAAGAATCTGGCCGTGGCGCTCCGCTCGCAGGGGGTCACGGTGGCCAACGTCGGCAACGTGGGCGAACGCCGGCCGCCCGGTGTGGAGGTCCTGTACGTGCCCGGAAAGCAGGGCGAGGCCAAGAAGCTGGCCAGCCTGCTTAGCACCAAGCAGGCCACGGTGGCGCCGATCGACCCGGTGGCCGCGGCGGCGGCCGGACCGTCGGCGCAGGTCGTGGTCGTCATTTCGTAGTCTTCGGGGGAGTGGCCAAACCGATCTCGTTCGCCCGCGGCGCGCCCTCGCTCGACATCGTCGACGTCGATGGACTGCGCGCCGCCGCCGAGCGGGCGTTCGCCGAGGATCCGGCCGGGGTCACGGGCTACGGCACCGCGATCGGCTACCCGCCGCTGCGCGAGTGGATCGCCCAGTACCACCAGGTGGATCCGGCGCAGGTGATGGTGACCAACGGCTCGATGCAGGCCGACGCGTTCCTGTTCGACGCCCTGGTCGAGTCCGGCGACGTGGTGATCGTCGAGCGGCCCACCTACGACCGCACGCTGCTATCGCTGCGCGGCCGAGGCGCGGACGTGCGCGCCGTGGAGCTCGAGGCCGACGGCATCGACGTGGCCGCGGTCGAGCGGGTGCTGGTGGCCGGGGCCAAGCCCAAGCTGGCCCACATCATCCCCAACTTCCAGAACCCGGCGGGCTGCACGCTGTCCGAGGCCAAGCGCCAGGGGCTGCTGGAGCTGGCCAGCCGGTACGAGTTCACGATCTTCGAGGACGACCCATACGCCGCCCTGCGCTTCGAGGGCGCGCCGCTGGCCCGGATGGTGGAGATGGACGGCGAGCGGGTGGTCTATGCCTCCTCGTTCTCCAAGACGGTGTGCCCGGGCATCCGGGTGGGCTACCTCGTCGGTCCGTCCGAGCTGATCGCCCGGATCGTCAAGCTGGCCACCGGCACCTACATCTCCCCAAGCATGGTCTCCCAGGCCATCGTCCACCAGTTCTGCATCTCCGGGGCGCTGGACAAGTCGATCGAGACGGTCAAGGAGGCGCTGCACGAGCGCGCGCAGACGCTCGGCCAGAGCTTGCGTCGGGAGCTGCCTGACGCCCGGTTCGTCGAGCCAGAGGGCGGCTACTTCCTGTGGCTCGAGCTCCCCCGCGGTACCGACGTGGACTCGCTGTTCACGGCGGCCAGCGAGCGCGGCGTGCAGTTCGTCAAGGGCTCTGACTTCGTGCTCGAAGGCGGCGACTCGAGCCTCCGCCTGGCCTACTCAGGGGTTACCCCCAGCGAGATCGAGGAGGGGGTCAAGCGGCTGGCCGAGGCGTTTCGGGACGTGACCGGCGAGGTGCCAAGCGCGGTCTAGCGGCCGTAGCGCTCGCGGCCCAGCACGAGCTGCTCGGGCAGGGCGATCCGTGGGGGCGGTGAAGGGTCGGCCAGCACCGAGACCGTCTCGGCCACGCTGGTGGTGACGGCGGCGTGGGATCCGTCATTGCGCACCGAGACAATCTCGCCGTCGTTGGTGTCGATCTCTCCCTCCATCCCGGGCTCGATCCCCGCGTCCTTGAGATAGTGCAGTAGGTCCTCGGCCTCGTTCTCCAGCCGCAGGATCTTGACCTTGGTGCCGGGCTCACAGTCGGCCAGGGGCACGCCGTCGATCCGCTGGCCCACCTTGATCGGGTGGCCGTGGGGGCAGGTCTTGGCGTCGCCCACCATCGCGCGGACGTACGCCTCGAACCGGGGCGTCATCGCGTGCTCCAAGTGCTCGGCTTCCTCGTGTACGTCATCCCACGGCACTCCCACCACGTCGGTCAGGAACCGTTCGATCATGCGATGGCGGGACACGATCCGCTCGGCGTGCTCACGTCCTTCGTCGGTGAAGCTGATCATGCGGTCGCTGGAGCGGGCGATGTAGCCGTCACGCTCCAGGCGGCCCAGCATCTCGTGCACCGTGGGGGCGGAGAGCTGCATGGCCCGGGACAGGTTGGCGCCGGTCATCGGGAGGCCCGCTTCGAACAGCCAGAACAGGCTCTCGAGGTATTCCTCCTCGGCCGGGGTAGCGGTCTCGTTCGCCACTGGGTGATCGTAGCCGCCGGGCTCAATCGCCTAGGATCGCTGCCTCGTGGCGCTGCCGCTCAAGCCTCCCCTCCAGCCCCAGCTGGCTCGGTCCAAGACCGAGCTGCCGACCGGCGATCAGTGGGCGTACGAGCCCAAGTACGACGGCTTCCGGGCGATCGTGTTCGTGGAGGGCGAGGACACGATGATCCAGTCCCGGGGGGGCAAGCCGCTGTCGCGTTACTTCCCCGAGCTGGAGTTCCCGCCCGGTCAGTACGTGCTGGACGGCGAGATCGTGATCGACTCCGCCGACGGGCACGAGGACTTCGGCGCGCTCCAACAGCGGATCCACCCGGCCGCGAGCCGGATCGAGCTGCTGTCGGTTCAGACGCCGGCGCGGTACGTCGCGTTTGACCTGCTGGC
>DATKRM010000283.1:0-5625 GCA_035532195.1 Solirubrobacteraceae bacterium
GCGGTGGGTCCGGGGCGACGTCCTCTTCCGGGGACCGAGAGTGCAGCAGCTCCCGCTCCACCAGCTCCTCGGGACCCACGTTGCGGCGCTCGCGGACCCGGGCTCGCTTGCCCACCCGGCCCCGGAGGTAGTACAGCTTGGCCCGCCGGACATCGCCTCGGGCCGCCACCTCGATGCGCTCGATCTTGGGTGAATGGACGGGGAACGTGCGCTCAACACCCACGCCGAACGACTGCTTGCGCACGGTGAACGTCTCCCGGACACCGTGGCCCTGGCGCTTGAGCACCACTCCCTCGAACACCTGAGTCCGGCGTCGGGTGCCCTCGACGACCTGAAAGTGGACCCGGACGCGGTCGCCAGCGGCGAACGCCGGCGTGCGGCGCAGCTGTGCGCTCTCCAGGCTGTCGATGACGGTGCTCATGGCAAATGATGGCCCGCTCACCGCGAGCAACAGCCCGGCGATGGCGGATGAGGCTGACGATGAGGCGCGGAGCCCCGCCGAGGATCGCTCATGGTAGCGAACCGTCTGGGTCCGGCCCCTGGCCGCGGATGCGGCTCTGCTCACGCCGCCAATCCCGGATCCGCGCGTGATCGCCGGACAGCAGCACCTCGGGCACCCGCCAGCCGCGGTGCTCGGCTGGACGCGTGTAGTGCGGGTACTCAGGCGCGCCCTCCAGAGCCTTGCTGAACGACTCCTCGACCGCCGAGTGCTCGTGCCCCAGGGCGCCCGGAAGCTTGCGCATCACCGCGTCGCACACGACCATGGCCGGCAGCTCGCCCCCGGCCAGGACGTAGCGCCCGATCGATATCTCCATGGCCACGAACTGATCGAGCACTCGCTGGTCGAACCCCTCGTAGCGGCCGGCCAGCAGAGTCAGGGCCTCGTGCCCGGCGAGTTCGTCCACCAGCGCGTCGTCGAGCAGACGGCCGGCGGGTGTCAGCGCGATCACCGTTCGCTCCTCGCGCACCTGCACCGGGTCATGGCCGTACCTCGCCCGCAGCGCCGCTTCGACCACGTCAACCCGGAGCACCATGCCGGCGCCGCCGCCGAACGGCGTGTCGTCAACCTGGCCCGCCTTCAGGGGCGTGTGGTCACGGTAGTTCACGTACTCGATCCGGTGTCCCTGGGCCAGCGCGGTGGCGATGTGGCGCTGCGCCTGAAACCAGTGGAAGGCCTGCGGGAACAGGGTGAAGACGTCAATCTCCATCACGCGCCCTCCAGGAACTCCAGATCCACGTCGATCACCCGCCGCTCCAGGTCGACATCCCGTACGGCGTCGTCGATGAGCGGCACTAGTAGGTCGTCTGCGCCATCCCCGCGTCCGACCTCCAGCACGTCGCACGAGGGCAGGGTCAGAACTCGGCGGACGGTGCCCAATTCACGGTCTCCGTCCCGCACCGCGCAGCCTTCCAGGTCATCCACCCACCATTCGTCGGGCTCCAGCTCAGGAGCGTCCGCGCGAGGGACCAGGAGCTCCTTACCCCGCAGCGACTCGGCCGCCGGGCGGTCACGGCAGCTCTCCAGGGCCACGATCGGCCGGGCGTCCGTTCCCGCCCGCCGGGAGATCCGCAGCTCACGGTCGTCGACCAAAACCAGGGCGTCCACAACGAGCAGCGCCGGCCTGGCCTCGGCTACGTAGAAGCTGCCGTCAAGTCCGTGCGGGCGCCCCACACGCCCGGCAGACAGCCGGCGATCGGAGTCCGACCGCGCTTCGCCCGGGCTCAAGCGTTGTCGACGATGTCCACGAACACCCGGCGGTCCCGCTTGATCCCCGCGCTCTTGATCACCGCGCGCAGGGCCGCGGCCGTCCGACCGCCCCGGCCGATCACGTTGCCGTAGTCATCGTCACCCACCGATAGCTCGAGGACCAGCGCGTCGTCCTCCTCCACCTCGCCCACCAGGACCTCGTCCGGGCGCTCGACCAGACCGCGGGCCAGGTACTCGAGTAGCTCTCGGATCGGCTCGGTTTCGCTCACGCGAGCCTGCCGGCGTCAGTTGATTCCCTGGGTCCGGAGCAGCTTGCGGACCGTGGCGCTGGGCTGCGCCCCGCGGGACAGCCAGTCGCGGACGCGCTCCTCGTCGAGGACGATGGTCGACGGATTGGTCTGGGCGTTGTAATGACCGACCGTCTCGATCACCCGGCCATCCCGCTTGGAGCGCTGGTCGGCGACCACCACCCGCCAGATGGGGTTCTTGTGCGATCCGATGCGCGTGAGTCTGAGTCTTACTGCCATCCGGCGGACGAGGTTAGCGTGCGCCCCTCATCAACGCACCGAGATCCGGCATCCGGCCCTGCGAGAGCTGGCTCATCACCTTGCGCATCTGCTCGAACTGCTTGATCAGCGCCTTCACGGCCTGCACGTTCGTCCCTGAGCCCTGGGCGATCCGCAACCGCCGCGAACCCTTGATCAGCTCGGGATGGCGACGCTCCTGGGGAGTCATGGACAGGATGATGGCCTGGATGCGGTCGAACTCCCGCTCATCGACCTTGACCCCGCGCAACTCCTTGCCCACGCCCGGGATCATGCCCAGCAGCGACTGCAGCGGCCCCAGGCGCCGGATCTGGCCCAGCTGGTCGAGGAAGTCGTCCAAGCCGAATTCCTGCTTGCGCAGCTTGCGCTCCAGGTCGGCAGCCTGCTCTTGATCGTAGGCTGACTCGGCCTTCTCGATCAGCGTCATCACGTCGCCCATGCCGAGGATCCGCTGGGCCATGCGGTCCGGGTGGAAGCGCTCGAACTGGTCGAGCTTCTCGCCCGTGGACGCGAACATGATCGGCTTGCCGGTGATCGCCTTGACCGATAGCGCGGCGCCGCCGCGTGCGTCGCCGTCCAGCTTGGTCATCACCACGCCGTCGAAGTTGACCGTCTCGGCGAACTGCTCGGCCACGTTGACCGCGTCCTGACCGGTCATGGCATCCACCACCAGCAGGACATCGTGCGGCTTGATCGCCTGCTTGATGTTGGCCAGCTCGGCCATCAGCTCCTCATCGACGTGTAGGCGCCCGCTGGTATCCACGATCAGCACGTCCTTGCCCTCGGAGATCGCGCGGTCCCTCGCCCAGGCCGCGATCTTGACCGGGTCGCGATCGGTGCCTTGCTCGTAGACCTCCGCCCCGGCCTGTCCGCCGACCTTGATCAGCTGCTCCACGGCCGCCGGGCGGTACACGTCGCACGCCGCCACGGCCACCGAGGAGCCGTGCTGCTCGCGCAGGTAGCGCGCCAGCTTGCCCGTGGCCGTGGTCTTGCCTGAGCCCTGCAGGCCGGCCATGACCACCACGGTGGGCGGGCGCGGCGAGAAAGAAAGGTCCCGGGCCGCGCCACCCATCAGCTCGGTCAGCTCCTCGGACACGATCTTCACCACCTGCTGGCCCGGGTTGAGCTGACCGATCACGTCGGCGCCCAGCGCGCGCTCCTTGACGGCGGAGGTGAACGCCTTGACCACCTGGAAGTTGACGTCGGCCTCCAGCAGCGCCAGGCGGATCTCCCGCAATGCGGCGGAGATGTCGTCCTCGGTCAGCGTGCCGCGCCCTCGCACGTCGGAGAGCGTGGCCTGGAGCTTTTCGGCCAACGAGTCGAACATGGCTGTGACCGAGGTTACCCCTGCGTGACCAGCGCCCGGGCGTATTCGTTAGGTTCGAACGGCCGCAGGTCCTCGAGCTGCTCGCCGATCCCGATCAGCTTCACGGGGATTCCCAGCTCGGCCGCGATGGCCAGGGCGATGCCGCCCTTGGCGGTCCCGTCGAGCTTGGTCAGCACCAGGCCGGTCACCCCGACGGCCTGGGAGAACATCTGCGCCTGCCTGAGCCCGTTCTGCCCCGTCGTCGCGTCCACCGTGAGCAGCGTCTCGTGTGGCGCCTCAGGTATCTGCTTGGCGATCACGCGCCTGACCTTCTCCAGCTCGGCCATCAGCTCATCCTGGGTGTGCAGCCGCCCGGCGGTGTCGATGATCACGACGTCACGGTCGTCTCGCCGGGCGGCGGCGATCGCGTCGTAGGCCACCGAGCCGGGGTCGGCCTCGGGCGGCCCCTTCACGAAGTCGACCCCGGCGCGCTCGGCCCAGAGCTCCAGCTGCTCGACACCCGCCGCCCGGAACGTGTCCGCGGCGGCCAGCACGACGGATTGGCCGAGCTCCTGACTCAGGTGCCAGGCCAGCTTTCCCACCGTGGTCGTCTTGCCGGTGCCGTTCACCCCGGCCACGAAGATCACCGTCGGCTTGGCTCGGAGATCGATCCGGTCATCGCCGGTGCGGGCGATATCGGCCAGCAGCTCAGTGAGCCGGGCGCTCAGCGCCTCCCCACCCGTGATCGCTCCCGCGCTGGCCTCCTGCTCCAGCTCCGAGACCACTTGAGCGGTGGTCTTGGCGCCCACGTCGGCGTAGATCAGCGCCTCCTCCAGCCGCTCCCAACTCTCCTCGTTCAGATCCTCGAACAGGGTGGCCTGGATCTCGGCCGTGAGGGCCTGACGGGTCTGGCGCAGACTGTCCCGCAGCCGTCGGAACCGCCCCCTCCCAGGCTCAGGCGTGTCCCCGGAATCGCCGCCGTCGTCACCGTTCCCGCCGCGGGGCGCGGGGGTGCCGTCCACGATGAACAGGTCCTGCCAGTCGCGCGCCATGCGGCGGCGAAGTTAGCAGCGCGGTTCCGGCGTCTCCGGCTGCGCCGACGTACCCGGCTCAGACGACCGGCGAGGTCTCCCAGTCGATCGCCACTTCCCGAGTCGGGTTGGCCGGATTGACGGCCACGTTCAGACGCTCACCGATCGTCAGCTGATCGACCTTTGAGGTGGGAACGCGGTGGAGATACATGGCCTCGATCGGGCTGCCGAGCTCCAGCGGGATCTCCACCTTGAACACGTAGATCGGGTCCTCCGGGTCTGGAGCGGTGGGATTGGCCCCCCCGACGGTCTTACCGGTCGGCGAGAACTCGCGCAGCACGGCGGTCATCCGCTTCCCGGTGGCCAGAATCTCCGCCGCCGAGCCCCGCTGGACTCCGGAGTCGTCCTGACTCACGGCAGCCGCGATGGTTCCGGCGTCGACCGCGTCGATATTTACGCTCGGGGTGCCGGCGGCGGCCGTGGCCGGGCCAATGACGAAGTTCTCGGGGTCTTCCGGGTCGTAACGGACCACAAACGAGTCTCCCGGCCGGGGGATGCCCACGCGGGACACCGTCTGCTTCTTGCTCACCTCGAACGGCGCCGAGCCATCGGTCGGAGAAACCTGGAAGGTGAGCGCCACCCGTGGGTTCTCGTTGACCGTCACTCCGGTGTCCCTGACCGACACCACCTGAGCCGGCGCGTTTACGCCGGCCTCCTCCAATCGCTGCTTGCGCTTGCGTCCGCCGAATAGCCCCATGTCTTTCGGTCCTTTCGATCGGGTGGGCAGTACGCCTCCTGCAGCTGATTATTCTCGGCGCCCGGCCAAAAGCAAGCGAAGTGAGACCAGAGCGAGACCAAGCCGAGAGCGGCGGCGTTTCTGGCCGATCCGGCGCCACGAGAGCCGGCATCTTCTAACTGGTCAGGGGCTCGTGGCGGCCGCCGGCACCAACGGACTCCGCACGGCTATGCCGCGGCCGGCGTCTCCGTCTGCGGCAAACGCCGCGAGATCACCTTGGAGATCCCGTCCCCGCCCAT
>DATKRM010000284.1:0-2788 GCA_035532195.1 Solirubrobacteraceae bacterium
TCAGCAACGGCAGCCAGTGCTCTCGCGCGGCCACCTTCAACCAGGCGAACAGGCGTGAGAAGGCTCCCATGCGGTCCCTCCCATTCGATCGCATCATGAGTGTGCGCCACGCCCGGTGACAGCCGTGACAAGTTCGCCGACGCCGGTGTGCCAGATCCGCGACAACCCGAATCGTCGGCGCTCCGCGTTACCGCCTTGACCGAACGGGTTGTCCGGCCGGCGGGTGGGTCGGCTGCGACCCCGGCCTCCGGGCTCGTGGCGGGCCCCGCCCGCTATGGCGCCGGCGGCTGGCCGCGCCGGTGTTTTGCTGAGCAAGAAGGTTTACCGGAGTTGCCAGATCCTGTGGTGTGTGATAGTCGGTGTCCTGCGCTCTACATCACGTCGCTGCTCGCGCGACTCCGTGGCGGCGTGCATGCGTGCAGAGGAGGGTAGCGGATGGTGTGGGTCGCCTCGCGCTCCACCGGTGAGGAACACCAGGTGCTCGGGGTCTTCAGCTCGCTCGATCAGGCCGAGCAGCACGTCGAGCAGCAGGCGATCGGCCGAGCGGTGGCCTGGGCCGCAGCCGATCAAGCGGCCCGTGCCTGGCGCTACGCCGACGGGCTCGTCGTGTACGAGATCGAGCGTTACGACCTCCCAGACCGCCCCCGGCAGGCCGAGGTGCGTGCCTGGCAGCTGCGCTGCGCGGACTGCGGGCTGGAGTGGACCGTCACCCCGGAGCGCATCTTGACGGGCGATAGCTGGCTCGCCTGTCCGCGGTGTCGCGCCGGAGCCGGCGGCCCTCCGGTGGCGTGAACCGGCCACCGTCGGCGGATGAGGCGTCACCTCACGCCCCGCCCGGCGGCGCGTCCTCCACGATGACGATCGGGCCGGCGTATGGCCCGGCCCGGAGCGCGCGGCACACGGCGGCCAGCTCGTCGGGCGGCAGACGCGCCGCCAGGATCACCGCATCGGCACCCCGGCCGGCCAGGGCTGAGAGGACCGCGGCCGCCGTGCTCACCCGCACGACGTCGTGGCCGGCCTCCTCGAGCAGTGCCACCAGCAGTCGCCCCGCGCGGGTCTCCGAGACCGCCACCACCATGCGCACCGCACGCCCTCTCCCCGCGCAGCTCCCCGGTGATCCGGCCGCCTGGCCTCGATCCAGTCTCCGCACAAGCGCTGCGAGCATCCGGCATGCGCCGCCAGGGTCTCGCCGCGGGTGCGATGGATCGCCGGTCGCGGGAGCGCGGTCCTGGTGTGGTGCGGGTGGTGGTCTCCGTCACTGCTGACGCTATCGGCTTAACGTTCAGGTAGTGCATCAGTTCCGGAGCTACTCGACACGCTGCTCCAGCGGTGGCCAGGGCCAGGGGTGCGGCCGGAACGGGTCCACGTGGTCGTGCTCCATCGCCCAGCGGTACTCGGTCGCCAGCTCCTCGATCCAGAGTGAGCCGACGTCGAGCCCCGGGGCCTTGGTGATCAGCGCGTCCGCCGCCAGGTGCGCCGGCGGGATGCGGGCACGCACCACCGCCACCGGGTACCAGCGCTCGCGATCGTCGGGCAACTGGAGCCACAGCGTCGTCGGGTGGGCGTCGAGGAACTGTCCGAGCTGCATGCTGGCCCTGCCCGCACTCGTGCTGGAGTAGACAACCTTTTGCGGTTGGGAAAGTAAACCAGCGGAGGGAGGTACCGGGCAAGGGAACGGGCAGGCGCTGGAGAGCGTTCCCAAGCCCCAGCGCCTGGTCGCCGCGCGCGGACACGAGCCGAGTCGCCCGCGCGCAGGGCATGTGGACGGGGCAGTCTAGCACCAGCGACCACGGTGGGGGAGAGGCATCCGCGCGGGTTGCCCCCCGCAGGTTCGGGTCACCTCGGCGCCGCGTGTCGGTCCTCCCGCTCGTCGAGACGATCGTCTGCCGTCACGGTCCGCATCGCTGCCGCTGCCTTGGGACCGTTGGGTGATCCCAGCCGCGCCTCCGGCGCTCCTGACCGGCCCATACTGGTAGCGGGCCGCGGCTCCGGATGGCACGCGAGGGCGTCCCCACCGGATCCAGTCGCGGCGGGTTAGTGATGCGCCTCGCTGACTTCTTGCTGCTCCACGCCCAGACGGTCGAGGTGTGCCTCCGACGCGAGGGCAGTTCCTGGTATCCGATTACCGCGGCGACGCTCGCCCGCATCCCCGCCGCCCACCTGGCGCACGAGGTCATGGTCAGCACCGCCCTCGGCGCCGACCGGGGACAGCTCCTGGTCGGCGAGGGGTACTACGCCTGGCGACTCGCGCGGCCAGATCCGGAGGCCATCGCGCTCCTGAGCCTGACGGCCCGCTGGCGGTCCTGGCTGCGCGATGGCGCACCCGCCAGCGGGGCCAGCAGCCTGCCGGCACCGCACCCCGCGCGGGCGCCCCGGCGGGCCGTCCTGCGCGCGGCCGCTGTCCTTGCCCATGTCTTCGTCGGCGGGTAGGAGAGGGGTTTCCGGGCCGTTGCCACCCTGGCAGACGCGCGACGACGGACCGCTGCCGGCCAGTTTGTGAACTCGCGCAGCCGGAGCGGCACCGCGCCACCAAACCCGACGCTGGCGACGCGCCGTCCGTTACGCGCAAACGCCCCAGGAAGCCCCGTCCCGCTGCGCGCGGGCGAAATGCGGATAATGCCGCTTGTCAGCACAACCCAGGCTGCGAGGCCGACAGCCGCTCCCGAAGAAATGATCTCGGGCCTTTCACCCCGGCGCCAGGCAACAAAAAAGCCGGCCCATACGGACAGCGGCCGTGCTGCCCGTTGGACCGGCGTCGGCCTGACTACTGGCGGCCAGTCGTAATCGG
>DATKRM010000285.1:0-7795 GCA_035532195.1 Solirubrobacteraceae bacterium
TGTTGGTAAGCCGCTCCTCCCCAGGTTAGCTCAGAGCCTATCTGGCCGGGCCCGGCGCCGCAAGAACTGCTCGCACACCACGATGGCCCGCCGCACGGTGTCCCAGTGGAGCGCGGCCGGGGTGTCGGACGGCCAGTGGTAGTTGAGCGGCAGCTTGGCGTGGGTGACCGAGGCCAGGGTGGCGGTCGGATAGCCGGCCCGGAGGGCGATCAGGCCGTCGGTCGCCGCCACGGTACGAATCCCGCGGCCGATGTCGACTCCCGCCCGGTTCGCCGCGTCGGCCAGCGCCTCGCGCAGCTCGGAGGTGTAGTCGCGCATCCGCAGCATTCCCTCGCCTTCCAGCACGATCAGGTGCGGGCCGCCCAGACACTCCAGGCACAGCATCTCGGTTCGCGCCGGATCAAGGCCAGAGAAGTGGCGGCGGGCGAAGCCCTGCATCCCCTCCATGAACGACTCCTCGGAGCCGGTGGACACCAGCAGGACGCGCACGCCTTCCACGGGACGCTCGCGCAGCGCGTGGGCCAACGCCACCAGGATGGCCACCGCGGTCAGGTTGTCGTTGGCCCCGGGCACCACGCGACCCAGCCCGATGTCGGTCATCGTGGCCGCCGTCCCCAGGCCGAATGCCAGCCCCAATCCCGCCGTGCGCTTGGAGGACAGGATCGCGCCGGCTAGTGCCAGGACCGGACCGGCCAAGACCAGGTACATGATGGGGAAGGTGTGACTGGACTTCGCGTGCGCCTCGGGGGCCAGGCGCGGTCCAATCTCCCCCAGCGCCGGGTGGAACACCAGGCCTGAGTGGGCCGCATCGTGGTGAGCCAGGACGACCACTGTGCGCTCGGCCGACCGGTCACCGGTCTCGGCCACCACGTTCCAGGTTGGCCGGTGCGGCAGCAGAGCCCGGCGGAACCACAGGCGTCCGCCGCTGACGTCGTCCCACACCGCCGCCGCCCCGGTGCCCGCGGCCAGCGCGGCCAGCGCCCGCCGTTTCCGCCCACCCCGAAACAACACCGCTAGGGCAGCCCCGGCCCCGAGCAGGTTGGCCAGCGCCAGCGGCCACCAGTAGCCGCCGTGGGCCCGCTCCTGCTCAATCTCCACCATGCAGCCCAGCTCGCGCAGGCGCTGGGCGATCCACTCAGCCGCCCGGCGCTCACCCTCCGAGGCCGAAGGCCGCTCGAACGCGGCCAGCTCGTGAATCGCGTCCTCCCAGGGACCGTAATCCTCAGAGGTCGCCGGGGTTGCTTCTTCCAGGGCCATGCGGCTATTGTGGCGTTCTCGGGGGCAGCCACGGCTCCCGGTACCGTCGATGGCAGCCACAACCGGACAGTCAAGAGGGCAACGGACGGGGGTCGCCGCCCCCGCCCCGCAGACCACTGGCACGCTCGAAGTCCGGCCGGTCTCCTCGCGCCGGGACCTGAACACGTTCATCCGCTTGCCCTGGCGCCTCTACCAGGGGTGCGCCAACTGGGTGCCGCCGCTGATCTCCGAGCGCAAGCGCCACCTGAGCCGGCGCCGCAACCCGTTCTTCGAGCACGCCGAAGCCGAGTACTTCCTGGCCTGGCGCGGCTCCAAGCCGGTGGGCCGGATCACCGCTCACGTCGATCACCGCATGAACGAGCTGCGCGAGAATCGGTGGGGCCTGTTCGGGTTCTTCGAGTCAGAGCGTGATCCGAAGACAGCCCACGCCCTGCTGACCGCCGCCGAGGGGTGGCTGCGCGAGCGCGGACGGGACCGGATGATCGGGCCGTTCGACTTCACGACCAACCACGAGTGCGGCCTGCTGGTCGAAGGCCACGAATGGATGCCCCAGATCCTGGAGAACTGGCATCACCCGTATTACCGCGACCTGCTGGAGGGCGAGGGCTTCGTCAAGGCCATGGACCTCTACAAGTGGCGCATCGACTACGCCGATCGCGACCAGCTGCTGCCGGCCATCGACGAGCTGGCCGACAGGCTCGAGCCCGAACACGGGGTCCGCCTGCGCCGTATGCGCAAGCGCGACTTCAAGCAGGAGGTGCGGGCGTTCATGGAGATCTACCACCAGGCGTGGTCTGAGAACTGGGGGTTCGTGCCGCTCACCGAGGCCGAGATGGACCACATGGCCAAGGAGCTCAAGCCGGTGCTCGACGAGGACTTCGCCTGCGTGGCCGAGACCGCCGATGGCGAGGTGGCGGGCGTGTCCCTGTCGCTGCCCGACTACAACCAGGTACTGAACAAGGTCAACGGTCGGCTGCTGCCGCTGGGCTGGGTCAAGGCGCTGCGCGGACGGCGCAAGATCAACATGATCCGGGTGTTCGCGCTGGGGGTGAAGCCGAAGTACCAGCACACCGGGGTGGCGGCCGGGCTGTACCGGGACGTCTGGGATGCCTGCGGCCGCCGCGACACGGACGCTGAGACGGGCTGGATCTTGGAGGTCAACGAGCCGATGAACCGGGCCATGGAGGCGCTCACCGGGACGATCATCAAGCGCTACCGGATCTACGAGCGGCTGCTGGAGCCCGGCGCCGAGCCGGCGTACCCCGGGTCCTCGAACTTGTAAACGCGCGTCAGACTCCCTAGCCGCGCTCCCATCACCGCTGCTAGTCTCGGATCCGCCTCTTCCCAGCGGCATTTTGAGGATCAATGATGGACTCCCGCGAAGAACATATGGACAACGACGAGCGACCGCGAAGTAGAAGCTCGTGGCCGGTGTCGTGGATGCCTGCTTGTCCTTCGGGGCCTGATCCCGGAACCTGATAGGCCTCCCGCCGGCCGCGAGTATTAGCGGTTAAAGGCGAAAGGAGGTCGAGCACATGGCGAGCAACCCGACGCCGGGCGTGTCCACGCCTGAGCGGCGCGAGCGTCCCGTGCTCGATTCCGCCCACGCCGGCGACATCCGGGGCGCCTTCGGCACCATCAAGGAGCACGAGCAGGCGCACCGCGGTCTACGTTCGCGCGTGCTGGCGCTGCTGGCGATCATCGGCCCGGGGCTGATCGTGATGGTGGCGGACAACGACGCCGGGGGCGTCGCCACCTACTCGCAGGCCGGCCAGAACTACGGCACCAGCCTGCTCTGGGTGCTCCTGCTCCTGGTTCCGGTGCTGATCGTCAACCAGGAGATGGTGGTCAGACTTGGCGCGGTCACCGGCGTCGGGTTCGCGCGCCTGATCAAGGAGCGGTTTGGTCGCTTTTGGGCCTGGTTCTCGGTGGCCGACCTGGTCGTTTTGAACTTCCTCACGGTGGTCACCGAGTTCATCGGCGTGAGCCTGGCTTTGGGTTACTTCGGGGTGTCCAAGTACGTCGCGGTGCCCGTGGCCGCGGCGGCGCTGATCGGCATCACGGCCAGCGGCAGCTTTCGCTCCTGGGAGCGGGCCATGTTCGTGTTCGTGTTCGGCAACCTGCTGCTGATCCCGCTGTTCTTCATGGCGCACATCAAGGCGGGGCCGATCGGGCATGACTTCTTCGTGCCCGGGATCCAGGGCGGCGTCAGCTCCACCTCGATCCTGCTGATCATCGCGATCGTCGGCACCACGGTGGCGCCCTGGCAGCTGTTCTTTCAGCAGTCCAACATCATCGACAAGCGGATCACCCCGCGCTGGATCAACTACGAGCGCCTGGACACGTGGATCGGCGCGATCGTGGTCGTCATCGGCGCGGGCATCCTCATCTCCGTCTCGGCGTTCGCCTTCCAGCACACGCCGTACTCCGGGCATTTCTCCGACGCAGGTGGGATCGCCAACGGCCTCAAGCACACAATCGGGTCCACCGCCGGGGCGTTCTTCGCCGTCGTGCTGCTGAACGCGTCCCTGATCGGCGCCGGCGCGGTGACCCTGGCCACGGGGTACGCGTTCGGCGACCTGTCGGGCTCCAAGAGCTCCCTGAACCGGAGCTTTTCCGAGGCCATGGGCTTCTACGCCGTATTTGGCCTGGTGGTGGCCGGGGCGGCGGGCATCGTGCTCATCCCCGGCGCGCCCCTGGGCGTGATCACCGAGGCGGTCCAGGCGCTGGCGGGAGTCCTGTTGCCCAGCGCCATCATGTTCCTGCTGTTGCTGTGCAACGACCGGCAGGTGCTCGGTCCCTGGTCCAACGGCTTTTGGCTGAACGTGCTGGCCACGGTGATCGTGTCCGTGCTGTTGCTGCTGTCGCTGATCCTGATGGCCACCACGCTGTTCCCCCACGTGGACGTCAGGGCGTTGTCGGCGATCGGCGGAGCCATCCTGGCCGCCGTCCTCCTGGTGGCCGGAGCATTTGCCCTGCGGGCCCGGCGGACCGGGGCCTCCGTCACGGTGATCGAAACCGCGCCGTCGGTGCCCCGGGAGAGCTGGACCATGCCCCCGGTCGCGCTGCTCGAGCGTCCTCCGGCCTCCGCCTCACGCAAGCTGGCGATGCTGGCCATGGAGGGCTACCTACTGCTGGCCGTCGCGCTGCTGATCGTCAAGGCGGTTCAGCTGGGAGGCGGCTGAGCTACGCTCCCGGCGGTGGCTCGGAGGTGGCTGTATGGCGCGGCGGCCGGCGCCGGGATGGTGCTGGCCCTGATTCTGCCCGCGTCCGCGCGGGCAGGGACATATACCTGGGCGCTCCCGACCGCCCAGGCGCCCGGCCCGTCCAATCCCGACCACGACTCCTACGGGTCTACCCCGTGGACCTACGACGAGCTGACCACGATGACCACTCCCGGTCAGCAGCCCTCGTTCTTCGCCCTGAAGAACTACGCGACCGCGATCCAGGGTGGATTGACGGGCTGGTACGACGCGGTCGACTCCGATCAGCCCTACGTCGCGGATAACCGGTCGGGACAGACGGTAGGCGTGGTTCCCGACGGCGTCCTGGCCCTCCAGCCGGCCCGTGACCGCCTGGTCGCCGTGGCCTGGACGTCGCCGCTGACCTCGGCCCAGCGGGTCACTGTGAGCGGCACGTTCACCATGCTGGACACCGACACAACTTGCCTGGGCCGCCCTACGTGGACGCTGGAGCAGAACACCACGGTCCTGGCCAGCGGCGGCGTCGTCATGGGCGGGGCTAGCCAGGCGATCTCGGCCTCCCCAACCGTCGATCCCGGCCAGACTCTTTACCTGGTGATCGGTTGGACCGGCCCCGCTTACAACCAGGCCTGCGTGACCGCCGGCTTGACGCTGAGTCTCCAGGCCCCATCCGCATCACCCACGGTGACGCTTGATCGCCCCAGCTCCGGGACGGTGATCAGAGACGCCCAGCCCACGTTTGCCGGTCACGCCTCGACCGACTTCGGTGACGCCTCCGACATCACCGTGAGGGTGTCCAAGGGCTCCTCGGGTGACGGATCGGTGGCTGAGAAGGTGACGGCCAGGCGGTCCGGCGCCAGCTACTCGGCGCCGGCCACGCCGCCGCTGGCCAACGGCTCCTACACCGCGGTGGCCGAGCAGGACGATGCGGCCGGGGATGCTGCCCTCAGCCCGCCGGTCACCTTCCAGGTACACAACGTGGCGCCACACCTTAAGCTGGTCTCGCCAGGGTCGCGGCCCCTCACTACCGCGCAGCCGACGCTCTCCGGGACGGCCGGGACCGCCCCGGGCGATAGTTCCTCGGTGGGCATCGGGGTCTATAAGGGCAGTGCCGCCCAGGGTCAGCAGTTCCGTCTTCTGGTGGCCAGGCGGAGCGCCACCGGCCGGTTTTCGATTCGGATCAGCCCGCCGCTGCCCAACGGGACGTACACGGCGGTCGCTGCCCAGTCCGGTGCCGGCGGCAGCTACGGGGTCAGCCAGCCGGTGACCTTCCGTGTGGCGGTTCCGCCTCCGCAGCCGATCGGGTCTACGGTCAGCCTGGACCGCGCCGGCCGCGCCGCGCTGTCCATCACGTGCACGGCAGTGGCCGGGGCCTGCACCGGAGATGTGCTGGTCCTCACCGGGGCCAGCTTTGCCCCGGTACCGGGAGGTCCCCGGGGCCCGGTCAGGGTCCTGTTCGCCCACGTGGAGGTCCCGGCGGGATCTACCGAGGTGGTGCGGCGGACGCTGCCCGGCTACGTCGCGGATGTGCTGCGCCGCCACGCCCCGCTTAGCGTCCGGGTGATCGCCAGCCTCACCGACTCCACCGGCCACAAGCTCGGCGGCTCGGTCGTGCGCAGGCTGCGCCTGGCGGCGGGCACCGGGGGCAACCACGCATAATCGGTTGACGTGATCGCTCGCTACACGCGGCCCGAGCTGGCCGCCATCTGGTCGGACCAGGCCCGGTTTGAGGCCATGCGCCGGGTGGAGGTGGCTGCGTCCGAGGAGACCGAGGGACCGACGGCCGACGAGCTCGAGGCGATCCGCGGCGCCACGTTCACGGTCCAGGCGATCGCCGAGCGCGAGAAGGTCACCGATCACGACACGGCGGCGTTCGTCGACGTGCTGGCCGCCTCGGCCGGGCCGGCCGGACGCTGGATCCACTACGGCCTCACCTCCAGCGACGTGCTGGATACCGCACTGGCCCTCCAGCTCCGCCAGGCGGCGGCCATCCTCGTGCCCGACGCGCGCCGCCTGGTCACGGCGCTGGCGGCCAAGGCTCGTGAGCACGTTCACACGTTATGCGTGGGCCGGACCCACGGCATCCACGCCGAGCCGACCACGTTCGGGATCAAGCTGGCGGGCTTTGCGTTCGAGGCCGACCGCAACGCCCGGCGCCTGGAGCGGGCGTTCGGCCAGGCCTCTGTGGGTGTCCTGTCCGGCGCGGTGGGCACCTACTCGGCCACCTCGCCGGAGTTCGAGCAGCGGGTGCTGCAGCGTCTGGGGTTGGAGCCCGAGCCGGTGTCCACCCAGGTGGTGGCTCGCGACCGGCACGCCGAGCTGCTGAGCGCGGTCGCGCTGGCCGGCGCCGGGCTCGAGCGCCTGGCCCTGGAGATCCGGCACCTGGCTCGCACCGAGGTGGCAGAGGTCTCCGAGCCGTTCGCCACGGGACAGAAGGGCTCGAGCGCGATGCCCCACAAGCGCAACCCGATCAAGTCAGAGCAGGTGGTGGGACTGGCCCGTGTACTGCGGGGCAATGCCCTGGCCGGACTCGAGGACGTGGCCCTGTGGCACGAGCGTGACATTTCGCATTCCTCGGTGGAGCGGATCGTCCTCCCGGACTCGACCACGCTGCTCGACCACATGCAGCAGCGGATGCTGGCCCTGGTTGGCGGAATGGTGGTCCACGCCGACCGGATGCGGGCCAACCTGGAGCTGACCCATGGCGCCCTGTTCTCGCAGCGGGTTCTGCTGGCGCTGGTGGAGCGGGGGCTGTCCCGGGACGACGCCTATCGGATCGTGCAGACGCTGGCCCAGCGGGCGATCAGCGAGCGGACCCCGCTCCGAGGCCTGCTGGCTGGCGAGCCTGAGGCCCACGGCCTCGACCTCGACGCGATCTTCGACTACGCCCCGTTCGTCCGCTATGCGGACGAGATCGTGGGTCGCCTGGACACCATCGCCTGACCCTCAGGCGGCGGTTCGCCGGCGCCCCGGGCCGCCCGCCACCGTCCCGGGCCGTTGCTAGATTCACTTCGTGACCTCTCTCACCGACCTTCCCCGGATCGCCTCGGGAAAGGTCCGCGAGATATACGAAGCCTCAGACCAGACGCTGCTGCTGGTTGCCTCCGACCGGATCTCCACCTACGACGTGGTCCACCCCACGCCGATCCCGGACAAGGGAAAGGTGCTCACCGGCCTGTCGGCGTTCTGGTTTGAGCGCACCACGGACATCATCGCCGGGCACATGGTCTCGGTCACCGACGGTGTGCCTGAGGAGGTGCGCGGCCGCGGCATGTTGGTCCGGCGTCTGGACATGCTGCCGGTGGAATTCGTGGTGCGGGGTTACATCACCGGCT
>DATKRM010000286.1:0-7797 GCA_035532195.1 Solirubrobacteraceae bacterium
GCTCGGCACCCTCGACGTCGATCTTGACCACCGAGGGCGGCCGCAGCTCGCCGCTGGCCACGAGCTCGTCGATCGCCACCAGCTCCACATCCACCACCCGCTCGGTCCCGGGGTGCTGGCCGTAGCCCTCGAGCTTTGACCAGCTGCGGTCGTCCACCAGCTGCAAACGCCCGCGGCCAGACTCGGCGGCCGCGGCCTGCTCGCGCACGGCCAGGTTCTCGATGCGGTTGAGACCGATGTGCCGGCGGAGCGCCTGCACGTTCTCCGGCGCCGGCTCGAACGCGTAGACGTGGCCCTCCGGCCCCGCCAGCCGAGCCCCCAGCAGCGAGAAGAACCCCAGGTTGGCGCCCACGTCGTACAGCACGCCCCCCGTCCCCAGGTGCCGGACCATCGCCTCCTGGACCGAGGTCTCAAGCATCCCGGTGGCAATCGAACCCAGGTGGGCGTGGTCGATCCGCAGGTGGCGCAGGTCGAACACCAGGCCCTGGGCGTGGCCCACCGGCACCGTCACGGTCCCGGCCTCCAGCCAGCCCACGACGGCGGCCGGCGCCCGCGTGCGCAGCTCCCGCAGGTTGGGCTGCCCGAGTCGCGTGAGCACCCGGACCAGCATCGAGCGATTGAGGCCCAGGCGGCTGAGCGCGAGCCTGACGTTCACAGCGATTCGATCGCCGCGCGCATCTTGGCTGCCGTCGCCCCGGCGTCGTAGACCTCCAGGCGCCGTCGCCCGCGCCGGCGGAGCTCGGCCTGGAGCTCCGGGTCCGAGCTGACGATCGATAGCAGCTCCGCCGCCACCGCCACGTCGTCCTGGGCGCCCAGCAGGATTCCCGCCTCGCCCACCACCTCGCCGACCGCTCCGGCGTCGCGGGCGATCACGGGCACCCCGAAGTGGAACGCCTCAAGCAGGGGAATACAGAACCCCTCGTGCTCGGACAGGCACAGGAAGGCGTGGGCGCGGCGGTAGTACGCGGTCAGCTGCTCGCCGGAGATCCCGCCCGTGTGAAAGCTCACCGCCCCGGGCGCCAGCCGATCGGCCAGCCGCCGCAGCTCGGCCTCGAACTCTTGGTTCAGCGAGGTGCCGACCAGGACCAGCCGGGCGTCGGGCTGGCGGCGCCGAAACCGGGCAAACGCCTGGATGACCAGGTCCTGGCGCTTGTGCGGCGCCAGGCGACCGACGAACAGAACGGTGGGCGGCCCGGGCGCGGGCTCGGGCCCGGCCGCGGCGAGCGCCGCGTCATCGAACAGCACCGGGATGACGCCCGCGTCGCGCCCGCTCAGCGCGCTGAGCTCCTGGGCGTTGTACTCGGACACGCCGGCCAGGGCACCGGCCCGACGTCCCAGCTGAGCCAGCTGGTCGCGGGCCAGCGTGGAGCGCGCCGCGTCCACCGGCTGATAGGCCCAGAAGAAGCGGGCGGGAGTGACGTTGTGGGACACCAGCAGGGTGCGTCCGTTTACCGCGTCCTCCAGCCCGCTGGCGTGGCCCGAGTAATGCAGGACCACGCGTTCCCCGGCGGGCTGATAATCGCGCAGCGCTCGCAGCACCCGCGGGGTCACACCCGGAGCGACGTTGGCCACGTATTCCTCTCCCTCCCAACCCCAGGCCTGAAACCGACGCCGCCAGGCGAGCGCCTGGTTGGTCACGGCATCGACTGGGCCCGCGGCGCACAGGATCTGCGAGACCTTCATTCGCGCGCGCGGCGCTCGAGCTCCGCTACCCGCTCTTCGAGCCCCAGCACCTGCGCGGCCACCGCCGCGTTGAACCGGCTCTGCTGGGCGCTGACCTCGTTCAGATACTGGGCCAGGAACCGGACCAGGAAGCGCTTGAGCAGGGTGATCGGCCGGCCGAAGCGCCGGGTGGAGTAGACCGGCGCGCGATCGGGATCGATGATCGCCCACTCCACCAGACGGCGGCTCGCGGTGCTCGGATCTTCGAGCTCCCAGGCCGCACCGCCCGGCTCAGGATCGGCGGCCGCGCCGCGGCGAGCCGCCTCGAGGGCCTCCTCAGGCGTCCTCATGACGTCGGCACCCTGGCCAGCGAGGTCCAGGTTCCGCGCAGGTCGACGATCCCGTCGGCCGGCTGTTCGCTGGCCACGGAGAACCGCACGGTTCGCTCCAGGGGACCGTCCGCGGCGCCCAGGGCCAGGTCGTAGTCGCCACCGAGCAGCGGAAGCTCAGGCACGTCGAACGCCAGCTGGGCGCTCCCGGCCGGGACCGGGTGCACCGAGCGATACACGCGGGTTCCTTCCTGGGCGCGCAGTTCGAGTGCCAGCGACCCCGGCCGGCGCGCGCGTACCTCGACCGCGACCTGGAACGCGCCCCCGGATCGGAACACGGCCGTGGTGCGCCCTTCCGCGTCGCGCAGCTCCACGTCGGCCACCTCGACCGCTCGCTCGCCGGCCTGGCGCAGCGACTCGCCGCCGCCGTGCTCGGTGCCCATCAGCCGGTGGTAGTGCAACAGCCCGTCGGCCGTGGGGCCGTCGAAGATCACCTGCCCGGCGTCCAGCACCACCACCCGGTCGCAGACCCGCTCGATGGCTCCGGGATCGTGCGAGACCAGCACCACCGTGGCGCCGGCGGCGATCTGCTCGGAGATGCGGCGCAGGCACTTGCGCTGAAAGCCCTCATCGCCCACCGCCAGCACCTCGTCGATCAACACCACGTCGGCGTCCAGGTGGGCGGCGATTGAGAAGCCCAGGCGGAGCATCATGCCGCTGGAGTAGGTCTTGACCGGCACGTCGATGAAGTGCTCGAGCTCGGAGAAGGCGATGATCTGGGGTAGGCGCCGATCGAGCTCGGGCTTGGCCAGCCCGTACAGCGCGCCCTGGAGATAGATGTTCTCCCGGCCGGAGAAGTCACGGCTGAAGCCGGCGCCCAGCTCGAGCAGCGAGACCACGCGGCCGCCACAGGCCGCGCGCCCGGATTGCAGCGGGATGATCCCGGCCAGCACGCGCAGGGTGGAGGTCTTGCCCGCCCCGTTGCGTCCCACGATGCCCACCGTCTCACCCGGCGCGATGTGCAGCGTGACGCCCCGGAGCGCGGGAACCGGCTCCGGCCCGGGGGCCCGGGAGCGCAGGAACAGTCCCTTCAGCGTGCGGGCCTGGTCGGCCCGGATGCTGAAGAACCGGGTGGCGTCCTCCAGGACGATTTCCCCCTTTACCGGGGCCGGGGTCATACGACCACCGCCAGCTCGCCCTCCATGCGCCGGAACACCAGCCACCCAACCGCCAATCCGAGCGTCCCGGCGACCAGGGCATAAACCAGGCGGCCCCAGTCGGGGGCCGCCCCATAAAACAGAATCGAGCGCAGCACCTCGATGAACGGCGCCATCGGGTTGACCCAGTTCAGCAGCGTGCTCACCCAGGCGTGGTGCTGGACGAACGACAGCGTGTTGGGCTGAAAGAAGATCGGGGTGAGGAAGAACCAGGGCAGCAGCGCGGCGGTGAGGATCGGCGCCACGTCCCGAAAGTAGGCGTGGAGCACGGCGACGATCAGCGCGCAGCCCAGCACGAAGCAGAACAGCAGGACGACCACGATCGGGAGGTATAGGAGCGCCGGGTGCAGGGTGCCGCGCAGCGCGATGGCCAGCGGGGCCACGATCACCAGGATGGCCAGGAACGTGATCAGCTGGACCGCCACCGTCGAGGCGGGGATCGACTCCCGGGGAAAGCGCGCCTTGCGCACCAGCGCCCCCTGGTCGATCAGCGACTCGGACGACGCGATCAGCGACTGCTGAAAGAACGTCCAGGCCATGATCCCGATCATCAGAAAGACCGGGAAGTCGTGCGTGCGGGGCACCTTCAGCACGTACCCGAACATCAGCGTGTAGGCCCCCAGCAGCACCAGCGGGTTGACCAGGTACCAGAGGACGCCCAGGCTCGAGCCCTTGTACTTGCGCCGCAGCTCGCGGGATACGAGCTGCCGGAACAGATAGCGATAGGCCGCCATTGCGGGGGATTATCCCGGGGGTGGCGGCGCGGCGGGGCGGGGCGGGGCTGGGCGAGGCGACGCGCGCTCGGGACTCTCCACCAGCAACGTCACCGGCCCATCATTGACCAGCTCGACCTGCATCAGCCCCCCGAACACGCCGCGCCGGGCGCCCGCGCGCTGGCAGAAGTGCTCGTACAGCGGCTCGGCCCGCTCAGGTGGCGCCGCCCGGGTGTAGCTGGGCCGGTTGCCCCGTCGCGCGTCGCCGTAGAGCGTGAACTGCGACACGCACAGCAGCTCGCGGTCGCCCAGCGGCTTGTTCATCCGCCCCTCGGCGTCCGAGAACACGCGCAGCGCCCGGACCTTGTTGGCCAGCCAGTCGGCGTCCGGTTCGGTGTCATCTGTCGATACGCCTAGCAGCACGAGCAGCCCCGGGCCGATGGCGGCCACCTGCGCCCCGTCCACGGACACGCTGGCGCTCGACACGCGCTGGACCAGGGCTCGCACTACACCTCGCGCAGCTCGGCCGCCGCCTGCTCCGGGGCCAGGATGTTCAGGTGCACGCCGGCACCCAACTCCAGCCCGGCGAAGTGCGTCAGCCGGGGCAGGATGTCGATCCGCCAGCAGAAGCGCTCGGTGTCGCGCGGGGCGGTGCGGACCCAGAGGTTGAGCGGTGGGCTGGCGCCCAGGCGGCGGGCCAGCCGGGTGAGCGCGTCGTGGAGCATCGCGGCGCCGGCCGGGCCCTCGTCCTCGTAGCGCGCCCGGGGGGTGCGGGGGGCAATGAGCAGCTGGAACGGGACGCGAGCCCCGTAGGGCGCCATCAGCACGGTCTCGTCGTCGATGGCCACCACCCGCTCCCGGCGGCGGACCTCCTCCTGGACCAGGTCGGCCAGCAGATTCCCGCCCATGGTCCGGGTGGCGTAGGCGCTGAAGCGCTCTCGCTCACGGGCCACGGCGGCGGGCACGAAGTCCAGCGCGTAAAGCTGGGCGTGGGTGTGGGGCAGCGACGCTCCCGCCTCGCGCCGTTCGTTGACGCTCAGATGGACGTATGCGGCGCCGGCATGGGCCTGCATCCGCTCTCGCCACACCTCAACCGCGCCGGCGACCTGGGCGACGCTCAGCTCGGACAGGGAGACCACGGGGTCGGGGGCGTTGACGATGACCTCGTGAGCCCCGCGGGCCGGCGCGGCCCAGAACAGATCCCGGTTGGCCTCGGGTGGTGGCTGGGGAGCGTCGGGGCGCAGGGCGGGGTACAGGTTGGGCACGACCCGGACCGTCCAGCCCGGAGAGTCGGGCGGGCCTCCGCCGGGCCGGACGGCGAAGCGCTCGGGTGGGGTGCGATCCTCGTGGCCCTCGGCGAAAGGGTCCGATTCGGGATCGATCGGCGCCGCTCCGTCGACCCGGAGCTCCCCGCCGGGACGGCCCGCCCGGTCGCCCGCGATGATCGCCCGCTGTCCGGTCAGCGGGTCGATCCGCAGCTCAGGCAACTTGGCGGCCGCTCCCGACTACGGGAGCTCCTTCTCCATCGCCACGTGCTCGATCCCGGCTTCCCGGAACAGGCTGCCCCGGGCCCGGTATCCCGCGTGCTCGTACAGGGCTCGAGCGTAAGTCTGGGCGTGCAGGACCAGGCGCCGGGCCCCGGCCTCGGTGCCCTCGGTCTCGGCGGCCTCGAGCAGTGCGGTGGCGATCCCCCGCCGGCGCACGGCCGGATGCACGGCCAGCCGGCTGAACTGCACGGTGCGACCGATCAACAGCAGCCGGCAGGTCCCGAGCAGCCGTCCGGCCGCCACCGCCACCAGGTGGATACCGTCGGGGTCGCGCCCGTCCACCTCCTCGCGCTGGGGGACTCCCTGCTCGACGCAGAACACGTCGTGGCGCAGCTTGAGCGCCCCCTTCATCTCCCGCTCGTTGCGCACCCGGCGCACCTCGTAGCCGACGGTCGCTGCCACAGCCCCAGAGCTTGCCACAAGCGGTGTGGACGCTCCCCACACAACGCGTCCGGATCTAGGCGCTAAGATACTCCTTACCCACTAGGAACTAATTCGGCGAGGGGCCGTGGGCGACTGAGGCTGATCGCCGGTCACGTTTCTACTGAGTCTTCTTGAGTCGCTACGACTTATAGCTGCGGCTCGCACACCAGGACGCGAAAGCCCGTTAATTCCATGGGTGCTTCCACCCCGTTTCCCAATCCTGCCGCGATTGCGCGCGGAGAACTGTTCACGCGTGAACGGTTCGTCCACGAGGGCGAGGCCCTCGAAGAAGCGCTGGCTCCTGGCTCGCCCCGTCGCCGGGCGCTCGACGCTGCGCTGAGCGAGATCGAGGCCGGAAACCGAATTCCCTCGATCGAGTGGCGGCGCTCGTTCTCGCTGTTGCTGGGACTGGAACGCCTGCTGTCAGAGGACGAGCCCCACCTGGCCGATGGGGCCGTGCTGTCGGCCCACCAGGTCGACGCGCTGTCCGGCACGCTGACCGCGCTGCTGGCCGAAATCCAGCGCACCGGCAACGGCGCCAACGGCAATGGGGCCGTCACGGACATCCCCGAGCCGGCGGAGCTCGCCTCCGCCGCGATTCCCGGCGAGGAGGACCTTGAGCTGGACGAGGACGGCGACCGCGAGGGCGCCGAGGACGAGGAGCCGCTGGACTGGGAGGACTCGGAGGCCGAGCTCGACGAAGACGTTCAGCTGGACGAGCAGCCGGAGGATCCCAACGCGGGCAAGCGGTTCTGGTTCGAGCACGCCACCGGGGCCGGCAAGACAGTGGCCGCGATGGGCTTCGTCGAGGCCTCGCGCACCGGCGGGATCCTGATCCTCACCCACCGGCGCAACCTGGTGGATCAGTTCATCGGCGAGATCCGCGACCGCGGGTATCGCGACCGGCTGCACGCGCCGCTGCTCGAAGGCCACGACGCGGCCAACGGCCCGGTCACGGTCGAGACCTACCAATGGTTCGTGCGCAACGCGGGCAAGATCGCCGACACCTACACGATCGTGATCTGCGACGAGGCCCACACCGCGCTGGGCGAGAAGACCTCGGCGGCCATCCGCCGCTGGTCAGGCCCGATCTTCGTCGGGATGACGGCCACCGGCGCGCTGATCGCGCGGCACGTGACCGACCTGTTCCCCACCCAGACCTCGCGCTTCGATCTGGCCCAGGCGGCCCGGCGCGGCGTGATCGCGCCGCTGCGCTGCATCCGCATACCCCCCGGCCCGGGGGTGCGGACGATCGCCAAGGTGCCGCTGCGACGAGGCGAGGTGGACACCGAGTTCGACCAGGAGATGCTGGCCGAGTTGCTGGACCAGACGCCGTTCAACGTCGCGGTGGCCGACCTGTACAAGACGCGGTTCAACGGCATTCCGGGCGTGGTCTACGCCGCGGGCGTGCGCCACGCCAACAACGTGGCCGACGCGTTCGTCGCAGAAGGCATGAAGGCCAAGGCGGTGTCCGGCGAGACCCCCAAGCGCCAGCTGGCCCGGATCCTGGCCGACTACGAGTCGGGCAAGATCGACGTTCTGGTCAACGCGATGCTGCTGGCCGAGGGATGGAACAGTCCCCGGGCCACGATCTGTATGCACCTGGCGCCCACGGCGTCCAAGCGCGTGTACCAGCAGCGGGTGGGTCGCGTGACCCGGCGCCATCCCGGCAAGGAGGCGGGGATCGTGATCGACTTCGTCCACCCCGCGACCAAGCACGATGACCCGGTGGTCACGCTGCACTCGCTTTTGGATAGGGACGTGTACCGCGGGGGCGCGATCGTGGTCGGGCCGGTGCGCCGGGGCCGCGGGCGCCGGGTGCGGGTGGAGCGCCGCGTGCTCCCGGTGACCCCGGATCCCGATCGGCGGGCGGAGGTGTTCGAGCGTGAGCTGTGGCGGATCGCGG
>DATKRM010000287.1:0-2009 GCA_035532195.1 Solirubrobacteraceae bacterium
CCTGGCCCAAGGCCAGATCAATCCTGGCCAATGCCGTCAAAGACGGCGAACCCGCCTCTCGCATCGCCGAGCTTCGCCGCGATTTTCGCGTAGCCCGCACCGCCCAGCTTGTACGCGAGTTGCTGTCGGAAGACCCGCCGCCCACCCCGGACCAGCGCGGCGAGCTGACCGGCATCCTGGCTGGGGATGGCCGGTGATGCGGCCCCCTGATGTGGCGAGCGGCCACCAGGCTCGCCAGCCCGATAGCCGCCCACATGCCGACTCCGCCGCCGCCACAGCGCCAGAGGTCGATGCCATCGTACGACACGGCGCCGACGATCGGCAGGCTAAGACGCGCAGGGGCAGGCTGCCGATCGCCAGCGCGAGCCTCTACGAGCCGGCCGCGGGCCGCACGTGGTGGTGGCTGTCGGTCCGGTGCCCGCGCTGCGGAGCCGTCCACCTCGGGAGGGTCCGCACCGAGGCCGAGGCCGGCGGCCCGCGCCGGGCAGGCTGTGGCCGCCGCGTGTGGGTGATCGTCCGGCGCGTCTACCGCTCCTATGCGACCCGGGGTGCAGCATGAGCGCCCGGACGCTGGCGGCGCCATCTGCCGAGATCCGCCGGCTGAGGGCCGAGCGGGATGGGCTGCGCCGGATGCTCGCTGACCTGGTCGGCGCGCTGCCGGACCCGGCGGACGAGGTGCGCTACCGGCAGGTGCTCTGCCTTACGGCGGCAGCCGCCGTAAGAGACCGCGCCTGGTCTGAGGGGTTCGCCGCCGCCCTTGCCGATGTCAAGGCAGCCCAGCATGGCATAGTCCGCGATGTCCGGCAGCATCTGCGCACCTGGGACGGCATCCGCGAGGAGTTCGGCCGGCCCCGGCCCGGCGACTACACGGGTGCTCCGGCACGGGCCGGCAGTGATGAGGTCTGGCTCGCCGGCCCGGTGGTACATCACCACCAGTGCCTGCCTGCCTGCTACGCCTATCGGCCTGGCTGGTACACCCGCGCCGAGGCCGCGGCCATCCTGGCGGCACTGCCGGGTGACTACGCGGGCGCAGCATGAGCGGGCCCTCGCAGGCGGAGGTCCTGCTCACGCTGGCCGACACGGCCGGCTACTGGTACGGCACATCGACGCGGGGTGAGCCTTTCGCCGCCATGCTCGGCGAGAGCATCGTCCGGCCGCTGCGCGGCGGGCGGGGCAGCGTCCGCGCCGAGCTGGCACGCATGTACGCCGCGGACCATGGCCGGGCACCGTCCGCCGAGGCGCTGGCCGACACGATGCTCACCCTGGAGGGCCGCAGCTACGCCGGGGAGGAGCGCGACCTGCATCTGCGGGTGGCCCGCGATTCCGTCGGCGCCATCTGGCTGGACCTCGGCACGCGCGACTGCGAGCTGGTGAGGATCACGGCGGGTGGCTGGCAGATCATGCGTGGCGGTGGCCCGCTTTTCCGCCGGACGCGGCTGACCGGCGCCCTGCCCAAGCCGTCGCCGGACGGCGACCTGTCCCGGCTCCGGGAGCTCCTGCGGATCGATGACGACGTGTGGCCGCTCGTAGTGGCGTGGCTGGTCTGCGTGCTGCTGCTGCCCGACCGGCCGGTGCCGGTCCTCGCGCTGACCGGCGAGCAGGGCACCGCCAAGTCCTGGCAGTCGCGGCTGCTGGTGCTGCTGGCGGACCCCTCGGACGCGCCGCTGCGCACTGCGCCCCGCGACGTCGAGTCGTGGGCGGTGGCGGCCAGCGCGTCGCGCGTCGTCGCGCTCGACAACGTCTCCCGCGTCGAGCCGTGGCTGTCGGACGCCCTGTGCCGGGCGAGCACCGGGGACGGGATGGTCCGCCGCGCCCTGTACACGAGCGAGGATGTGTCCGTCCTTGCGTTCCGCCGCGCGGTGCTGGTCAACGGGATTGCGCTGCCGGGGATGCGCGGGGACCTGGCTGACCGGCTCGTGCGGGTGACCCTTGGGCAGATCGCCGATGACCAGCGCCTGGACGAGGCGGACATGGCGGCCCGGTGGGACCGGGCGCACCCGGTAGCGCTC
>DATKRM010000288.1:0-8295 GCA_035532195.1 Solirubrobacteraceae bacterium
CACTACGAGTGGCAGGGCGTGGCCGCCGACCACTGGGACTCGGGGCTGCTGGGCCCGAACGGCAAGCCGCGGCCGGCGTACTGGACGTTCGCCAACGCGGTCAAGGGCAAGCTGCCCTAGCCGGAGCTGGGCGGCTTGCGCCTGAGCCGTGACCTAACGCCATCTAGAAGCAGCGCCGTCCACATCCATAAGCCGGCCGATGGGTCGATCAGCAGCGCCACCGGGATCGAGGCCAGGAAGGTGCCGCTGACCACGAAGTATCGGCGCAGGGATTCGCGCGGGGCGTCGTGCGCGGTTATGCCGGCGCGGTAGGTGTACAGCCGCATGGCTGCGGCCAGTAACGTGATGAGCACGAGCGTGATGGCGTAGATCACCACGGAGACTGGTTGATCGCCATATCGTCCGATCAGGCTTGTGGGATATGGAAGGAACGCCACCAGCGCCAGGTAGGCCAGGTTGAGCGCGGTCACCGTCCAGTTGATCCGGGTCAGCGTCCGGAACAGCGCGTGGTGTCGGACCCACAGCAAGCCCAGCACGCCGAAGCTGATCGCATACGACAGGAGCTGGGGCAGCTGGCCGCTCAGACGATCGGCCAGCTGGTGCTTGGCCGCGCCCTCCAGATTGGGGAGCGTGATCGTCAAGACCAGCAGCGTTAGGGCGATTGCGAACACGCCGTCGCTGAGCGCCACCGTCCTGTCGTAGTCGAATTCAGCCTCCGACCGAGGCTCGGGATCACGAGCGTCCACGACCACTAGGCGGATGCTGGCACGACGACCGGCGTCGGCGATTAGCTCGGCGCCGCCACTCAGTGACTGAGGAACCCGTCAACGGCTCGGGTGAACCGCCGGCGCTCCTGGAAGAGGAAGGCATGCGCTCCGGGCAAGATGACGAGCTTCGCCCGCGGGATCCGGGCGGCGATCCGCCTGAGGTTGATAGGCGGCACCACCCGATCCGCCGTCCCGCCGGCGGCGAGGGTGGGCGTACGAATGGAGGCAAGCTGGCGGAAGTTGAGATCGCTGCGCAGCCACAGATCCTCGGCCGCGACCTGAGCCCGGGTGGTGGAGGCCGGAACGTGGAAGTCATCGGGAATCTCGCCGGTTTGGCTGGCGCTGTCCAGACGCCGCAGGAACCGCCAGCCTTCCGCCTGCTGTCTGGCCGGATAGAGCTCGCGCAGGATCTCCTTGTCCGAGGGATTCGGCTCGCTGTCGAGGCCCTGGGCCTGAGCGGACCCGAGCACCGCCAGATGGCCGCCGGGGTTGGTTCCGGCCAGGATCAGATGCAACACCCTCTCCGGGTACTCGACCGTCAGGCGCTGGGCCACGAACCCGCCCATCGACCATCCCAGAACGTCGGCCCTCGAGACACCGATAGCGGTCATAAAACCCACCGTGACCCGGGCGAGCGAATCGAAGGAGCGACCAAGCCAGCGGCCCGACCGGCCCACCCCCGGATAGTCGAACAGGATCAACCGGTGATGGCGCGCCAGCAGCCTGAGCAGCGCGGGATCCCACTCGGCCATCGACGAGCCTGTGCCCATCAGCAGGATCATCGGGGGCCCGTGACCGCGCGCGTACCAGGCGATCGTCGTCCGCGCCACCTGGACCTGGTGGACCTGCGCTTGAAACTCTCGTTGCTTGCTGCTGTGGCCGCACCCGCCCATCGCGGCGGCCAGGCACAACCACGCCCCCAGATGCATCATCTTGCGGAGAACGTTACCGGCGTGATCTCGACCGACCAGGATCCCTTGCCAGCCCGGCTCGGGCGCCGGATTCGACGGCACCGGTGCTACCACGAGCATGCTGCATGCAAACAACACCGCGGGCGACCCAACATCGACTCTGACCGTACGCAACCTGGTCTTCCAAAACTCGCCGGCTGCGTCCCCGCGCAACGGCGGGGCGCTCGTATTTCAGGGCGATTACTCGGTCGTCCTCGGCCGTGACACGTTCACCAGGTCGGGGGCGGCGGCCCCTCGTCAGGCGGCGCGGCCAACATCGAGACCTCCCGCGCGTCCGGCGCGATCACGCTGTCGGGCGACACCTTCACGCACAATCAGACGGCTGGCGGAGGCCAAGGAGGCGCGCCGACGAACGGGGCAAAGCTCGCTCACGGCCAGGTCGTCAAGGCCCGCTACTCGTGCCAGGACGGCCCGTCAGGGCCGCGGCGCGGGGAATCCGGGCCGGCCTGCGACATCACCGTGGTCCAGCTGGGTGGCTAGGGGATCCCGAGGTTTGGGCGTCCATCGGCGCCGCTATCCTGCCGCGCGTTGGGCTGCTCGGATGCCTTAGGAGGGTGCGCCTGTGAATAGGAAGAACCTCGTTCTGGCCGCGATGGTGTTCGCCGTCGCGATGACGTTCATCGATCAGACGATCGTGGCCATCGGGATCCCCAACATCGAGAAGGAGCTGGGGATCACGGCCAACCAGTCGCAGTGGGTGATCAACGCTTATCTGCTCGCTCTGTCCGCCCTGTTCGCGTTCGGGGGCAAGCTGGCCGACGTGGTGGGGCGGCGGCGGATGTGCGTGATCGGGGTGATTGGGTTCGCGGTCGCCTCGCTGTGCTGCGGGCTTACGCCCAAGGGGGACGCCGCTGCCGCGTGGATCATCGCCTTCCGGGCGATCCAGGGCGTCTTCGCGGCGCTCATGTTCCCGGCTGCCGTGGGCATCATCGTGGCCGTGTTCCCCAAGCAGGAGCGCGGTAAGGCGATGGCCGCGTTCTTTGGGATCACCGGCGGCCTGACGTCGGTGGGCCCGATCGCCGGCGGCTTCCTGGTTCAGTGGACCTGGCGCTCGATCTTCTGGATCAACATCCCGGTCGCGATCATCGCGCTGATCCTGATCCGGATGTCGAAACCCGACAACACCCGGTACCCGTCCGGGATCGACGTGCGCGGCGCCGGGCTGGTGACCGCAGCCATGGCGCTGCTGGTGCTGGGGCTCCAGCAATCCAGCCAGTGGGGTTGGAACAGCGCCGGGACCGTCGGCTGCATCGTGGCCGGGCTGATCGTAGGCCTGGCGTTCCTGGCCTGGGAGCTGCGAACCGAGGAGCCGCTGCTGAACCTGCGGATCTTTGCCGACCGCGGATTCGGAGCCGAGAACGCGGTGCTGGCGCTGATGTCCGTGGTGTTCGTCCCGTTCTTCTTCTTTGCCAGCGTGTATTCCCAGGCCGCCCTGGGCAAGAGCGCCTCCCAAGCCGGGCTGTACATCCTGTACTTCTTCATCGGCTTCGTGATCCTGGCCCAGATCGGCGGTCGGATCCTCGACCGGTCGGGGCCGTGGGTCCCAGTGGTCGTCGGGCCGATAATCAGCGCCGTCGGTTTCTACCTGCTGGCGGGCAAGCTCACCGACCTCAACCTGGGCGCCCAGTCGTTCTATATCGCGGTGGCAGGAGGCGGAATCGGCCTGATGCTGGGGGTGGCCAGCACCGATGCCGTCAACCGGGCGCCGAGAAGCGGCTACAGCGAGGTCACCGGGATTACCCAGACCTCCCGGAACTTCGGGGCGACCCTAGGCCTGGCCATCCTGGGGGCAATCCTGCTCAGCCGGGAGAAGATCAACGTGGCCAGCAGCCTAGTCAAGGCTGGGGTTCCGGCTCCGGCGGCCCACCAGGCGGCGGCGAGCATCGGCACGCGGGCCGGGGCTGCGCATTCAGCCGCCGGGCAGTCAAAGCAGGTGACCCACGCAGTCCAGCTGGCCTTTGCCCACTCCACCCAGACCATCTTCTACATCATGGCCGGGGTCATGGCGGCCACGTTCCTGGTTGCTCTGATCTGGCTTCCCCGCACGCCGGCGACCCAGGCCGGGGAGGAGGCAGTGCCCCTCGATCGGGGAGACATCGAACCGGCTATGGCGGTCAAGTGAGGCCTGCGCCGCCGGGCCCGATGGTAGCTTGACGGCGTGTCTAGGGTTACGGCTGTGGGCGTTGGGGCATATCTGGCGCGTGCGCACTGGGGGCTAGCAAGCAAGCATGGCTAGCGTCCTCTACCGCCTGGGAGGCTGGACTTTCGACCACCGGAAGCTCGTGGTCGCGATTTGGGTGGCGGCGCTGGTGGCTCTGGGCGCGCTGGCCGGGGCGGGTGGCGGCCACGTCAGCGACTCATTCACGGTTCCCGGCACCGAGAGCCAGCGCGCGCTGGATCTGCTCAAGAAAGAATTTCCCGGCACCGGGGGTGCGACCGCCCGGATCGTGTTCGCGGCGCCGCCGGGCCACACGCTGAACGAACCCCAGTACCGGAGCTTGGTGCGACCCACCCTCAACCTGGCCCGGCAGGTGCCCCAGTCGGTGCCCGGGGTCGCCGGTCAACTGCGCGAGAGCGCCCAGTTCTCCAAGGACGGCCGCATCGCGTTCGCCGATCTGAGCTTCTCCGTCCCGCTGGACAAGCTGACCAGCCAGACCAAATCCGCCCTGGGCAAGGTTGCGGGGCCGGCGCGGCGGGCGGGACTCGAGGTTGAGTTCTCCGGGGTCCAGCCTGGGCCCAGCGGTAGCGGGGAGGGCGCGGGGGACGTGATCGGACTCGTAGTGGCGTTCATCGTCCTGATGATCGTGTTCGGCCGGGCGTTGCCGGCCATGGTGCCCCTGATTACCGCGATCGTGGGAGTGGCTGCGGGCTTGCTCGTGATCACGGCCGCGTCGGGCGTGATCGACGTCTCCTCCACCACCCCGACGCTGGCGGTGATGCTTGGACTTGCCGTCGGGATCGATTACGCCCTGTTCATCCTCACGCGCCACCGTCAGCACCTGGCCGATGGCCTCGAACCGCGTGAAGCCGCGGCCCGCGCCGTGGCCACCGCGGGCGGCTCGGTCACGTTCGCTGGTACCACGGTCATCATCGCGCTGGTGGGCCTGTCCGTCGTGGGAATCCCCTTCTTGACGGTGATGGGGCTCGGCTCGGCCATAACCATCCTGATCGCGGTACTCATCGCCCTGACCCTGGCCCCCGCCCTGCTCGGGTTCTCCGGGGCGCGGCTCCGCCGCGGCAAGAACATCGATCCCCAGAAGGCGATGGGGCGCCGGTGGGCGCGGTTTGTGGTCCGGCACCGCGTGTGGGCCGGTCTGGGCGTGATCGTGGTGACGCTGGCCATCGGGATTCCGGCGCTTCACATCCGGCTGGGACTGCCGGACGACGGGACCAAGCCCACCAACACCACCCAGCGCAAGGCCTACGACCTGCTGACCAAGGGCTTCGGTCCCGGCTACAACGGGCCGCTCGAGGTCGTGGTGAGCGGAGATCTGAAGAACGGAACCGCGCAGAAGTTCCTGAGCCAAGTCGACGCGACGGCCAAGAGCCTGCCTGCCGTGGCGCAGATCTCGCCGCCGATCGTCAGTCCGAACGGGCAGGTGGCGATCATCGAGGTGACGCCGACCTCCAGCCCCCAGGACCCGGCCACCAAGAACCTGGTCAAGCTGATCCGCCAGCAGGCGGCGCAGTTCAGCAAGTTCGGCCTGTCGATCCTGGTGACCGGGACCACGGCGATCAACATCGACACGGCCGACAAGCTGGCGGCTGCGCTGCCGGTGTTCCTGCCGCTGGTCGTCGGGCTGTCCCTGGTCTTGCTGTTGCTGGTGTTCCGCTCCGTGCTGGTGCCGGTGAAGGCCGCCGTCGGCTTCCTGCTCACGATCATCGCGGCCTTCGGCTTCGTGGTGTGGATCTTCCAGGACGGCAACCTCAACAGTGTGCTGGGGGTGCCGGCCAAGGCTCCCATCACCAGCTTCCTGCCGATCATCATGATCGCGATCCTGTTCGGGCTGGCCATGGACTACGAGGTGTTCCTCGTCTCACGGATGCGGGAGAGCTATCTGCGCACCAAGGACGCCACCGGGTCGGTGATTGACGGTTTTTCGGCCAGCGGACGGGTAGTCACCGCCGCCGCGATCATCATGTTCTCGGTGTTCGCCAGCTTCGGGACCAGTGAGGACCTGGTGATCAAATCGTTCGGCGTGGCGCTGGCGTTCGGGGTCCTGGTCGATGCATTTCTGGTTCGCATGACGCTCGTGCCCGCGGTTCTGGCCCTCGTCGGCCGGCGAGCGTGGCGCCTGCCCGGCTGGCTCGACCGCCACGTTCCCGACCTCGACGTCGAGGGCGAGCAGCTGATGGAGCAGCTGGAACATGAGCAGCCAGCGGAGCGCCCCCCGGCCGAAGAGGCAGTGACCTGAGCCCGGGGCCCGACGGGCAGCTCGCACACCGCAGACAAGGATCAGGCCCGCCGCTGGTCGTGATCAACGGTCTGGCCGGCACCAGCGAGGACTGGGATCCCAGGTTCCTGGCCGGCCTGGCTGCGCGCAGCACCCTGCTGCTGGTCGACAACCGGGGAATGGGAGCCTCGCCTGACCCGGGCGGGCCGTTTTCCATCCCGGATCTGGCTGAGGACTGCGCCCGCCTGATGGCCAGCGAGCTGGCCGGGCAGCCCGCGGCCGTCCTGGGCTGGTCGATGGGTGGGTTCATCGCGCAGGGCCTGGCCCTGGAGCATCCCGAGCTGGTGAGGAAGCTGGTGCTTCTGTCGACCGATCCGGGGGGGCCGGGGGCGGAACTCGGAGCCCCGGGGGTGTTGGAGCAGCTAGTGGACCTGTCCCCGCCCCCGGATGAGCAGGCGCGCCGGGTGCTGTCGCTGCTGTTCGACGAGGCCACCGCGGCGGCTCTCTACCCCCAGGTGGGACAGATCGTGGCCGCCGCCCGGGCCCAGCTGAACCAGGACGTGCTGGAGCGTCAGCGCAGCGCGCTCGACGCGTGGCAGCGCGCGGGAGTGGCCGATCGCCTGGGGGAGATCTCGGTACCCGTGCTCGTCGCCGCCGGCACCGCGGACCGCGTGGTTCCCCCGGGCAATTCGCTGGCGCTGGCCCAGCACATCTCCGACGCCTGGCTGCTGCGGTTCCGCGGCGGCGGTCACGCGTTCATGGCCCAGCACCCAGCGGTGCTGTCGACCGTGATCAACGAGTTTCTGGCGCTCTGAGCAGGGTGACCTGGGCTTTGCCCCGCGGCTCGGTGATCAGCGTGCGGCGGCGGGAACGCTCCCCCCGGACCGTCTTCGGCGCAAACGTGAACTGCCGCAGGACCGTGCGCATGACCAGCCGCGCCTCGGTCAGGGCAAAGCCGGCGCCGATGCAGCGGTGCACGCCGCCGCCGAACGGGATCCACGTGTAGGTCCCGGGCCGTTCCTCCAGGAACCGCTCGGGGTGGAACGCGCGCGGCTCCTCGTACACATCGGCTCGGAAATGCATCCGCTCGATGTCGGCGGCAATCACCGTGCCCTGTGGCACCAGGGTCCCGTTCAGATCGAAGTCGCCGGCCACGTACCTCACGGTGACCGGAACCGGCGGGCGCACCCGCAGGGTCTCCTGAACCGCGGCCGTGAGGTAGCGGCCGGTCCCCTCGCGGGCGTCCTCCACGCAGCGCGCCAGGATCTCGGGATGGCGGGTCAGCCGCTCGGCCATCCAGGCCAGGGTGTTGGCCGTGGTGGCCCAGCCGGCCACGATCAGGACCCGCAGCGAGGCGACGATCTCCTCATCGGACAGCAGGTCCTCAGAGTCGGTGGGGGCCAGGAACCGGCTGAGGCAGTCCTGGTAGGGGTTCTGGCCCGACGCGCGCCGCGCGGCGATCTCCTCCTGGGCGATCGCGTCGATCTCGGCGTGGATCGACTTGATCCGCGGGTAGGGCGCCCACCAGCCCCGCATGAGGATCGCAGCGGCGAACCGGCCGGCCAGCTCCAGCGAGTTCAGCGTCTGATCCAGACGATCGAGTGCCGCTTCCAGGCGCCGGGCGCGCGCCGGTTCGGTAACTCCGCACACCGCGGCCACGATCACATTGCGCGCCAGGGCGTGAGTCAGCTCGGCAAACGCCACCGGCGTCCCGGTCGGCCACTCGCTGATGGTCCGCTCGGTGGTCGAGACCATGATCTGCTCGTACCCCTTGAGCGCCTCGCCATGGAACGCACCGGTCAAGCGACGGCGGAAGCGCGTGTGATCTTCGCCATCCAGGGCGCTGATTGCATCGTGGCCGAACATGGCCTCGTGGGGCGCGAACCGGCGCAGCCCTTCGCCGAACAGCAGCTTCCCTTCCCGCTCGGTGAAGATGGCGCGGCAGTCCTCCGGCGAGCACGTCAGCAGCACCTTGGGGGCCAGCGGCGCCGTGATCACGTAGCGCTCGGGCGCCGAGGCGGTCCAGCGGAGAAAGCTCTGAGGTGCGAGCCAGCGATCAAAGCCACGTAGCGCGCCCGGAGCCCGGGCCACCGAGTCGAGGCCGAGGGAAGGGGCGGCGGTGGTCATCGGAGACTCATACGTACTGCTTGATACATTAGAACT
>DATKRM010000289.1:0-5277 GCA_035532195.1 Solirubrobacteraceae bacterium
CCGAGGTGTAATGCCCGGGTTGACACGGATGAACAGGGAGGACATGAGCGCATGAGCTGGTCGACGGATCCGGTTGTCATCACGGTGGCGCCCACCGGGGCGGAAGTAACCAGGGAGCAGAACCCTCACCTGCCCATCACACCGGAGGAGATCGCCGATGAGGTAGCCCGTTCGGCTGAGGAGGGTGCCTCGGTGGTTCACATCCACGCGCGATCGGATGACGGGCGGCCCACGACCGACCCTGACGTGTTGCGGCGCATCGCGGGCCTCATCCGCGAGCGGTGCGATGTCGTGATCGGGATGTCCACGGGCGCCCAGGTGGGCATGCGCCACGACGAGCGCATCCGGGTACTCGATGCCGAGCCCGAGATCGCCAGCCTCAACTGTGGCAGCCTGAACTTCGGCGACGAGATCTTCGACAACGACCCGGCCCTCATCGAGGCGCTGGCCAGGCGCATGCAAGCCGACGGCATCCGGCCCGAGCTGGAAACCTACGACCTGGGGATGCTCGCCACCGTCGGCCGCCTCGTGGACCAGGGGCTGCTCGGCGAGCCGCCGCTGTACAACTTCGTGATGGGTGTACGCGGCGGGGTCCCAGCGACCCCCGAGAACCTGCTGGCCATGCTCCACAACCGCCCCCGGCCCGGTCACTGGACGGTGACGGGGATCGGGCGGAGCCAGCTGCCGCTGACAACGCTCGCCTGTGCCGTGGGCGGGCACATGCGGGTCGGATTCGAAGACAACGTCTACTACCGGAAGGGCCAGCCGGCCACCTCGAATGCGGAACTGGTCGCCCGGGCACGGCGCCTGGCAGAGGAACTGGGGCGCCCGGTCGCCACTCCGGAACAGGCGCGGTGCATCCTGGGGGTCACTGGTGGCTGACCGCGACTCCCTGGATGTCAGAGCGGACGGCCCGGTCGCCGTCCTCACGCTCCGGCGCCCAGAGGTCCTGAACGCGCTGGACCAGGAATTGCTGGCGAGCCTGCTGGGCACCCTCCCCGCGGTCACGGCCGATGGCTCGGTCCGGGCCATCGTGCTGACCGGAGCGGGACGCGCCTTCATGGCCGGAGCGGACGTCCGGTCGATGGCCGTGGCGTCGTTGCCGGAATTCCGTGGTTTCGTCGAGGACATCCAGCAGCTGACCCGGGTCATCCAGGCGAGCCCCGTCCCCGTAATCGCCGCTGTGAACGGGGTTGCCGTTGGCGCAGGCTGTGAGATCGCCTGCGCCTGCGACATCCGGATCGCGTCCCGTGCGGCCGTGTTCGGGTTCCCCGAGGCCCGGATCGGCCTGGTCGTGACCAGCGGCGCAAGCTGGCTGCTGCCACGGCTGGTAGGCCGCGGGTGGGCCCGGCGGATGCTCTTCACCGGCGACCTCCTGGAGGCGGCTGAGGCACACCGCATCGGCCTGGCCGACCAGGTATGCGAGCCGGACGAGCTGCTTGCGGAGGCGATGGCGCTGGGCCATCGCCTGGCCGGGAGTGAGCCGCTGGCGGTCCGGCTGTCCCGCTCGCTTCTGGACGCTGCAGAAGAGGAGTCCCTGGAGTCGGCACTGCGCCATGAGGTCGAGGCCATCCTGTCCTGTCTATCCGAGGGCCAGGCCCGGGAGGGCCTGCGGGCGTTCCTGGAGAAGCGGGAACCTGGCTACCGGACCGCGGCAGCCGGGGAAGAGGCGCTGCAGTGAAGGCACTGATCGGCGTGACGTCGATCCCGCGCCAGGCACGCACAGGGTTCGGGGTGTTTCCCCACGAGACGATTCCCGAGATGTACCTGGATCTGGTGCGCTGGGCAGGAGCGATCCCGGTGATCCTGCCGGTGCATGCGGACTTCGAGCCGGATGCGGTGGAGCGCCTCGACGGCGTGCTCCTCACCGGCGGCGGGGATGTCGATCCGGCCGCGTACCGGCAGGAAAGGGCCCCCGCGACGGACGGGGTCGACCGCCAGCGCGACCGCTTCGAGCTTGATCTGGCCCGCACCGCGGTCAGTCGTGACGTCCCAGTGCTCGCGATCTGCCGCGGTGTGCAGGTGCTGAATGTGGCACTGGGCGGAACGCTGGTCCAGGACATCGCGGCCGAGGTGCCGGGCGCCGCCACGCACTGGGTCCCGGAGCGGTGGAACGATACCGTGCATTCGGTCCGGTTCGAGCCCGGGAGCCTCATCGCGCGCTTGCTGGGCGAGGAAATCACCGTCAACTCCATGCACCACCAGGCGATCGACCAGCTAGGGGACGGCCTGGCCGCAGCTGGCCGGTCCCCCGACGGGCTGGTCGAGGCGGTCGAGATGCCCGGGCGCCATTTCCTCGTCGGAGTCCAGTGGCATCCGGAGTGCCTTGGCCCCGGCCACGCCAGCTTCCGGCTGTTCCAGTCCTTTGCCGACGCCGTACGGGAGGTCAGAACGTGACCGATGGTCCGGGCCGCAGGCCCACGCTCTGCTACATCGACGTCGGCGGAACCTTCACCGACGCATTCGTGGTGGACGCCGAGGGCGACTATGTCACTGGCAAGGCGCCCTCCACGCATGGCGACCTGGCTCAGGGTTTCTTCGGAGCTATCGAGGCCGCGTGTGCCGGCTGGGGGATCGGCGTGGAGGAGGTCCTGCCGAGCCTGCGGGTGCTGGGGTACGGGTCCACGGCGGTGCTGAACGCCATCCTCACCAGGTCCGGGCGGGTCCCGGGCCTCATCACGACCAAGGGATTCGAAGGCATCCTGCTCATGGAGCGGGGGAAACAGACCTGGATCGACCTGGACCGGGCCGCCCGACTGCACCCCATGACCCACCGGCACAACCCGCCAGTCGTCCCCCGGCCGCTGGTGCACGGCGTGACCGGGCGGATCGACAGCCTGGGACGTGAGGTCATCCCGCTGTATGAGGACGAGGTCGCAGCGGCTGCGGCGGCGCTGCTTGACGCAGGAGTCAGCGCGGTCGTGGTCTGCTTGCTCTGGTCGTTCCTGAACCCGGAACACGAACGGCGGGCAGCCGGGATCGTGGCCGAGGTGGCCCGGGAACGCGGAAGCGACGTCCGCGTGATCGCCTCGGTAGACGTCTCCGCGGTGATCCGGGAACTGCCCCGGATGAACGCGGCCATTCTGGAGGCATATACCGGCGACATCGCCCGCGGCGCCTTCCGTGACATGCAGTCCCGGCTGGAAGAGCGCGGGTTCCGCGGGCAGCTGCAGATCATGCAGTCGGCCGGTGGCCTGGCACCGGCGGTGCATATCAAGGCGGTCGACACCGTCCAGTCCGGCCCGGTCGGCGGGGTCATCGGAGGCCGCTACATCGGTGAGATCTACGGCTTCAACAACCTGATAACCACCGACGTCGGCGGCACGAGCTTCGACGTGGGCCTTGTGTCGGGCGGATTCGTGAACGTGAACCGGGAACCGTCGGTGGCCAGAATGCTCCTCGGCATCCCCATGGTCGAGATTCTCTCGATCGGCACCGGTGGCGGGACCATCGCCCGGATCGACCCGCTCACGCGGCGACTGGAGATCGGCCCGCAGTCAGCGGGGTCCGAACCGGGGCCGGTCTGCTATGGCCGCGGCGGCGCGGAGCCCACCGTCACCGACGCCGACCTCGTACTCGGGTACCTTGACCCGGCCTATTTCATCGGGGGGCGGATCACGCTGGACCTGGCATCCGCGCGGCAGGCCATCGGGGAGCGCATCGCCGGGCCGCTTGGCATGGGCGTGGAAGAGGCGGCCGAGGGCATTCGGGCCATCGCCGACGCGAACATGCGCGACGCCATCTCCGGTCTCATCGCCACCCGGGGCTTCGATCTCTCCGACTACCACCTGCTCGCCTTCGGCGGCGCCGGGCCCTCCCACGTGGCCGGGTACACCGAGGGGCTCAAGCTGGCGGGCGTCATGGTGTTCCCGTTCTCCGCCGTGTTCTCGGCGTTCGGCGCCGCGTCGGCCGACTACGAGCACCACTACACACGGGCGGTGAACATCATCGTGCCGCCGAATGCCTCCGATGAGATAAAGCTTGAGCTTGGCGGGAAGATCACCCAGGTCTGGGACGAATTGCGCGGTCACGGGCTGGCGCAGATGGAAAGCGAGGGCTTCGACCCGTCCGCGGTGCACTTCCGGCCGCTGGCCATGATCCGCTATGGGCGCCAGCTCAACGACCTTATCGTCACCTCGCCAGCCGACCGGCTCACCACCGCAGCCGACTGGGACCTGCTCATCGGGACGTTCGAAGAGCTCTACGAACGCATCTACGCCATCGCTGCCAAGTACCCGCAGGCGGGCTACGAGATGCTCGAGGTCGGAATGGTGGCCTACACCGAGAAGATCCGCCCCAAGCTGCGCGCGGAGCCGCTCGGCCCGCGCGTGCCCCCGGAGGACGCTGCGAAGGGCACCCGGCGGGCCTGGTTCGGCGGTGACTGGCGGGACACACAGGTGTTCGAGTTGGCGCGACTGGGTCCCGGCAACGAGCTGGCGGGCCCGGTCATCGTTGAGGATCCGACCACGACGCTGGTGGTGCCGCCCGGCCGGCGCATCCGCCTGGACGAGTACCGGACCATCTGGATGGAGGAGGAGCGGTGACGCCACTGCAGGAACAGCTTCGCGAGCGTGACCGCCGCGTGGCCGAGCTGGGGCGGTATGAGGAGAAGCTCGAACTGAAGGAAGGCGATCCGATCCGCTTCGAGCTGCTCTACTCGAAAATGGTCCAGTCGGTCACCAGTGCGCACGAGGTGGCTCGCCTGGTATCGGCCTCCCCGATGAGCCGCGAGCTTGGGGAGATCATCTTCGGCTTGTACACGCCGGAGGGCGACGCGGTGGCCCTGTCCCGCGGGCTGCTCATCCACGTGCACACCATGAGCCGGATGATCAAGTGGATGATCGAGCACGGCTACGAGGACGACCCCGGCTTCGCAGAGGGTGATTACTACTTCAACAACGACCCCTACATCGGCGGGGCCCATTGCCCGGACCAGATGATCGTCACCCCGATCTGGTGGGAAGGCGAACTGGTGGGGTGGGCCGGCGGGCTCACGCACACCCCGGAGACCGGGGGCTCGGAGCCCGGGGGGTTCATCCCGTTCGCGCGTTCCCGGTTCGACGAGGGGCTCTTCCTCCCCTGCGTGAAGGTGGCGGAGAACGACCGGGTGAAGCGGGATCTCGAGGTGCTTGTGGAGCGGGGAATCCGCAGCCCCATCTACTGGCTGACCGATAACCGCGCCAAGATCACCGGGACCCAGATGATCCGGACCGAGGTGAAAGGCCTCATCCAGCAATTCGGCGTGGATTTCTTCGGCAAGGCCTGCCGCGAGTACAT
>DATKRM010000290.1:0-2674 GCA_035532195.1 Solirubrobacteraceae bacterium
CGCCTGCGCCGTCGCGCACGCCGGGATCGCGCATTTGACGGCGATCACCGCGAGCAGCTAACGGCTCCTCATCGTCCTCTCAGGCGGCTCCGTTATAATTCGGGATCGTAGCGGAGATCGAAGAAGGAGCATCGACGATGGGTCAGCAACTGCCGGAACGTCTGACGAAGGCCGGGGCGAAGCTCCGCTTCCTGCTCACCCTCGCAGCGAACCACGAGGCGGGCGAGCGTCGGAGCTTGCTCTCGACCTACGCCCGGCTGCTGCTGACGAAGAAACTGCTTGTGGACGGCCTGCGGCAACCCCGTACGCACGAACGCCTGCTCGATTTCGAGGTTGACCTAGCGAGCTATCGGACCTTCGTGCAACTCTTTGAGGAGATCTTCATCGACGGGGTCTACGAGTTCCAGCCCAGAGATTCTCGCCCGTTCATCGTCGACTGCGGCAGCAACATCGGGCTCGCCTCGCTGTTCTTCAAACGGCGCTACCCCGAGGCTGAGATCCTCGCCTTTGAGCCGAGCCCGCAGACATTCGGGCTGCTCCAACACAATGTCGCTCAGAATCACCTGTCGGGGGTCCGGGTCGTGCAGGCCGCGGTCTCCAACGAGGAGGGACAGCTGCCGTTCTACTACGACGCCGGCGTGCGAGGCGGCCTCAACGAGAGCCTGCGGGCGGATATGGGCCACGCCTCGGTGGTGACGGTTCCGGCGGTGAAACTCTCGGGATGGCTCGATCGCCCGGTCGATCTCCTGAAGCTTGACGTGGAAGGCATGGCGAGCCGGGTGCTCGAAGACCTTGCGGAGAGCGGTAAGCTCGCCCTTGTCCACGAGGTGATCATCGAGTTCGAGCGATTCGTCCGCATGCGGGATCGCGGCATCGCGCGTGGGCTGCAGCTCCTGGAAGAGGCCGGCTTCGATTATCAGCTCCGCACCGAAACATTCACGGACCAGGGGCCGCAGCGCGATGAGCTCGTCTTCGTCCATGCTTACAGGAGAGTCAGGGAGATGGCGTGAGCGTCACGGCGCCGCCATGCGCCGAGTAGGCCCAGGCTCCCATTCCGGCCGCTATTGTCGTTGTCTGCTGATAGCTGCCGGAGGCGCTGTAAGCGAAGACGATGTCGGCGCCGCTGACCTTGACGTTGCCGTCGGTGGGATTGCCAATCATGATGAATTGCCCAGCCGGCGCTTGGATCGAGGTCGGTTGCGCGCTCACGAGCGGAATCGTCGTCGTGCCCGCGGTGGGGAAATAGACCCAGTACCCCTCACCGGCCTTCAGCGGCGCGCCATTCGGGATGACCTCGTAGGCGCCGTCTCCCGCCTGGTACGTGTAGAGCGAGCCTCCGTTGCCACTTACGATCGTGGCGTTCGGCCCGCCGATCAAGTTCCACCCGGCGGCGACCACGATGCTCATCCCCGGCGGTGCCGCGGCCGCAACCGTGATCGAGGTCGAGGCGTTTGCAGTCGTGCCGGCCGACGTTGATACCGTGAGGCCCACGCTGTAGGCGCCGGGGGTCGCGTAGGTATGGCTGACCGTCTGCCCGCTGCCGGCACCGCCGTCGCCGAAGCTCCAGGTATAGCTGGAGATACTGGCGCCGGCGTTTTGTGCGATCGCCGTCGCGGCGCTGAAGCTAACCGCTTGCCCGGTGACGCCGGTGCTCGGTGGATTGACGATCTGCACATTGGCCGGCGGTTGAGACGCCGTGGCAGCGGTCGTCGCCGGTGGCACGATCGTGGTGGTGCTGGCCGGCGCCGCCGTCGTGCAACTCACCTGGCTCGCCGTGATCGGCGTGCAGGTCTGATTGGGTCCGCACGGCGCTACACCCGGCGTGCAACCCAGGCCCGTCGAGGAGAGTGTGGTTGTGGGGCACACCGTTCCCACGAGGACCGTCACCCCTGAGGTGCAGGTCACCGTGGTTGAGCAGTTCGTCCCAACTGGGGCGTTCACGCCCGGGATACAGTTCGAGTTGCCGCAATTCGTCCCGACCGGGACGTTCACGCCGGGTATGCAGCTCGAACTGCCCGAGATTGTGGCCGTGGTGCTGGCTGAGCCGCTGCGCCCGGTGGCGAGATCGAACACGGTGAGCGTCACCGTGAACGTGCCACCAGCGGTGTAGGTGTGGCTGGTGGTCTGGCCGCTGCCCGCGGCGCCGTCGCCGAAGCTTCAACTGTACTGCGGGTTGCTGGCGCCGCTGGCAAAGCCGCTGACCGTGATCGGTATGCCGGCCGTGCCACTGTACGGGCCGCCAACGCTTACCGGAAGCACGGTCTGCGCCGAAGCGCGCTTGACCCCGTCAAAGCCACCGGCGGCCTGGAGCCCGAACCCCGCGAGTGCGAGAAGCCCGAAAAGACTCAGGACAGCCAGCCGAGCCGGCATCCGCTGCGCGAGGTTCCGCATCCAGCCACCTCCTCTAACCCGCCAGGATCACCGACATGTCCAGACACGTCGTTTCCCGACGCATGATGCCCTCACCATAGCATCATCGCTGCCTATGGTCTGTATAGGTGTCTTGGCCGGGTTGAGTGCAGCAAGAGCGTTGCAAGCGCCGCGGCAGTGAGCGCCCATTTACGATTCGACGCGCATCACCGCCGTCGAGGTGAGGGTGAGGTTGAGGTTCAGCGATCCGCCGATCAGATGGACGAGCGCGCCGAGTGGAGTCAGTGGTGTGCAGGTACACTTC
>DATKRM010000291.1:0-3232 GCA_035532195.1 Solirubrobacteraceae bacterium
GCCACCGGCAAGCCCGATGGGTATTACATCCTCCCTATCGCCGATATCCGCAAGATCATCATGGACGACCACAATGCCGCGTTCCCGGATGGCGTGCGCCCGGTCAGCCCCGAGGCAACCCACGCGGTCGTCACGCCGGAATCAGTGGAGCAGTACCGCGATGCCTGGGACTTCTACCGGGCGGATTAGCGAAACGGGAGGAACGGAGCCGCACGGCGGAATGGGCGCAAGATTGAGCAGCCGGAGGAGAGCGGGATGCTCAAGCAGTCTTGCCGAAGCGTCCTCATAGAGTCCCGCCGCTAGATCTCCAAATAACGAGGTCGCTATTCTCTCCAGGTGCAGACCAGGACGAACTGGACGTTGTGACGGTTCCAGCAGGTCAGCGATTGATCAAAATCGGCCAGTCATGCCACAGGTGTTGCACAAGGCGGCCCGTCCGGAGACCGTGGGCGTCAGAGCAGCAGCGACAACGAGCACGACACCCACGGAGATGTGTTGCAAAAGCTCTCCGCCAGGCATCTGGTGCAACGTCATGCAACAGGCTGGCGACCTGGAGAGAATCGCTAACACCAGGTCGCGGATGCCCTCGATGGTGAGGTAGAGGGCCAGCGCGAAGAACGTCGCCCCGATCAGCCGCACCGCCGGCGTCTCCCGCTGCTGGCCGGCGATCTCGCCGCGCAGCTGCCAGACCACGATGGCGGCGGCGAAGAACTCGATGACCGAGTCCAGCCCGAACCCGGTCAGCGCGACCGAGGAGGCCACGATCCCGGCGGTGATGGCGACCGCAGCCACCATCCAGGCCATGGAGGCCATGGAGGCGTACTCAAGCGCGAAAGCGCGCCGCCGCAACCGCGCCGGACTGGCCGTGGCGGCGGTCGTGGCGCGGACCCGTAGGCCGGGCACAGGGCGACCGCGTTCCCGGTCGCGGCCAGCGCCTGCTCGGCGGCGGCCAGCAGCTCCAGCAGGGCGGGCTGGACCAGGGAGTACACCGACGACCGGCCCACCGCCTCGACGCTGACCAGGCCGCAGTCCCGCAGGCAGGCCAGGTGCTTGGACACCGTCGACTGCGCCAGGCCCAGCTCCCTGGTCAGATCGGTCACCCGACCGCCGGTCCCGATTCCCGCGTCTTGGCATCATCTTCTCGCCACGGGCGTCGAGCGTGTGTGATCGCGAGCCAGGCGCCTGCTAATCCCGCGGCTGTTGGATTCCCGATTGTTCAGCGGTGGCTACGGCTTCAGGCGCGTCATCTCGGTGTTCATGCGGTCGATGGTCGCGCTGTACTCGTCCGCGCGACCCGGTGACGGCCACCCGAAGAGGAAGGCGGTCCTCTCCGCGGGCCCCATCAGGGCCTTCAAGACGCCGTCCGTGGCGGCATGTGAAGCCTCGGGGTTCGGGACTGGCGAGTGGATCGGCTGCCGGTCCCGCACGGTCGTCACGGTTTCTCCGAACAGGCGCCACACCCCTGCCAGTTCGGCGTGGGCCACACCGGAGTAGATGCTGTAGCCGCCGAGGTACCCGAGTTCGGTCGTGAGATCCTTCACGCGAGCGGTGTAGCGCGGCCGGATTTGGCCTTCGAGTTCGTCACCACCCTGCCCGAACCGCGCAAGGCCAAGGCTCTGGCAGTCCGCCTCTACCCCGGGTACGGACTCACGCCCAGCGACAGCGGGGTCCGCCCCGACTTCACCGATGCTCTTGGCCAGTTCGCGCGCACTGTTACGGCGCAGGAGCTGCAGGCGGCACACACGCTGGCGCGCGGTCAGCCCGGGTGCAAACAGCCACCAGGTCCCCGACGCCGCTTCCAGGCCGGCGCGCGTCTCCACCTCGATGGCTGGCGGCGGGCGCTCAGCGGCCACCAGCAACGCGGTGGACCGGGCGTACTCGACCACCATCTTCATCTGCATCTGCCCGAGCTGGAAGACGGTCCGTGTGGGGCGTTCTCCCCACGGCGAGCCGTCGGCTCGTACCTCGGTGTTGGCCAGTTCCGCCGCCCCCGGCGATCCGGGCTCGGGCTCCCACGCCTCCTGCCGGGTCCAGCGGTCGACACGACCCGCGACATCGTCCAGCAGAGCGGCGAGTTCGCTGTAGATGGGCATGCCGGGCAGTATCCCACCAGTGGCGACTCGCTGTAGTGCTACCAACACGTCAGCGGACAATCTGGACAGTCGTGCTGGTCACGCGCGTCGTGTGCAGGCGGTGGCATCTCACCGGGAGGATGGTGACAGTCACGTCGGCTGGGCTGTTCAGGCGGGGGCATTGAGGCTGTCGGAAGGCGATGTCGTGTGTGGTGTCGCCGCGGCCATGGCGCGCGCGGCGGTCCGCGCGGTGGAGGAGGCGCAGTGGTGCAGCGCGGGCGCGCTGGCTAGGCGCCTTGGCCTGGACGCGATTGCGTGCCGGTCTCTGCTGGAGGCGCTAGAGGCCGGTGGCTACCTGGACGAGCCGTACTGCGGACGGTTGCCGGAGCGGTATGGCAGCGAGTGGCTGCCAGGTGAGGAGTCGGGTGACGAGCCGCCGCTGCTATGGCATCTGTCGTATCCGAGAGGCAAGAGCCTGGCCAAGGCCCGCATCGGCCCACCAGTCCCCCGGGCCGTGGCGGAAGGGCTCGTCCGCGACGTGCTGGCCCGTGTCATTGGGGTGAACCGCGACCCGGCCTCGGCTCATGTGATCACGCGCGTGGCGCTGTTCGGCAGCATGACCGACCCACGCCGGGAGCTGGTGAGTGATGTGGACCTGGCTGTGTGGGCTGACCGGCGCTCGGACGCGCCGCTCGGCGCCGGGCCGGAGTTACTGCTGGAGGGGGAAGCTCATCGCGTCGCGGAGGATCTGGCGGCACGCGACCGTTCCGGGCTGGAGGCGCTGCTCGCGGCTGATGACGAGCGGATCGATGTCAGCGTGGTTGACGGCTGGTCTGAGACAACATCCGCTGTCCCGTCCGGCGCGACGGAGATCGAGTTGTTCCCGAACCTTGCACCAGCGGCCGGCTGGGCTGACGCGGCACCGAGTGGGTGACCCCGGCTCACCGCGTCATGGCGGCGGAGGGGCCGGGCCGGTGCATGCTGGTGGGGTGGGTGAGGATTTCGCTGAGCTGAGCGCGTTCATGGGCGCCATGACGGCCTCACCGGTGAACTGGGAGCTGGGAGCTGGGAGTAAGGCTGAACCAGTCCCTGGAGGTCACCGACGGCCTCTGGGAACTGGTCCCCCTGGTGGCGGCATCAGGGTGAAACCCCACAGGGTG
>DATKRM010000292.1:0-4101 GCA_035532195.1 Solirubrobacteraceae bacterium
TGCGAGCGCCGCGGGCCCGGGCGGCGGCCAGCGCCCGCCAGCCGAACAGCGGATGGACGTTGTGCACGTGGACCACGTCGGCCCGGAGGTCCCGAACCGCGGCGTCGACCTCCTGGGGATCGAGCCCACCGGCCAGCTGACCCGGGAGCGCCTGGCCGAGGTCCGGCGCCAGGCCGGGGCTGTGCTGGTGCCCTCCCGCTGCGAGGAGGCATGCCCCTACTCGGTACTGGATGCGCTGGGCGACGGCGTGCCGGTGCTGGCCTCAGATCGAGGCGGGCTGCCCGAGATGGTCGACCCGGAGTCCGTGCTGCCCGCCGAGGACCAGGGGGCCTGGGACGAGGCGCTGAAACAGATGTGGCAGGACCGCGAGGCCCGTGGGCGGGCCGGCGCGGCCGCGCTCGACCGGGCCCGGGAGCAGTTCTCCGAGCACGACTACTATAACCGTCTACTTGAGATTTATGCTTAGGGTTGAGACCCGCGGCCGAGTTCGAACCACATGGAGCGGTCCTTCCAGTCGTGGGCCATCAGCGCCCCACCGGCCGCAGCCATGACGGCCAGCGACCGCATGCCCGAGCCCCCCTTGAGCTGGCCGGTCATCAGAGCCAGGCAGGCCAGCGCGGCGACCATGCTTCCGGCGGTCCCGTGGTGCAGCCGCTGGCCCCGGATCCACACGCGCCGATGTGCCGCGTCATACTCAAACCAGCTCTTTCGTGTCAGTATCGCCGGCTTCATCAGGCCACCTCATGTGGAGCAATTATCGGCATTTGCCGGCCGGTTTATGAGTCGTCAGCTACTTCTTCTGGGTGCGTTGGGAGCAGTCCTGCCGCTGGCCGGCTGCGGCAACAACGCGCCCAAAACCGGTTCGACCACCGGAGGGCACATCGCCGCCACGAGCGGGTCGCCCAGCGCGGCCACGAGCGGGTCGACCAACGGGGCTACGCAGACTCCCACCAGCGGTGGCCCCAGCAGCGCCACCCACGTCATCCTGCCCGCCACCTACACCCTGGGCCCCAGCGGCAGTCTCAGCCCGTCCACGGTGTCGGCCCCCAAGTCCGTGCCGATCCTGCTCACCATCGTCTCCCATGACGCCGCCACTCATCACGTGGCGATCGACGTCAAGCCCCAGCCCCGCACGCTGACCGTGCCCGCTTCGGGTCGGGCCTCGGCCAAGCTGGGCGTTCTCCCGCCGGGCAGCTACACCATCGCGGTCGACGGCAAGCCCCGGGGGCGCCTGGTGGTCGGCGTGCAGCCAGGCCCGTAGAGCGGCCTAGCCGATACGCGAGCCGAGCTCGGCCTCGCCTTCGGGGCGGAGCAACACCACGCCGCGCTCAGGATCCAGCGCGCCCAGGACCAGCACCTCGGAGGGGAAGGGCCCGATCTGCCGGGGCGGGAAGTTGACCACGCATACCACCAGCGTGCCCTCCAGCGCCTCGCGCGGGTAGTGGGTGATCTGGGCCGAGGAGCGCTTGACGCCCAGCTCAGGCCCGAAGTCGATACTCAGCTTCCAGGCCGGGACCCGGGCCTCGGGAAACTCCTCCACCGACTGGACTCGGCCGACGCGCATGTCGACCTCCTGGAAGTCCTCGAGGTCGATCACCGGCGGCTAGGACGCCGTGGCGGAGGTGTGCCGGTGAGGGCGGTGGTGCTTCGAGGAGGTGTGCGTGCCGCTGCGCGGATGGCCGGTGGAGCCGGTCGAGCCGGTCGAGCCGGTGTGGCCTGAGCTGGGCAGCACGGTCGTCGGGGTGGTTTGGATCACGGTGCGACCGGGGGGTGGAGTGGGCTTGGCCGTCGGCTTGCGCTGGACCGTGGCCGCGGTTCCCAGCTGGTGCTTCGGCTGGACCGTCGCCGTCTTGGTGGTCGTCGGCTTGACCGTCTGCGTGGCCGCCAGGGTGGCCTTGCCGCCCGACGTGGTCTTGTCCGTGCCGGCCGTGGTGCTCTTCTTGGTCTTGTGATCTGCCTTGGCCACCAGCGCGGGCAGGACCGTGGCCCGCGCGCTTGGGTGCCCGGCCAAGGGCACGCCAGCGATCGAAGCGAGCGTCCGGTGGTGGGACACCGCGGTGGTGGGGTGATGCTGCACCACCACGCGGTCGACCTCGACCGCTCCGGCCGTGACCACGAGCGTGGCGGCGAGTCCGGCAGCGGCCTTGGTGGCCAGCGCGCCGGCGCCGGCTGAGAAGAGCCCGACCGAGCTGACCGAGCCCGCGGTTCCGGCGGCCAGGGCGCCGCCGCCCGTGGCGCCGATACCGGCTGTGGCGCCCGTGCTGGTGGCGCCGACGGCGCCGGTGCTAGCGCCCACACCCGCGGTGCCGGAACCGGCCGAGTGCCCCAGGTGGGCGACGAGCAGCCGCTTGAGCAGCGCCAGCGGGCCGAGCGGAAGCAGGATGCCCAGCGCCTTGTTGGTGGTCTTGAGCTGGCCCTGGAAGGTCGTACAGCGATGGCAGCCCTTGAGGTGCCGGCGGACCAGGGTGCCGGGCCGGCGCTGCAGTCCCTCGGCCACCTCGCCCAGCTCGAGCCGGACCTCCGAGCAGGACAGCAGCCGGGACTCGGCGGCCTCGGCCAGCGAGATCCGAGCCCGGACCAGCAGCGACTTGACGCCGGGCACGGTGGTCTCCATCGTCTCGGCGATCTGCTCGTAGGACAGCGCCTCCATCTCGCGCAGGATCAGGGCGGTGCGCTGGGTCTCGGGCAGCTCGTGGATGTCGCCGACCAGCAGGCGGAACTGCTCGCGCTGCTGAACCTTGTCGGCGGTGCTGGCGCCGTGCTCGGAGTAGTGGATGTCCATCGAGTCAACGCCGATCGCCTGGACCCGGCGCAGGTGGTTGAGGCTGCGGTTGCGGGCGATCCGGTACAGCCAGGGGCGAACGTTGATCGTGCGCTCGTCGGCCAGGAGGGCGTTGAAGGCGGCGGCCAGCACCTCCTGCAGGACGTCCTCGGCGTCCTCCCGGGACCCCAGAAGGTGGCGGCAGAACGCCAGCAGGCGGGAGTGGTAGCGAGACACGAGGACCTCGAATGCGGCCTGGTTTCCCCGGCGGGTGTACGCGATCAGCTTGTCGTCAGACTGGAGCCGGAGCAGGGGCGAGCGGCCCTGCAGGCCGACCCCACCGGAATATCTGACCGCGGAAGCTTCCATTACAGCTGGCTCATGCGATCACGCGTGGCGTCGCCGCACCGCGCGGATCTCCCACGTGTATACACGCTACCGGGGGCGAAAGTTGCGATTTTTTCGGCAAATCTTCGCTTTTCGACGGGTCTCGTATGACCCCGCATGCCCGGGGAGGGATTCGAACCCCCACGTCCGCTAGGACCGTCGGGTTTAAGCCGACTGCGTATACCGTTCCGCCACCCGGGCGGGCGGCGCGCAGAACGCTAGCGCCTCGACCCACCCGGAGCGACTGGATCTCAGGTTGCACTCGAGGGTTACGGCGACAGTTTTCGTCCCCCCCAGAGGTTTCTTTCTCAGAAAGTTCCGGAGCAGGGCCAAAAATCATCCCTGGCCGCGTCGGTTCCCAATTGACAGTGCGACGAATGCGCAGGTAGCGTTCAGGCTCTGACTCTACGCCAGCGTGTGCCCCCGGGAGGAGTCGAAAACTTTGGCTAGGTCGACAGGTGCGTAACTCAACGGTGATCGGCCGTGTCGCCGCTCTGGCGGCGCTGGTTATCGCCGTGGTCGCGGTGGTGATCATCGCGTCCTCAGGCGGGTCCGGCTACCAGGTCCGCGCGATCTTTCAGAACGCCAGCCAGCTGGTCCCGGGCGACCAGGTTCAGGTGTCCGGCAACTCGATCGGGTCGGTGTCCAAGATCGAGCTGACGCCCAACGGTGAGGCGCAGCTGACGCTGGCCATCAACAGCCCCACCTACCAGCCGCTGCACTTCGGTACGAGCGCGATCATCCGCCTGGCCTCCCTATCGGGCATCGCCAACCGCTACGTGGACCTCGACCTGGGTCCCGGCAACGCCGCGAAGATCCCCAACAACGGAGTGATCGGCGCGGACCAGACCACGTCGACGGTGGACCTCGATGAGCTGTTCAACTCTCTGAACGCCCAAACCCGCCAGGGCCTCCGGGACGTGTTCCAGGGATCGGCCTCGCAGTACGCCGGC
>DATKRM010000293.1:0-10563 GCA_035532195.1 Solirubrobacteraceae bacterium
CTGTGGATGATCACCTGCGTGGCCATCTCGCTGGGTGGCGCCCTGGCGGCCGGCCACATCGTGTACCGGCTGGTTCGGCTGGGAACGGCCGAGGGCGACTCGCGCGCGCCTTATGTGGCCGCGTTCGCCGGAGTGTTCGCCACCGTCGGGGTCCTGGAGATCCGCGACTGGTGGCACTACATGCTCAGCGCCCAGTCGGACACCATGATCGTGGCGCTGTCACTGGCCGCGATCGACGCCCACCTGACCAAGCGACCGCGGCTGGCCTTCATCCTGGGCTCGCTGGCCGCCCTGGGCCGTCCCGAGGTGTGGCCGTTCCTGGGGCTCTACGCGATCTGGGCCTGGCTCAGGGTCCCCCGGATGCGGTGGCTGTTGATGGTCGGTGTGGCAGCCATCGCCTTCCTCTGGCTGGGCATCCCCGCCATCACCTCCCGCAGCCCGTTCGTGGCCGGGGCCAACGCGTTCGGCTCCGGGCGGCGGCTGAAGAGCGACCGGGTGTTCGGCACCGTCGACCGGTTCCTGGATCTCCACGAGACTGGCCTGGAGATCGCTGCGCTGCTCTCGCTGGCCGTCGCGGCACTGCGGCGGGATCTGGTCACCCTGGTCATCGGGGCGGGGGTGATCGGGTGGGTGATCGTCGAGGTCGCCTTTTCGCTCCACGGCTGGCCCGGGCTGGGGCGCTACATGTTCCCGGCCGCCGGGGCGATGGTCGTGGTAGCCGGAGTGCTGGTGGGCCGCCTGCTAACCGAGCTGCCCGCACTCGCCGGCCGGCTGCGGCCGGCCGCGGGTCCGGCGGCGGGATGGACGGGATTGATCCTGGCCCTCGCGCTCGGCGTGAGCCTGGTCCCGGCCGCCGTGTCCCGCGGTCGTGACGAACGGCGTGACCTGCGGGTCCAGCGCGCCCGGACCAAGGAGATCAATCGACTCTCGGCGGTGATCACGCGCTACGGCGGTGCGGCCCACCTGCGGGCCTGCGGCGAGCCGTTGACCCGCCTGGAGTACCAGACGGTGCTGGCCTGGCAGTTGGCCGTGAATGTTTCGAAGGTGGGATTCAAGTACGGCCAGGCCATCCAGCACGGCAACCCGCTGGTGCTGTTCACCCCGCTCCCCCGGGGCGGCTGGCGGGTCCAGGGCGTGCACCAGGTGCGCGCCAGCTGCCGGCGCCTGCCGCGCTAGTTTCCTCGTCCAACCCGATCAAGGGAGCCGCGCTCGTGTCATTCACTCTCCCCGACCCTGGTCCAGCCAATCTCGAGTTCGAGCGCCCAGCCGACCGCGCCCAGCTCGAACGAACCGCTGACGCACTCCGCGCCCGGGGCTTCAAGGCGCAAGTCGCCGACGGCGCAGAGCAGGCAAGGCAACTTGTACTGGGCGCGATTCCCGAAGGCTCAGAGGTCCACACTGCGCTGTCCGAGACGCTTCGCGAGCTCGGGATCACCTCGGAGATCGAGGAGTCGGGGCGCTACGAGTCGATCCGGTCTCAGTTGAGTTCACTCGACCGCGGGACGCAAGGCCGTGAGATGCGAAAGCTCGGCGCCGCACCCGACTACATCATCGGCAGCGCGCACGCCATCACCGACGACGGAGAGATCATCGTTGGCTCAGGCTCCGGCAGCCAGCTCGGCGCCTACGCCTACGCCGGCGGCGACGTGATCCTCGTGGTGGGTCACCAAAAACTTGCCCGCGACCTCGCCGAAGGCCTTCGCCGCGTACGCGAATACAGCCTGCCCCGGGAATACGCCCGCATGCAGGACGCCGGCTTCCCGGGGAGCCTGCTCGCGAAGACCCTGATCATCCACTACGACCCCTCCGATCGCATCACCGTGATCCTCGTGCCCGAGACGCTCGGCTTCTAGAGTCCGGGCGTGCCGGTCGGGCGACCCGGTCAGCGAATCTTGCCGGACAGGATCGCCCTGTTCAGGGACACCACACGGTTTCGGTCCCCGGGCGTCTCCATCGCCAGGCCGACTGCCACGAACGCCTTCGGCCCCCGCGGCTTCAAAGCCCCGTAGGAATAGACGGTAATCGCGACCCAGGGTGGCGCACTCTTGCACAGCGGCGGGCCGAACGTGGGCAGCTTCCAACCTTTCGGGCAGGGCTTCAGAGTCTTGTTATCGGTTATGTGGTCCGCGTAGAACATCCTGGCTCCGCGGGTCCTGACGAGGCCAAACTGCTGGTAGTTGTCAGGCTTCTGGGGTTGCTGAGCGGCGTGCTTGGCTAGCTCCTCGGCCTGTTCGAACTCGAACTCACTCGTGGCTCTGACCGAGACCGTGACCAGGTCCTCATAGCGATCGGTGGAGACGAACGCTGTGTACCCGCAGGCGTTACTCGTTGGCTGCCGCCCCATGAAGAAAAGGTCGCCCGAGCTTACGTGGATTGCCTGCTCGATCTTGGCCTTCGCAAATTGGGCGCAGTTCGGGACTTTCGGGGGCTTGTTGGGAGTCCCGTGAGAGGCCGTCGTGACGGCGGGCGTCGCTAGCGCAATGTCCAGCACGGCAACCAAATGCTGGGCACGCTCGCGCGCACCGGGCGCAGCCCAGAGCGCGTGTGCCAGGGCATCCCGACCGAGGGTACTCTCTGTGCGCGCTTCCGCAAGACACCCGCTCGCCTCCCCGGACCTAATTGCGGTCCGGCCGCTCGGGATAGACGTCGTCGATCGTGGTCAGCGCCACGAACGGCGACCCGGCGGCCTCCTCAATGGCGACGGCACCTCCGGTCAGACGATCGAGGATGGCCAGCACACCGCACACCCGGAGGCCCTCCTCACGCAGGGCCTGGAGCGCGGCGATCGTGGAGCCGCCGGTGGTGACCACGTCCTCGACCACCAGGCAGCGGTCCTCCGGGCTGAGTGGCGGACCCTCGATCCGACGGGCCAGGCCGTGCTGCTTTACCTCCTTGCGCACGAAGAACGCCTTGACCGGAGCGCCGCCGGCCAGCGCGGCACAGGCGATCGGATCGGCACCCATGGTCATACCGCCCACCGCCGTGGCGTTCCACGCCCGGGCCTGCTCGGCCACCAGCTCAGACAGCGCCGCGAAGCCCGCCGGCTGAAGGATCGCCCGCTTGGCGTCAATCAGGTACTGGGAGGTGCGGCCGCTCGTGAGCACTACCTCCCCGATCACCAGGGCATGCTCCCGGAGCTCAGCCAGCAGCCGCTCACGCGGGGTCGTACCGGTGTCGAGGCCCATGGCGAAAGCTCATGCTAATCGCGCCGGGGGTCGATCCAAGCGCCGTGGTCTCCCGCGCGCTCATTTGGTGTGCGCTGATCTGTTGCACACTGGTCGCGTTGTCGTTCGTGCTGTTTGCCCTGGACCAGGTCTCGCACGCCTCCAAGCAGCAGGTCAGCCAGCTGGCCAACGGGACGGCCAGTCCCAGCACCAAGCAGGCGACGTCCACCAGCCCCGGTCAGCCGCGCCGGTTCATCGACGACGCGGCCCGGACCCTGACCTCACCGTTTCGTTCGCTGGTGGGATCGAGCAGCCAGTGGAGCGTGGAGCTCGCATCGACCCTGTTGGCGCTCCTGGTATACGGCCTGGGCTTGGGCTACCTGGCCCGATATTCGCGCGTGACTTAGAGGGCGCTGCCTGCCCTCGCGCTCAGTAGTACGTGTCCACCCAGTCGCCGTAGTTCAGCCAGTTAAACACGGTGATGGCGTCGACGATCGGCAGCCGCATGCAGCCGTGGCTGGCCGGATAATCGGGCGCCGGGTCGTAGCCGTGGATGGCATAGCCGCCGTAGAAGAAGTCGGAGAAGTACATCCCGTCCGGCAGGTAGCCGGGCACCCGGTCGTAGACCTGGAAGTCGCCGAGGATGGTGGGCGTCGAGGGCTTGCCGGAGCTGATGGGGAAGATCATCTGCACGTTCTTGCCATCGGCCAGAGCCAGCAGCTGGAGCCCCAGATTGCCCTCGGCGTGGCGCCCGTGGTTGGGGAACCGAAGCTTGAACTCGCCCCAGCCGTTCAGCAGGTAGCTGATCGTGACGCCGTCCAGATCCTGCGACGTACCCCGATGAATGAGCCGGTGGTAGGCATCGAGGGCTAGCCCGGTGCCCTGGTCGTAGACCCCGGACTGAGGGATAAAGATGTGCAGCGCCGCCAGTCGCTGCTGCATCAGCTGCACGAACGGTCCGCGAGACCCGAAGCCGGCGCTGGGCTGCAGCGACTCCAATGAACGGCGTGAACTGAAGGCCTTCATCTGCGGCGTCCGCTTGTGGCTCACCTCCACCTCCACCTGACCCGTGCTGGGGCTGGAGACGTGGTAGCGGAAGTGCCCGTAGCGATGGTTGCGCGACGGCTTCACCCGCAGCTTGAGCGTCTTGACCACACGCTGTCCCGCGCGGACCTTCAGCGTCACCCATTGACCGGCCACATATGGCCGCACAACGCCTCCCACGTGGAAGGAGCGACGTGGCACCTCCACCGGGTTGCGGTTGACGAAGAATGCATCGGGCAGGTAGATCCGGACGCTGCCGGCCACCGCCGGCTTGGGCTTGGGCGGCGGCTTGACGGGCGTCGTCGGCGTGGTGGGAGTGGTGATCGTCGGGGTGGTCGCCGTCGGGGTGGTCGCCGTCGGGGTAGAGGAGGGCGGCGAGGAGTCGGCCAACGCGAAGGCGGGAACCAGCCCTCCAGCCGCCAAGGCCAGCCCACCCATCGTCGTTGTTATTCGCCCCCTTAACATGAACCTCAATTAAACCACCCAGGGGGGTTGGTTGGATCGACCTTGGCCATGACCGCCTAAGCTAAACCACCGCCGAGGTGGCGGTCCGCCTGGGCCCGGCCAGCGGCAGCGTGACGGCCACCGCCACGACCACCGAGCCAACCACCAGAGCCACGACCTCGGGCGCGTTCCAGCTCAGCTGCCCGACCCCCAGCGCCAGCGAGTTGTTGAGCGCGTGCAGCGCGATGCAGGGATACAGCGAGCCGGTGCGCCAGCGAACCAGGCACAGCACGAAGCCGAGGAAACCGAGCGGGACGAGATAGCGCGGAGACGCCGAGCCGGAGTGGGCCAGCCCGAACAGGATGCCCGTGATCACCGCGGCCACCCACGGGCCCAGCTGACGCCCGGCCACCACGATCCGCCAGCGCCGCAGAACACCGAAGATGAAGCCGCGGAAGAAGAACTCCTCGGCCACCGGCGCGATCAGACACACGAACACCGCGGCCCCCGCCAGCGCGGCGGTATTCTTGCTCACGCCCAGCTCGCGAGGCAGCTTCTCGTTGCCGTGGAAGTGGAGCGCCGAGGCGTAGATAGCGGTGACCACGTAGTAGCTGACCGCGGCGAGCACGGTCACGCCGAGCGCAGGCGGGATGCGCACCCGCCGAAAGCCGAAGTCCGAGGCCCGCAGACCGCCCGTCACCTTGGCCATGTACAGCGCCGCGGCCACGAAGCCCAGGTCGAACAGAACGTCGGCGGAAAGGTTGAGCCCGGGTGGCAGGTGGTTCAGGTCGTATCCACCCACCGCGGCGATTCCGCCCACCACGACGCTGCTGGCCAGAAACCCCAGCACCAGGCCCAGGGGAACGGCGGCCACGACGGTCCACAGCGGCCATGACGGCTCATCAGCCCCGGGGCCCGCCCGATCGACGTCAGGTGGAGGGCTGCCGGTGGGGGCAGTCGCTGGGGGTGGAGGGACGGTGGGCACGCTGTCGAATTGCAGGTTAGGCAATGTCTTCCCCTGCGCTTGACTTCGCGCCCGGCTGCTCGACCGTACTCGGGGGCGCCATCTTCCCCGACCGGCTCACGCTCTGGCCGCTCGATGACGAGCGATACGGCCTGGACGCCACATTTCAGGGCCCGTGGGCCTGCGAGGACGCCGAACAGGCGGCCGCGCACCTGTACGCGCACGACGTGGCTTACGCGCTGCGCCAGGAGGCTGACGGAGGCTGGACGGTCCGCCTGGGTCCGATCAATTCCCTCCAGGTGGCCGAGGCGCTGGGCGCGCTGATCGGCTCCGGCTCGCCGGCCCCGTTGGGGCCATAGAATCCGCCCATCGCGGAAACCGCCCAGCTATCTGAACGGCTTCAAGCAGCGGTCGTCCGCGGTCTAGTCGCGCTCCCGCCCCGAGCCCTGCGCCGGGTGCTCGGCCAGCCGGCGACGGTGGACGGTCAGCAGCTGCACCCGGAGGTGCAGCTGGCGCTCAAGCTGCTGGAGCTGGCCGGAGAGCCGGAGCTGCCGGAGCTCACCGTGAAACAGGCGCGCGAGCGGCTGAGGAAGGACGTGCGCACGTTCGAAGGCCCGAAGATCGAGGTGGAACGGGTGACGGAGCTCCAGCTCGCCGGCGCTGAGGGGCCGCTGCGCGCCCGGCTATACGTGCCGCGTACGCCCGGGCCGGGCGCGGCGGCGGACGGCGATCCCGCGCTGGTCTTTTACCACGGCGGCGGCTTCGCGGTCTGCGATCTCGACACCCACGACAACCTTTGCCGATTCCTGGCCGCCAAGTCCGGTGCCCGAGTCGTCTCGGTCGATTACCGGCTGGCACCGGAGCACCGGTTTCCCGCGGCGCCCGAGGACGCGCTGGCCGCACTGCATGACGTGGTCGCCCGGTCCGAGGAGCTCGGCATCGATCCGGCCCGGGTGGCGGTGGGCGGCGACAGCGCCGGAGGCAATCTGGCCGCCGGAGTGGCCCAGGCGGCGGCCCGGGAGGGCGAGGCTGCCCCGGCCTTCCAGCTGCTGCTCTACCCCTGGCTCGACCTGTCCGAGAAGCGCCGGTCCTACTCCCTGTTCCGCCAGGGCTTCTACCTGACCGAGGCCGACCTGGACTGGTACCAGTCTCACTACGCAAGCGACGGGGAGCTGCGCGATCCGCGCTGCTCGCCGCTGCTGGCCGACGAGCTGAGCGGCGTGGCGCCCGCCTACATCGCCACCGCTGGGTTTGACCCGCTGCGCGATGAGGGTGAGGAATACGCGCGCCGGCTCAGGGAGACCGGGGTGGCGGTGGCGCTGCACCGGCAGGCGCAGCTGATCCACGGGTTCGCGAGCACGATCGGACTCGGCCGGGTGGGCCGGGAGGCCATGCTGGAGGCGGCTGGAGCGCTGCGAATGGGGCTGGCGGCCCGCACGCCGGTGGCGACCGCCGACCCGGCCGCTGCCACTGGGTAGGGGTCTCTGGGAGGACCCAGATCCATCTGAGCCCTCCCAGAGGGGCCAAGGAAGTGGGGGCGCAGTTCCTTGGCCGGTCCGGCTGTTAGTACCCGCTAGCGGCGGGAGCTAAACCTATTCCTCGTCGATCCAGTCGCCCCGGTGCGGAGGCGCGCCGCTGAACCTGTCGACGATCTGGTGCCAGCGGCTGGGCTTGAGCCCCGGCTCGTGCACCCGCCGGGCCGGAGCGGCGCCGTGCGGCTCGGGCAGATCGGCCGCGGCCGCCGCGTCGATCCGCAGATCGACCCCGCGCTCGTGCAGGGAGGCCACCTGGTCGCCGGCGATGAACCTCCGGCCGTCGCGCGTGCGCATGATCACGCCGTGGAAGATGTCGGCGCCCACGGCGGCCACCACGTGGTCGACCGTGCCCAGCTGCTCGCCTTCTAGCGAGTACACCGGCACGCCCGTATCGAGAACCTGGTAGGAGATGGGGGAACCCTCATCCACCGCAACGCAAACGATACTCAGTCCGCGGGTCGGGTCACCAGCGCCGGCAGCTCGGCCAGGCTGCTGATGACCGGCACATCGACCGGCGTGGCCTCTGAGCCGCGGCGGATGAGGATCGGGTCGATGCCGGCCGCCCGCGCTCCCGCGACGTCCTCCTCGAGGCTGTCACCCACGTGTCGGGCCTCGGCTGGGCTCGCGCCGGCGAGCGCCAGCGCCCGCTCGAAGATCTCCGGCGCCGGCTTGCGGACGGCCACTTCGGCTGAGGTCACGATGCCGTCCAGGTGGGCCGCCACCCCCAGCCGGTCGAGCACTGCGTGTAGCGACACGTCCCAGTTGGAGACCACCACCAGCCTGAGCCCCCGCCGCTTCAGTTCGCCCAGCACGGGTTCGACATCGGCAAAGCGCGTGAACCGGATCGAGGCCAGCAGGACCTCGGTCATCTCGTCTGGCCCGGGCAGCGCTGCGTCCAGCCCGGGGGCCAGCTCGCAGGTCACGACCTCCGCGCAGCGCCGGCGCAGGCGCTCGAGGCTGGGGTCATCGCGCCCCTCGTCGAGGTGGGACCGGTAGTAGGCGATCTCGGCCGCGATCGCGCGCTCGGCCAGGGCCTCGCCGACCTCTATCCCCCGGCGCCGCAGCTGATCCTGCAACCGGGGCGCCGGCGGGTCGAGCTCGAGCAGCGTGCCCAGGGCGTCGAGCAGGAGCGCGCGCACGGGGCCGGCTGCTAGGGCGGTCAAGCCACGAAGCGCCAGGTGGTGAACTCGACCGTGAACAGCCCGAGCAGGACGGCCATTGAAGCGATGGCCGGGGTGGTCCATCTTCGCTTGGTGATCCACCAGGCCGCCCACATGAACAGCGGGAACAGGACCAACTCGTGGCGGGGGAGGGACATCAGGGGCTGCGGATCAGCGGGGTAGCTGAGCGGCATGGCCAGCGCGGTCAGGGCGTAGGCGCCATAGGCGATCGGGAGGCGCCGGAAGGCACCCACCAGCGCCACCGCCCCGAGGATCAGGAACCCGAACAGGACCAGGTTGTGCCCCGAGGCCACGAACGGATCTCCGCCCGCCTGGGGGAAGTAGACGTGCGACGCCGAGCCGTGGATCAGCTGACGCAGCCCGTCCCACGCGGCCACCGCGCCGTTCCACACCCCGCCGAACGGGCCGGCGAAGTGACGGAACCACACGGTCTGGGACTGAAACGGGGTGAGCCCGTCGCCGGTGGTGAGCTGGAGCACGAGGACGTACACGCCGAGTCCAACCGGCACCAGCAGCGCCCAGAGCAGTCCGGGACGGACGGGGTAGCGCGGGAGCAGCCAACGCAGCCGGGCCAGGCCGCGGTGAGCGCGGAAGGCGATGGTCCGCACCGGCTCGCGATCGGTCCGAGGGCCGTACAGGTAGAGCAGCACCATCGGCACGATCAGCATCACCCCGCTGTTGCGAGTGGCCGCGGCCAGCGCCCCCAGCACCCCGGCCAGCAGCCACTTCCCTTGGCGAGCCGAGTAGATGCAGCCCAGCGACAGGGCCAGGAACATCGACTCCGAGTACACGGCCGAGAAGTAGAAGGCCATGGGGCAGAACGCCATGAGCATGACCGTGGCCCGGGCCACCTGTTCGCCCAGCTCGAGCTCGACCAGCTTGTACAGCAGGACCATGGCGATGGCGAAGCAGATCAGCGAGATCACGATTCCCGCGATCAGATAGAAGCCCCACGAGCTCCCGATCCCCCCGAGTCCTCTCACGGTCAGCGGATACAGGGGGAAGAACGCGGTGCGGGCGGCCTCGTGGTCGTACCCGCCGATGGCGATGGCCAGGTACCAGACCGAATCCCAGCGCGCGAACGGCGCCACCAAAAGGTTGCCGAAATACCCGAAGGGAGCAGTCAGCGACGCGGGATCGAACCGGGGAGCCCAGTCGGCCTTGGGAATCGACAGCAGCCCGAACACACCCGCGCCCCACACCAGCAGACGCGAGGTCCAGAACGCTCGCCAGGTCACGCGTACCGCCTCGGAGCCCAGCGCGGCGCGCCACACGGCCGGGTTGACGCCTCGCCAGCGTCGCCGTTCCTGGAGCGCCCCAAGACTCATATCGGCACCAGTCTGGCATCCTGGGCAGGAGCCTGACGCCACGGGCAGAAACCAGCCTCTGGCTACACTCCCTCCGGCAGCCGGCGCGTGCCGTTTCTGATGCAGCGTAGGCTCCTGTGGGCAGCGATTGTATGAGTCGACGCGAACGACAACGGCACCGACGGCACGGACGTCGACGGCGAACCCATTCTGGGCGAAAGGTCGTCGGGATGACCGCGCTCGTGGCCGTGGCCGCCGTCGCGCTGGCCGCCCTGTTCGCCGTCGGATGGGTGGTGGCGGTGGCCGACAGTGCCCCCAACCTGGACCAGCTGACCCAGCGCACGCCCCATCAGCCGTCGGCCATCTACGCCGCCGACGGCTCACTGCTCGGCTACATCCACACCGACACGCTGTTCGTGCCGGTTCCCACCGGGCGGTTCCCCAAGCAGCTCAAGGATGCCACCGTGGCCATCGAGGACCGACGGTTCTACAAGCACGGCGCGCTCGACTATCAGGGCATCCTGCGCGCGGGCATCCGAGATGTGTTCGGCAAGGCCAACTCGCTCCAGGGCGCCTCCACGCTGACCATGCAGCTGGTGGACAACCAGTACCTCAACGGCACCAAGTACGCCGTCCACCACGACCTCAAGTACAAGATCACGCAGGCCAAGCTGGCGATGCAGCTGTACGCGCATCACACCAAGGCCTGGATCCTGGTCGGCTACCTGAACAACGTCCCGTACGGGACCGCGGGTGGCCAGGAGGCCTACGGGATCCAGGCGGCGGCGAAGATGTTCTTCGACCGGCCGGTCCAGCGTCTGGACCTGGCGCAGGCGGCGCTGCTGGCCGGGCTGCCGCAGGCGCCGTCGGTCTATGACCCGTTCACCAATCCCACCGCCGCGCGCGCCCGCCGCGACGAGGTCC
>DATKRM010000294.1:0-8110 GCA_035532195.1 Solirubrobacteraceae bacterium
GTGTGCGCCAGCGACACCGCATTCCCGGGCCCGGCTGGCGCCAGCCCCCACCCGTCGAGTACCACCAGCACGGCCGCGGGGACCGGGACAGCGCCGGGCCCGGGCGGCAGACTCATCCGGCCGCGGCTGCTGCGGCGGTCACGATCGCGGCGAAGGACTCCGGCTCGAGGCTGGCTCCGCCGACCAGCGCGCCGTCAATGTTGGGGAGGTCCAGGAGCATCGAGCAGTTCTCGGTCTTGACGCTACCGCCGTATAACACGCGCACCCGTTCGGCCTGCTCACGCGAGCGATCGCCCACCAGCGCGCGGATGAACGAGATCGCCTCCTCCGCTTGCTCGGCCGTGGCCACCCGGCCACTTCCGATCGCCCAGATCGGCTCGTAGGCGATCACCACCTCGGCCAGCCGTTCGGTCGGCACCCGACCCAGGCCCTCCTGGACCTGGTGGCGAAGCTTTCGCTCGGTCTCATCGGCGTCGCGCTCCTCCTCGGTCTCCCCCACGCAGAGGATCGGGACCAGGCCCTCAGTCAGCGCCGCCGGCACCTTGAGCGCCAGCGCCCGGTCGGTCTCTCCGAACATCCCCCGTCGCTCGGAGTGACCCAGGATCACGCCGTGGGCGCCGACGTCGGTCAGCATCCGGGGCGATACCTCGCCCGTGAATGCGCCCTCCGGCTCGTAGTGCATGGTCTGGGCGAACACCTCGACCCGGGACCCCCGGGTCGACTCCACCATGGGCCCCAGAGCGGTGAACGGCGGGCAGATGGCCACGTCGACTCGGCTCACCGTCGACACGCGGGGCAGCAGCGCGGCGATGAAGCTCTCGGCCTCCGTCACTGTCTTGTGCATCTTCCAGTTGCCGGCGATCAGCGGGGTGCGGCTCACTGCAGCGCCTCCACTCCGGGCAGCGGCTTGCCCTCGAACAGCTCGAGGGCGGCTCCGCCACCGGTGGACAGGTGAGTGACCCGGTCGGCCAGGCCGAAGTGATTGAGCGCCGCGGCCGAGTCGCCGCCGCCGACCACGGTGCACCCGGGCGCACCGGCCACCGCCTCGGCCACAGCCCGGGTACCCGCCGCGAACGGCTCCAGCTCGAACGCCCCCATCGGCCCGTTCCAGAACACCGTGCCCGCGGCCGTGATCACCAGGGCGTACGCCTCCGCGGTGCGGGGTCCGATGTCCACGCCCATCAGGCCCTCCGGCACCTCCACGCCGTCGAGCGCCATCGAGTGGGCCTCGGCGGCCAGGCGATCCGCCACCACGAGGTCACGCGGTAGCTGGATCGTCGCCCGCGCGGCGTCGAGCCGGGCCAGTACCCGGCCGGCCAGCTCCACGTCCTGGGACGAGCACAGTGACGCCCCCACCGCATGTCCCTCGGCCGCCAGGAAGGGAAAGCACATCGCGCCACCGATCAGCAGCGTGTCGGCCAGCGACCGGAACCGGTCGATGACCGCCATTTTGTCGCTCACCTTGGCTCCGCCCAGCACGGCCACCAGCGGGCGGACGGGGTCCGATAGCAGCTTGCCCAGGACCCGGACCTCGCGCTCCAGCAACGGGCCGGCGGCCCGATCGGCCACCAGCCGGGCCACCCCCTCGGTGGAAGCGTGGGCTCGGTGGGCCGCTCCGAACGCGTCGTTGACGTAGACGTCGGCGAGCTCGGCCAGGGCCTGGGCCAGCGCGGGATCATTAGTGGTCTCTCCCGGCTCGTAGCGGACGTTCTCCAGCATCAGGATGTCGCGCGGGTGGAGGTTCTCGGCATACGCCTTAACCTCGGGTCCGACCACGCCCGGGGCCAGCGTCACGTCGGCCCCGGACAGCTCGGCCAGTCGGTCGGCCACGGGACGCATCGAGAGCCCGGGCTCGTGATCTTGCGGCCGACCCAGATGCGACACCAAGACCAGCTTGCCGCCGCGACGGCGCAGCTCCTCGATCGTGGGCAGCGCAGCGCGGATGCGCGTGTCGTCGGCCACCCGGACCTTACCCTCCGAGCCCGCTGCCGGCTCGAGCGGCACGTTGAAATCGACCCTGACGAGTACACGCTTGCCGTCAAGGTCGCCGAGATCCTGGAGCGTCCTCAAAGCAGCTGCTGAACCAGCTCTACGATGCGATTGGAGTAGCCCCACTCGTTGTCGTACCAGGAAACGAGCTTGACCATGGTCCCGTCCATCACCGCCGTGAGCTGCGAGTCGAGGATCGAGGAGGCGGGGTTCTTGACGATATCCGAGGACACGATCGGGTCCTCGGTGTAGGTCAGGAGCCCCTTGAGCGGACCGTCGTCCGCGGCAGCCTTCAACGCGGCGTTCACCTCGTCCACGCTGGAGGCCCGCTCGGCTTCAACCGTGAGATCGACCACGCTTCCCGTGGGCACCGGGGCCCGGACGGCGAAGCCGTGCAGCTTGCCGTTGAGCTCGGGGATGATCAGGCCGATGGCCTTGGCCGCGCCGGTGGAGGCCGGGATCAGGTTCACCGCTGCCGCGCGAGCTCGGCGCAGGTCACGGTGCGGCATGTCCTGCAGGCGCTGGTCAGCCGTGTAGGCGTGAATCGTGGTCATCAGGCCGTGCTTGATCCCGATCGCCTCGTGCAGCACCTTGGCGATCGGGGCCAGACAGTTGGTGGTGCACGATGCGTTGGAGATCACGTGGTGGCTGTCCCGGTCGTAGGCGTCCTCAAAATTGACGCCCAGGGCCACGGTCACGTCCGGGTCGGTGGCGGGCGCTGAGATGACCACCTTCTTGGCCCCGGCCTCCAGGTGCTTGGCCGCGTTCTCCCGGTCGGTGAACAGGCCCGTGGACTCGATCACCACGTCGGCGCCGAGCTCGCCCCAGGGGAGAGCCGCCGGATCCCGCTCGGCCAGGACCCGAATCTCCTGGCCATCGATTCGCATCCCAGCCTGGCTGGCCGCCACCTGACCGGGAAACGGCCCGTAGTTGGAGTCGTACTTGACCAGGTGGGCGATGGTGCTCGGCGCCACCAAGTCGTTCACCCCCACCCACTCGATATCGGCCCCGCTCTCGTAGGCGGCTCGGAAGACGTTGCGGCCGATGCGTCCGAATCCGTTGATCCCGACTCGTACCGGCATGCGCTGCTGTCTCCCTTCGTGGCGTCTGCGAAGACACAAAATGCCGGCGGCGGCGCCGTCGGCACCTCAAGGCTAGCCGTTATCTTCGCGAGACGACTTCGACCCTGAGACCGTCCGGGTCCCTGAGGTATGCCGCATAACAGCGCGGGCCATATTGCGGTCGTCGCCCGGGTGCTCCGTCGTCCCGGCCGCCGTGGGCCAGGCCCGCCGCGTGGGCGGCGTCCACGGCCGCTTTGCCGCTGGCCGTCAGCGCGATGTGCCCGTAGCCGGCGGCTGGCGAGTGCCCGCGCACCACGATCCACACGGTGGGCGCGCTGATCCCGTAGGCCACCCCGTGCTCAGACTCCAGCATCCGGCGTCCGCCCAGCGCGCCGAACACGGCGTCGTAGAACCGGCCCGACCGGTCGAGGTCTGACACCTCGAACCCCACGTGGTCGATCATGCCGGCCGACCGGCGTCCCGGTGGACCACCTCGACCAGGTAGTCCGGCGAGGGTGCGTAGCGATCTACCAGGTGCTGGACGATGGCCACCGACCGGTGCCGGCCGCCCGTGCACCCGATGGCCACCACCAGGTGCGCCTTGCCCTCGGACAGGTACTGGGGCAGCAGATAGTCGAGCAGCGGGTGCAGGCGCTCGTAGAACCGCTCGAGCTCCCCGTCCTGGTCGATGAACTCCACCACCCGGGAGTCGTTGCCGGTCAGAGGGCGCAGATCCGGCTCATAGTGCGGGTTGGGCAGAAAGCGCACATCGAGCAGCAGGTCCGGGTCGCGCGGGGGCCCGTACTTGAACCCAAAGCTCTCGAACGTGACCGCCAGGCGGCCCGGCGTGCGCGAGGGCAGCAACTCGTCGGCCAGCTTGCGCCGGAGCATCCACACGGTCAGTCCACTGGTGTCGATCACCACATCGGCCCGGTCCCGCAACGGACGCAGCAGCTCCCGCTCGCCGGCGATCCCCTCCACCACGCTGCCGCTGGGGGCCAGCGGGTGACGCCGCCGGGTTTCCTTGTAGCGGGTGATCAGCGCCTGCTCGTCCGCCTCCAGGAACACCACCCGGTGCTCGACCCCCAGGGCGCTCAGGTCATCCAGGATCGACTCCAGGCCCTCGAAGTAGCTGCCGCCGCGCACGTCCGACACCACCGCCGCCCGGGCCACTTTCGACCCCTTATGCACGAACAGCTCGACCAGCGAGCGGATCATCTCCGAGGGAAGGTTGTCCACGCAGAAATACCCTTCGTCCTCGAACACGGCCATCGCGGTCGACTTCCCGGCACCCGAGAAACCGGTGATGATCACCAGATCGATGAGCGCAGACTCCGGCTCAGCCGGCTCGGAATCCTTGTCCACGTGCTCTGTCCTCGATGCCGACACCTACCTAAAGCTTACGATCGCGTTGTGACACGATCCCCCGGCATGGGCCGATATGGCGTCCGCACCTGGCTGCTGGCCGGCCTGACCTGCGTGCTGCTGGCGCTGACCATCCTGATCGTCCCCGAGTCCGACGCCCCGCCGGCCGCTGCCAGCCCGGCCGACCCTCAGGTTTCGGCCACGGTGGGGTCGCAACCCACCGGAGCCAAGCTGCCGCCCGGATTCACCGGCGTGTCGCTGGAGTACAGCGCCTTGCACCTATACACCGGCCGCGACCCCCGGGCCGTCAACCCGGTGCTGATCGCGCTGCTGCGCAACCTGGTCGCCCCCGGCGGCTCCCCGGTGCTGCGGATCGGCGGCAACAGCGCCGACCGGACCTGGTGGCCCATCCGCGGCATGATCCCACCCGGCGGTGTGAGCTACCGCCTGACCGAGGGCTGGATGCGCACCACCCAGGCCCTGGCCGCCGCGCTGGGCGCCCGGATGATCCTGGATCTCAACCTGGCCGCCGGCCGGCCCGGACTGGCGGCCACCGAGGCCCGGACGCTGCTCTCCGGGGTGGGCCGTCGCTACATCGACGAGTTCGAAATCGGAAACGAGCCGGACGTCTACAGCCTGTTTCCCTGGTATCGGGACCGGCGAGGACGGGTGGTGTTCGCCCGCGGATCCTCCTGGGGGCTCTCGCAGTACCTGGCCCAGTTCGCCCGCTGGCGGGCCGCGCTGCCCCATTTCCCGTTGGCTGGACCGGCATTCGCCGAACTGACCTGGCTGAGCGGGCTGGGCCGATTCATCGCGGCCGAGCCGGGCCTGCGCCTGCTCACGCTGCACCGCTACCCCCTCCGGGCCTGCTTGAGCAACCCCGCCGACCCCGGCTATCCCACCATCCCCGCCCTGCTATCCGACGGCTCGTCGGCCGGACTGGCCCAGCAGGTCGCGCCGTACGTCGCCAGCGCCCACCAGAAGGGGCTGGGCTTCCGGCTCGATGAGCTCAACTCGGCCTCCTGCTCGGGCAAGCCCGGGGTGTCGGACACGTTCGCCTCGGCACTGTGGATGCTCGACACGCTGTTCAACCTGGCCAGCGCGGGGGTCGACGGGGTCAACGTCCACTCACTCCCGGGGGCCGCGTATGAGCTGTTCACGTTCAGCCACCCGGCCACGGGCTGGCAGGCGTTCGTGCACCCCGAGTACTACGCGCTGCTCATGTTCGGTCAGGCCTTCCCGGCCGGCGCGCAGCTGCTGCCGACCAGCGTGAACCCCAACGGTCCGGTGAAGGTGTGGGCGACCCGCGGCCAGGACTTCCGCACCCGGGTGGTGGTGATCAACAAGGACCCGGCTAACTCCTACTCGGTCCAGCTCCAGATCAGCGGGCTCACCGGGCCGGCCAGCCTGACCTGGCTGCAGGCGCCGAACGTCAGCGCCACCAGCGGCGTCACCCTGGGCGGCCAGAGCTTCGGCTCGGCGACGAGCACCGGCAACCTGGGTTCCATGCAGACGCAGTCCATCCAGCCGGTGCTGGGGAATTACACGATCCAGATGCCACCCGGCTCGGCGGTTCTGCTGACGCAGTAGGCCAGTTAGACGCCGGTCCGGTGGAGCTCCCGGTAGATCTGCCCGGCCAGCTTGCCCGGGACGCCGGGAACCGCCTGTAGCTCCTCGCGGGAAGCGGCCAGGACCGCCTCCGGTGAGCCGAAGTGCAGCAGCAGGGCGCGCTTGCGCGTCGGCCCCACGCCCGGCAGCTCATCCAGGATCGACCCAGTCATCGCCCGGTCGCGGCGGATCCGGTGATGGGCGATGGCGAACCGGTGGGCCTCGTCGCGCACCCGCTGGAGCAGCTGAAGCTCCGGGGTGTGGTGGTCCAGCCGCAGTGGATCACGCGCGCCCGGGGTGAACACCTCCTCGATCCGTTTGGCCAGCGCGATCACGTAAACGCCGCGCTGGCGGAACCCATCCAGCGCGCGCAAGCCTGCGTTCAGCTGACCCTTGCCGCCGTCGATCACCACCAGGTTGGGCAGCGCGGCAAAGCTGGGGTCGTGCTCCTTGTCGTGGGGCGAGGTGTCCCGCTGGCGCTCCCAGCGCTCCATGCGCCGTTCCAGCACCTCCTTCATTGCGCCGAAGTCGTCGAGCGTCACGTCACGGACCTTGAACCGCCGGTAATCCGACTTCTTGGGCGCTCCCCCCTCGAACACCACCATCGAGGCCACGGTGTTGGTCCCCATCAGGGTCGAGATGTCGAAGCACTCGATCCGCATGGGGATGGCGTCCAGGCCCAGCGCCTGCTGCAGGCCGTCCAGGGCCTCGACCCGTTGCTGGCGCCGGCGCTCGGAGCGCAGCCGCTCCTGGTCGAGCGCCAGCCGGGCGTTGCGCTCGGCCAGCTCGAGGATCCGGCGCTTGTCCCCGCGCTCCGCCGGCCGGATCTCCACCGGGCCGCCGCGGCGCTGCGCCAGGGCCTCGGCCAGCGCCGGCGCCGGGTTGGGCGGGGACCCCAATTCCCGCTGGACGACGAGCAGCGGCGGGAGGCTGATGGCGCTGGCGTAGTACTGGAGGATGAACGCCTCGGCCACCTCGCTCACACTCCCCGAGGCCGCGTTGTCCAGGTAGAAGCTCTGGCGATCGGACAGGACGCCGTCACGGACCTGAAACACCTGGGCATTGGCCTCGTTGTCGGCCACGGCCACGGCGATCGCATCCAGCGACCCGACGGAGTCATTGGCCACCCGCTGGCGCTCGAGCAGTGAGCGCACGGCGCGCAGCCGGTTGCGGTCCCGGGCGGCATCCTCAAACCGCTGCTCGGCCGCCGCCTCCTGCATCCCCTCCTCCAGGCTGCGCTCGATCGCCCGGTAGCGCCCGGACAGGAAGTCGATCACCCCGTCGATGCCGCGGCGGTATTCCTCGCGGCTGACGTAGCCCACGCAGGGCGCCTCGCAGCGCTTGATGTAGTAGTCCAGGCAGGGCGAGCCACTGTGCCGGCCGGGTTCCGCGCCCTCGCAGGAGCGGAACATGAACACCTTGCCCAGGACCTCCAGCGTGGACCGGACCCGCTTGGCGTTGGAGTAGGGCCCGAAGTACGCGCGGTCGCGGCGGTGCCGCTCCCGCGTGAAGTAGACGCGCGGGAAGTCCTCGTCCAGGCTGATCGCGATGTAGGGATATGACTTGTCGTCCCGCAGCCGGATGTTGAACCGGGGCTTGTACTGCTTGATGAAGTTCTGCTCGGCCAGCAGCGCCTCAGCCTCGGTGTGCACCACCAACGCCTCAATCTGGTCGATGTCGTCCACCAGGCTGCGCCCCCCGCGGGTGCTGGGATTGGAGAAGTGAGAGGCCACCCGCTTGCGGATCGACTTGGCCTTACCCACGTACTGCACGCGGCCTTTGGCATCCCGAAACAGATAGACACCCGGCTCGTCGGGGAGCTCACGGCGCTTGTCGGCGGGGGTTACGGACATGGCTATTCGAGGATAGGCGCGGCGTGTGGCCGCGGCCGTGGCGCCCGGCGCGGTCGGCGGCCCCCGCCCCCGCCCCCTAGCGCCTCCGCGTCCGCAACCCCAGCGCCGCGCCCAGCAACACCAGCGCCAGTCCGATCACCGCCACCGTCTGGCCCACGCCGGCGCTGGCGTACGTACGTCCGATGTAGCCATGAGCCGGGGCGGCCGGGTTGACCAGGTCGAGGCCGTTGGTCG
>DATKRM010000295.1:0-2802 GCA_035532195.1 Solirubrobacteraceae bacterium
GGTCCTCGTACTCAAGGACCATCATGTTCTTGCCGATCTCCCCAAGCCCGCCGAGCGGGAGGACGCGCAGGCTCACGCTGTCGCGGTTTCGAGCAATCCGTGTCGTTCGAGCATCCCGCGAACCACCGCGAGCTCTTCGGCCTCCAGCTCCACGTACGGGAGCCTCGGGCCGCCCACCTCGAGTCCGATCAGGTTGAGCGCGGCCTTGGTCGAGCAGGCCAGCGGCGCCACCCCCAGATCGCGGTAGACATCCCGCAGTCCAGCATCGATCTCGTGGCGCTGCGCGGGCTCGTCCACCATCCGGCGCATCTGACCGGCGACCAGATGCGCGGCCACCAGGATCCCGCCCGGCTCGCCCATGTCCAGCACCTCCGCCAGCATGTCGTCATTGCCGGCGTAGATCTGAAGACCGTCGATCTTGGCCAGGTTGTCCGGGTTGGACTGCTTGACCCCGACCACGTGCTCCAGCTGGGCCAGCTCGGCCAGCAGGTCGTTGGGCATGTCCGAGCCGGTCCGCTGAGGGATGTTGTAGAGCAGGATCGGGCGGTCGGTGGCCCGGTCGACCTCCTGGTAGTGTCGGACGATGCCCCGGCGGCTGGGCCGGGTGTAGTAAGGGTTGACCGCCAGCAGAGCGTGTGCGCCCAACTGGGTGGCCCGCTCGGTCAGATGGACCGCGTGGCGGGTGTCGTTTGACCCCACGCCGGCCACCACCGTGCACCCGTCGCCCATCTCCTCTACGGCCAACCCGATCAACCCGAGCTGCTCCTCGTCGGTCAGCGTGGCCGCCTCGCCGGTGGTCCCGGCGATCACCACTCCGTCCGCCCCCCGGTCGACCAGATGGTGCATGAGCCGGACCGCTGCCTCCTCGTCGACGCTCCCATCAGCGCCAAACGGAGTCACCATGGGAACCAGGATCGCGCCGAGGTCGACAGCCATGACTGCCATTATCCCAGCATGAGCCTCAGGAACGCAGGCGCCGTCCTCGCGGTGCTGGTCGCAAGCGGGGCGCTGGCGGCCTGCGGCAGCTCGGGCTCGACCTCTACGGCCGCCCGAGCGCCGAGCACTTCCGCCCCGCCGACCCGTCCGGCGCGGCCCAAGCCGCCCGTGGCCCACGGCACCAGGCACCCCGGCGACGCCAAGGTCCCGATCCTCATGTATCACGTAATCAACCCTCCGGTGGCCGGCGTCAAGTACCCCGGTCTGTACGTGCCGGCCCCCGAGTTCGCCGCGCAGATGCGGGCCCTGAAGGCCGCCGGCTGGCACGCGGTGACCATGAACCAGCTCCGGGCCAACTGGACCCGCGGCGTGCCCCTGGGGCCGGGCAAGCCGATCGTGCTCAGCTTTGACAACGGCTACGCCTCGCAGTACACGAACGCCCTGCCGGTGCTCAAGCGGCTGGGCTGGGTGGGAGTGGAGAACATCCAGCTGACCGGCCTGCCGGCATCCCAAGGTGGCCTCACCGCGCCCCAGGTGCGCGGTCTGCTGGCCGGGGGTTGGGAGCTCGACACCCAGGGCATGAGCCACGCCGAGCTCACCACCCTCAGCTCCGGCCAGCTGCACACGGAGGTGGTCACCGCGCGGGATCTGCTGCGTCAGCGCTACGGCGTCCCGGTGAACTGGTTCTGCTATCCGTCGGGTCATTACGACGCCAGCGTGATCGCCGAGGTCAAGGCGGCCGGTTTCGTGGGCTCGACCACCGTGGTGCCCGGCTGGGCCAGCCGGGCGGACAGTCCGTATACCCTCCCCCGCCTGCGCGTGCTCGGCGGCACCAGCCCCCCGGCCCTGCTGGCCCAGATCGCCAGCGCTGAGAGCTCCTACCCACCGCCGCCCGAGTACCTGCCCGGGCACGCTTAGCCATGCACCTCGGCGAATCGCTGCCGCCCGAGCTGGCGTTCATCACCTACCTGGTGCTGTACACGCGGCGAGCCATGACGCTGCACCACGAGGGCCGGCCGGTGCCCGCGTGGCGCATCGTGTCCTTCGTGTTCGGCGTGACCACCATGACCGCAGTTCAGGTCGGGCCGCTGGACACCCTATCCGACGACGTGCTGGTCGCCCACATGGCCCAGCACATCTTCATCGGCGACATCGCGTCGCTGTTCGTCGTGCTGGGGCTGACCGGGCCGGTGTTGGCCCCGCTGTTGCACTTCCGGCTGACCCGGCCCGTGCGGGTCCTGGCCTCCCCCGCCGTCGCGCTGACGCTGTGGGGCCTCAACCTCTACGGCTGGCACATCCCGTTCATGTATCAGGCCGCGATCAACCACGACCTGGTCCATGCCGTCGAGCACATCTGCTTCTTCTGGTTTGGCTGCCTGCTCTGGCTGGCCCTGATCGGGCCTCTGCCCAAGCCGGCCTGGTTCACAGGCTGGGCCAAGCTCCTGTACGTGATCGGGGTGCGATTCGTGGGGGCCGTGCTGGGCAACGTCCTGATCTGGGCCAGCACGGTCTTCTATCCCGTGTACAGGCCGACCGACGCGGCCCGCGGCTTGAACCCGCTTTCGGACCAGAACTTGGCCGGCGGGCTGATGATGGTCGAGGAGATGATCCTGACCACGCTGATCCTGGCCTGGATGTTCTACCTGTTCGCCAAGCAGGACGAGGAGCGCCAGGAGCTCATGGATTTGGCGGCCGAGCACGGCATCGATCTGAGCGACGAACGGGCCGCCCGCGCCGCAGCCTCCGGACAGACCGACCGCCTCCGGGAGCGCCTGCTCAGCGGATCCTCGGGGCCGGCGTCTGGCGACGGATAGTCTTTGGCTGGCTAACCAGCAAAGGAGAGGACCGCCAATGCCCAGCCTGCTC
>DATKRM010000296.1:0-2622 GCA_035532195.1 Solirubrobacteraceae bacterium
CATCGGTTGGTTGCTCTGGCCCTTTTCCAGCACGCAGCAGGTGATCATCGTCCTCTACCTGAACGACGAAGCCACGCTCAGGAAAGAAGGATCGAAGACCGATGTCTATGACGTCTTCAAGCGATTCGTCCGGGAAGGGGCAATCGGTTCAGACTACGGCGCCAACCGGGAGCAATGGCTCACAGCCAACGCCCAGGCGGATATCTGAACAGCGTTCCCGCGAACGGCTCAGGCCGGACGTCCCGCCACCGTCGCCCGTCGCTGCGGAGGTATTTCTGCCACGCTTGGTCGGCGGCGCTTCTCCTAACGCCGATAGCTGCTCATGCAAGGAATTCCACCGCCAGCCCTTCTTCGCGAGCGGCCAGCGCCTGCCGCTCGTCCGCCGTCCAGAATTCCAGTGGCTGGGCTGCCAGCCCCGATGCCGTCAACGCCGAGGCCAGATGCAGCGCGTCGGCGGCCCGCAGAGTGTAGCGGAACAGGAGTTGCGTGGCCCGCTCCCAGACCGCATCCGCCAGCTGCAGCACACGATACTGCCTCGTCAAATCAACCCGGAACAGGCGCCACAGAGCGTCGCGTTGTTCGGCGCTCAGCTGTCCCGACCTGGTCTTGGCGGCGAGGGCGGAAGCCACTTCCGGCACGACCAGGCGCGACATGAGAAGCGTGTGCCCATGCTGAGGATCGCATGCCTCGCGCACGTGATCCGCCCTTGGCTCGCCCGGGGCATAGCGGCGAAAGAGCGCTGAGGTATCCCACCAGATCGCGGCCAGAGGCGCCGCTACCAGCGCGCGCTTGCGCGCTCGTCGAGGACCGCGTCGCTCAGTGAAAGCGTCTCGCGCCGGTCTCCCAGCAGCTTCCAGGCCGCCGCCTCGAGATCGGACCGTTTGGCCGCGCGGAGAGCCCGCGGCAGCGGCGGCATGGTGGCCAGCAGGCCCGCGGCCTCGAGCCTGGCGACCAGGGCGTCCGTTTCAGGAAGAGCGTCGACAGCCTCGCGCAGGACGTCAGCTTCGGTCCGCCCTCGCGCTTGCGCCAGCTGTTTCAGCTTGCGCTGCTGCCGCTCCTCCAGGTACATCTGCTTTCGGATCATACCTGCCATACATCGCCAGTATACATCGTACTGGCCTATCGGCGCCAGGCCACCGAGCGCGCTACTGCGAGTCGAAGAAGTCCACCGGCTCGATCAGCGGCTGCTGGTGCTGCTTGCCGTCGGCGGCGGTGATGGCGATCAGGCCGGCTGATGTGCCGTCGACGGTGATCTTCGGGCTTTGGCAAGCGCCGGCTTGTCGCTGAAGAAGACCCATACAAAGTCGTCCGGCCCGAGGCAGTTCCCAGCACGGGACCGCGGACCCAATGAACTCGCGCCGGCCGGCGTTGGGCCCGAGCCCGGCGGCTGAGCGAGCGCCAGGCTCCCTGGCGGCAGGCCCCGGCCCGACGGGTGATGGCCGGGCAGCCGTTCGCCCTTCACCCGACCGATCAGCCTCGGTGGGCCGGCGCGTGTGATCGGTTTGACAAGTCGGCATACGTGCGTAGTATTAGAACGGATGTTCTCACCAGCAGCGACCGTCCCAGCCCAGTCCGCTCAGCACCGGGGCGGACGACCGTTCAGCGCTTCCCGGGTCAGGACCTCGGGGCAGAAAGGGAACACACCCGCATGAACCAGCATTCTGATTCCTCGCACCAGATCGCCAGGCCCGTCAGCCGGGACGGCCCGCGCCGCGCCTCCCCCAGCCTGCTCGAACGGGTCCAGGCCTGCCCGGCGCGGGTGTGGCTCGAGCAGCATCGCCGACGGCAGCGTGCTGCCGCTGGACGAGACACCCGCCCAGATGGGCCGGGCGCTGCACGCCGTGCTCATGGAGCTGCAGCTGCGCGTCAGCCAGGCGACCCGGCTGGGTCGCCCGCTCAGCGCCGCCCAGGCCGTGGCGCTCTTGCCCACGCTGGTGGGCCACCAGCTGCACCGGCACCAGCTCGACGTCCGCTGGCCGGCCGTCCAGGCGCGGCCGCGGCAGGCCCGGCCCGGCCTGGAGCTGGCCGGGCACCGGTCCTGCGCCCAGCAAGCCCACTGGGTCCTGCGGACGGGGACCTCGGGCAGGGCGGCTTCCGACGCTGAAGAGCGACAGCTCTGCCAGTTGCCGCTGGGCCCGGCCTTCTCCGCGGTTGGACGGGGTCGCGTCACCCAGTCCCCGTCCGGAGGACCGTGCGCAGCACTCTGGGTGGAGCCGGCGCTGGACCACGGGCCGGGGGTGCCGGCGGTGCAGCTGGGCCAGGGGCTGGTCTGTCCGACCCGCCCGGACGTCATCGGGCCGCGGCGCAACGCGCACGACCCGGACGGGCCGGCGCGGGTGGTCATCATCGACTACAAGCTGCGCCGGCAGGTCATCCACCCGGCCTTTGACCCGGGCTGCTGGTGCGGGCGCTGTGGGCCTTCGCCGAGCTGGCCCAGCCGCGCTGCCGCTGGTTCCTGGCCGGCTGGGATATTGATGTGGACCGCGCCGTGGTCGACCTGGAGGTGCTGAATCTGCTGCACGCCGGCAGCGAGCACGCCGTGCTGACTCATACCCTCCGCCTGGAGGAGGCCAGGGCGGGCCGGGAGCGGCTGCTGGCCCTGGCCGGCGAGCTGGCCCGGCT
>DATKRM010000297.1:0-8161 GCA_035532195.1 Solirubrobacteraceae bacterium
GTCGTAGGCCCAGGCGGCGCCGAGCTGGGACAGGACGGTCGGGCGCGAGCTCAGGTAGTGCCCTGAGGCCACGCCGCGCTTGGGGTGCGGGGCGGCGAGAGCGGCCGGAGCCAGCGACAGGGTGAGAAACGCAGCCAGCGCAGGCTTCATGATCCGGCTAGCCACGCGATTCATGCTGACAGTTTGCCGTGGGTTGACCGCGCTTCTCCGGCGGCTATAGGCTGCCCCCGCGCATGGCGGCCGCGGGCTCAAACGACCCTCCGGCACAGGCGGCGTTCCTCGCCGCGGGGCACGGCCCTCCGTTCACCGGGGCGGCCACGTTCAATCGCGCCGAGCAAACCCAGGACGTGGACGGGGCCGACCTGGTGGTCCTGGGGGTTCCGTTCGATCTGGGGGCGATAAACCGGCCGGGAGCCAGGTTCGGGCCGCGGGCGATCCGGCAGCAATCGACATACGCGGGCGCCCTGCAGCCGATTTATCCGTGGGACGAGGAGCTGATGAAGGCGTTCCGCCTGGTGGACTACGGCGACGTGGTGGTGGTCCCGGGTGCCGGCGCGGTCGAGTCGATGATCGAGCAGACCGAGACCGCGGCCGGCGCAATCCTCAATCGCGGCGCCTCGCTGCTCACCCTGGGCGGCGACCACACCTTGCCCTACGGGCCGGTTCGGGCCGCGGCCCAGAAGTTCGGGCCGCTGGCGCTCGTTCACCTCGACTCCCACCAGGACAGCCTCGACGGCGATGCCATGCCAGGCCGTCCCATGATCAACCACGGGACGTTCGCCACCGGTCTGGCCAAGGAGGGACACATCGATCCAGCGCGATCGGCCCAGCTGTACATCCGGACGCTCATGGACAACCCGGCGGGCTACACCATCCACTACGCCGAGGATGCGCGACAGCTGGGTCCGGAGGAACTGGCAGCGCAGGTCCGAGCCCTGGCTGGCGACGGCCCGGTCTACATCAGCCTTGACCTAGATGCCGTCGATCCGGCGTTTGCACCCGGCGTCGGCACCCCGGCCCCGGGAGGGCCGAGCTCCGGCGAGGTTCGGCGGTTCCTCAAGCATCTCGATGGCCTGGATGTCGTGGCCGCCGACATCGTCGAGCTCAATCCGCCCCACGATCCCGCCGAGGTCACGGCCATCCTGGCCGCGTTTCTGAGCTTCGATCTGCTCCACCTGATGGGCAGCGCGCGACGGAGGCGAGCCAGCAGCGGGACCTAACCCGCCGCCGGCACGTCGGGTCGCGGATTACTTCGCGTAGAAGGTGTAGAGCTCCCGGTCGGACCGCTGCGGCTGCTCGGCCCGATCACCGAGGGCTCCGCCGATCGCCGGCCCCAGACGCCCCTCGACGAAGCCGTCGAACTGGCCCGGGGACTCCCAGATATCGACCACCCGGAGGCGGCCGTCCACCTCCGCCGATGTGTGAGCCAGCAGGCCGTCGGGCCAGTCCGACGGAAAGTTCAAGGCCTCACACACCTTGTCGTAGTCCGCGAGATTGAGCCCCGAGAAATCCATCTGTATGCGAGTGGCCACGGTTGCCTCCTGTTGTTTGGGCGACCCTAGCGGTTGTCGACTCGGCTCGCCCAACGGCTGGCCCGCGCGCGCTCCGACTCGACCGCCCGGGTATTTTCGGTTTATGGCTGAGGCCGAGGCTGTTTCTGATCGCTTGGGCGCCACGGCCGACATGCCCGGCCACCTCGACACGCGCCACCTGCTTCGGCGCCTGGTCGGCCTGGCGTTGCTGGTCGCGATCGTGGTGATCGCCATCAGCTCGATCCCCGGTCTGGGCGAGGTGAGGCACCGCATCTCGCAAGCCGACCCGCTCCTGGTCGCGCTCATCCCGCTGTTGAAGCTCGGTTCCTGCCTGTCAAACATCGTCGCATTTCGCGACGTGTTCTGCCGGCGCACAGGCTGGCGCTTCAGCTACAAGCTGGGTATGGCCGAGCAGGCCACCAACGTCCTGCTTCCCACCGGCGGCGCGGGCGGGCTGGCGCTGGGGGCCTGGGCCCTGAGACAGGGAGGCATGTCGACCGAGCACATCGCGCGGCGGAGCGTCGCATTCTTCGTCCTCACCAGCATCCCTAACTTCGCCTGCATAGCACTGCTCGGCCCCCTGCTGCTGGCCGACGCCTTCTCCGATCGGGCACCGGTGGTGCCGACGGCCGTCTTCTGCGGGCTGGTTTGGACGGCCGCCATGCTGCTATTTCTGCTGCCCCGCTTTCTGGGGCGGATCCACATCGACCCGGGCAAGCGCTCGATCGGCGCGCGCCTGCGGCGGGGCGCCGTGGTGCTGGGGCGCGGGTTGGGCGACACCGGGCAGCTGTTTCGGGACCGACGCTGGCGGGCGATCCTCGGCGCGCTCGGCTACTTGGCCTTCGACATTGCCGCCATGGTCACGGCGTTTGCCGCCACCGGCGGCGTTCCGAAACTCGTCCCCCTGATCTTCGCGTACACGATCGGGCAGCTGGGCGGAATCATTCCGATTCCGGGCGGAATCGGCGGCACCGATGGCGGCCTCATCGGAGCCACGGTGCTGTACGGCAGCCCGCTGAGCCAGGCCACGGCGGCGGTGCTCCTGTACAGGATCTTCCAGCTGGGAGTGCCGGCGATCCTGGGCACCATCGCGTTCGTCCAGCTGCGGGTCACGCTGCGCCGGTCGAAGGCGCCCGCCATCGAGTGCGGGTCGCTGGCCGAGGCGTAACGGTCCGCTCGCGGCCCGCCGCCTCGCTTGATTCGTGAATCTCGATTCACTAGCCTTGTGAATCGTGATTCACATGCCCGCGGCGTGCGGCCCTGGCCGGTCGGTCGCCAGGGCGGTAGCGTGAGCGGACCGGCACGAGGAAAGGAAGAGCATGGCCACGATCGACGTCCACGACCCCGAGCGCGAGGTCCTCAACCAGGCTTCGCCGCTGGAGCCGGTCAACTACTTTGAGGTCGACTTGGCCTTGCAGGAGGCGCTGGCCCGCGAGGGCGGAGAGTGGGGCGTCGACCGGGCCCGCGAGGCTGGCGGTGTCGCCGGAAGCTCCGAGGCCCGCGAGCACGGGCGACGGGCCGAGCGCAACCTGCCGATCCTCCGCACCCACGACCGATACGGCAATCGCATCGACCAGGTCGAGCTCGACCCCTCCTGGCACTGGCTACTGCGCGGTGCGATCGAGCGGGAGATCCACAGCCTGCCCTGGCGCTCGGAGAAGTCGGGCGCTCACACGGTGCGGGCCGCGCTGATGATGCTGTGGGGGAACGCCAACGGCGGGGTGCTGTGCCCCGTCTCCATGACCTACGCCGCGGTCAAGGCGCTGCGCGACGCGGCGCCCGAGCTGGCGGCCGAGTGGGAACCGCGGCTGACCAAGCCCGACTACGACACCGGCGCCCTGGCCGGGATGGCCATGACCGAGCGCCAGGGTGGCTCGGACGTCAGGGCCAACATCAGCCGAGCCGAGCCGGTGGGCGACGGCAGCTACGAGATCCACGGCCACAAGTGGTTCTGCTCCTATCCGCCGTGCGACGTATTTCTGGTCCTGGCCCAGGCGCCGGCCGGCCTGTCCTGCTTCCTGATCGAGCGGGGGCCGGGCATGGAGTTCCAGCGGCTCAAGGACAAGCTGGGCACGCGCTCGCTCCCCTCCTCCGAGGTCGAGTTCCGCGGGATCCGCGGCCAGTTGATCGGCGAGGAGGGCCGCGGGGTGCCGGCGATCATCAAGATGGTCAACCACACCCGCCTGGACTGCCTGCTGGGCGCGGCTACCGGGCTGCGCCGGGGAACGCTCGAGGCGATCCACCACACCCGCCACCGCGCGGCGTTTGGAGCGATGCTGGTTGACCAGCCGGCCATGCAGAACGTGCTGGCCGATCTGGCGATCGAGTCCGAGGCCACAACTGCGGCCGCCATGCGCATCGCTCGGAGCTACGACCAGGACGAGGCGGCCTTCCGGCGGTTCGGGACCGCGGTGATGAAGTACTGGTGCTGCAAGCGCGCCCCGGCCCACGCCGGCGAGGCGCTCGAGTGCCTGGGGGGTAATGGGTTCGTCGAGGACTCGGGCCTCCCGCTGCTCTACCGGGACGCGCCGCTGGGCTCGATCTGGGAGGGCTCGGGCAACGTGGCCGCGCTCGACGTGCTTCGCGCGATGGTCAAGGAGCCCGAGGGGTTGCCCGCGTTTCTGGAGGAGTGCGAGCTGGCCGCCGGGGCCGATTCGCGGCTTGACTCGCACCTAGCCGGGCTGCGCGAGCAGACGACGGAAGTTTTCTCGCGCCCGGAGCCGCAGTTCGAAGCCCGGCGCGTGGTGGAGAACCTGGCCGTGGGACTCCAGGCCTCGCTGCTGGTCCGCCACTCGCCGCCGGCCGTGGCCGACGCGTTCTGCGCCAGCCGCCTGGGCGGCCAGCGTGGCCGGGTGTACGGCACGCTGCCGCCGGGCGTCGACGCCAAGGCGGTCATCGAGCGCGCCTACCCGGTGTAGATGGCCGACGTCGAGTACGAGGCGGGCGAGCGCATCGCTCGTCTGACCCTCAACCGTCCCGATCGCGGCAATGCCCTGACCCCCAACCTGCTGTCCGAGCTCGCCGCCGGGGTGGAGCGCGCCGACCTCGACCCGGAGGTGCACGTGCTGGTGCTGGCGGGGAATGGCAAGGGGTTCTGCGGCGGCTACGACCTGGTGTGGTCGGCCGAGGGCCAGCTGCCCAACCACGACGCCTCCGAGCCCTGGGACCCGATGCTCGACTACACGATGATGAGCCGCAACGTTCGCACCTTCATGTCGCTGTTCCACTGCACCAAGCCGGTGGTGTGCAAGGTGCAGGGCTTCTGCGTGGCCGGAGGCACCGACCTGGCGCTGTGCTCGGACCTGCTGGTGATCGCCGCCGACGCGAAGATCGGGTACCCGCCGGCCCGGGTTTGGGGCTCGCCCACCACGTCGATGTGGGCCTACCGGCTGGGTCCCCAGCGGGCCAAGCGGCTGCTGTTCACCGGGGACTCGCTGTCGGGCGCCGAGGCGCTGGAGTGGGACCTGGCCATCGAAGCGCCGCCGCCGGAGCAGCTCGACGCGCGGGTCGAGGCGCTGGCCGGGCGGATCGCCCAGGTCCCGGTCAACCAGCTCCAGATGATGAAGCTGCTGGTCAACCAGTCGCAGTACGCGCAGGGCCTGCACGCCACCCAGGTGATCGGCACGGTGTTCGACGGGATAACCCGCCACACCAAGGAGGGCTATGCGTTCGCCGCCCGGGCGGCTGAGGCCGGCTGGCGGGAGGCCGTGCGGGATCGTGACGAACCTTTCGGGGACCTCGGCAGCTCGACCTTCAAGGGATGACCGAAGAACTCCTCACCCCCACGCGTGAGCGGCTGCTGCGGGCTGCCCAGGAGCTGATCGAGGAGGGCGGCTACGGCGCCGCGCCCGTGGCTGCTATCGCCGAGCGGGCCGGGGTCGCCGCCGGCACCCTGTACCGGCACTTCGAGTCCAAGCAGGAGCTGTTCGTGGAGGTGTTCCGCGCGGTGTGCGCACGTGAGGAGCGGGCCATGCGGGTCGCCGCCGAGGACATGAGCTCGGTGAGTGCGGTGGAGAGGCTGGAGGTGGTGCTGGCCACATTCGCCGAGCGGGCGCTGCGCAACCGGCGCCTGGCCTGGGCGCTGCTGGCCGAGCCGGTGGATCCGCTGGTCGATGCCGAGCGGCTGGCCTACCGCGAGCGCTACTCCTCGCTGGTGGCCGAGACCCTGGAGGCGGCGATCGCGGCCGGCGAGGTGCCCGCGCAGAGCGCCGAGCTCACCGCCGCCGCGCTGGTGGGCGGCTGCGGTGAGGTGCTGGTCGGGCCGCTGTCCCCTCGGGCTGACGGCCCGCTCGGCCTCCGGCCTCGCCCGAATGGGCCGAGCCCGAGTCGTCCGGCTGCCGGCGCCCGCCCGGATACCGACGAGCTCGTGGGCGCAGTGAGGATGTTCGTGCGCCGCGCCGTGGGGGCTACGGCTTAGGTATCGGTCAGAGCGAGGATGTCGCCACGATCGATCGGCCGGCCGCTAGCGCGTTTCATCGCGATCAGATCGTCGCGGCCGGCCACCAGCACTTCGGTCTCCAGCTGCAGCGCGAGCGCACGTGAGCGGAGGTCAGGGTATGGCGCTGCGCCGGGCGGGTCCAGGTGGATGTCGACGCCGCCGGCGTCGGTGTCGAGCTCGAGCACGCCGCGGGTCGGCAGCTTGATGGGCTGGGGAGTCGGCGCGCCCAAGGGTCGGGCGCCCAGCGCCTCCAGCGCCGCGCGCAGCCGCTTCAGGTTGGCTGCCGTCGGCGCGGGTACGAGGTCGACGTCCTGGGTGGTGCGGGTATGACCATGCGCCTGTACGGCGAGACCGCCGATGACGACGTAGTCGACGTCGTGCTCGGCGAGGGCACGGAGAATAACCTCGGCATCCAGGGGGATCTCGTGGCGCGTCACTCGGAGTTGCTCCGGGCTCGGGCCCCGGCCCGGGCGAACTCGCCGGCCATGCGGTTCCAGGTCATGGCGAGCGCCAGGCGCTCGGCGGCTGGCCGGGCACGAAGAGCCGCAAGGCGCGGGCGATCGTGTTCCGCAGCACCGCGATGCACGACCAGCTCGGCCTCCTCGCCCATTACCGCCAGCAGCCGCTCGAACGTCTCGAACGTGGGCGAGAGCTCGCCACGCTCCAGCCGGCTGATCGCGGCCTGGGTAGAGCCTGCGCGCAGGGCCAACTGCATCTGCGTCAGCCCGTGGGCCAGGCGCCGTTCACGGATGATCCGACCGGGTTCCATCTCAGTAGAATATACCGGATGGGGTATATGAGCTTCGGAGCTACGGCGTGAGCGGCGCCGTCCGGGTCGAGCGCGACGGGCCGGTGTTCACGGTCCTGCTCCACCGGCCGGAGCAGCGCAACGCGGTCGACGGAGCCACCGCCCAGGCACTGGCCGACGCGTTCCGCGATTTCGACGCCGATCCCCAGGCCGCGGTGGCGGTGCTCCACGGCGAGGGCGGCGTGTTCTGCGCCGGAGCCGACCTCAAGGCGGCCGGAACGGCTGACGGCAACCGGGTGGCGCCCGATGGCGACGGCCCGATGGGACCCAGCCGGATGAGGCTGTCCAAGCCGGTGATCGCGGCCGTAGCCGGCCATGCCGTGGCCGGCGGACTGGAGCTGGCGCTGTGGTGCGACCTGCGGGTGGCCGAGCAGTCGGCGGTGTTTGGGGTGTTCTGCCGGCGTTGGGGCGTGCCCCTGATCGACGGCGGCACGATCCGCCTGGCCCGGTTGATCGGACAGAGCCGGGCCATGGACATGGTGCTCACCGGCCGCCCGGTGGGGGCAGAGGAAGCCCAGGCGTTCGGCCTGGCCAACCGCGTGGTGGCTGACGGCGAGAGCCGCCCGGCCGCCGAGGAGCTGGCTCGCCAGCTGGCAGCCTTCCCGCAGACCTGCCTGCGCCAGGACCGGCTATCGATGCTCGAGCAGTGGGGGCTGGATGAGCCGGCGGCGCTGGCCAACGAGCTGGAGCACGGCCTGATCTCGCTGTCGGAGGTTCAGGTCGGGCTCGAGCGGTTCCGCGGCGGGGCGGGCCGGCACGGGGCGTTCTAAGGCCAGGATTGAGCCGCAGTCGCGTCGATCGCGGCCGCCCAGTCCAGCAGCTCTTCCACGTGGCGCGGGGTGAGGCCGGTGGCCGGATCGGTCGAGATCAGCAGAGCGGGCCCCGGCCGGTCCACGGCCCATTGCTGGCAGCGCTCGTCGTGGGCGTCGTCGATCCAGGCCACGGGCCGCCGGGGCCCAGCGTACTGGTCGATCGCGGCCAGCTTCCAATGGCCGCCCACCTCGGGGACGGCGCCGGCAAAGCTCAGATAGGGGTACGGCTCGGGCAGGCCCAGGGCGTGCGGCAGGTAATCGTTGGCCTTCTCTTCCCAGCCTGTGCACCAGACCGGCTCAAACGCCTGGCTCAGCCGGCCGAGGTGCTCGCCCGCGGTGGCTGAGAGCAGATGGGCGATCCCGTCCACCATCTGGAACTTGCCGGGGGGAGGTTGCGTCGGATCGAAGCCGAACAGGGAAATCACCCCGTCGACGTCGATCAGCAAAAGCGGACGGCTCATGGAACGTTGTGTTTCTGGGTAGGGGGCTCTCTCATGGACTTCTTAGTGTCACCCAATGCGAAATCTGCTGTACTTCCGCTTGCGGGCTCAAGGCGCCTCTCTGCTCTGTC
>DATKRM010000298.1:0-3189 GCA_035532195.1 Solirubrobacteraceae bacterium
CCCCCTCGGCGTAGCCGTGGCGGCTCCAGGACAGCAGCATCACGAAGACCCAGCTCTTGCGGGTCTGGCCGGTGGCCGGGTCCACGTGCAGCCCGGCGTAGCCGAAGTCGACCTGGGCCTCGCTGCCCGGCGCGACTTCGACGCGCACGACCGGGGCGGGCGTCGGCGGCTCCAGCTGGCGGACGAAGCGCCAGACGGCGCTGTAGCTGACCGGGTGGCCGTGGCGCTCCTCCAGCCGGCCGCGGATGGCGGCCACCTCCATGCCCCGGCCGCGCAGGTCCCGGATCTCCTCGGCGTAGGACGCGACCGACGACGTCTGCTGGGGCGGCAGCAGCGGTGGGAGCGTCGTGCTCGCCAGGCGCTGGAGGGTGGCCGGCGTCGGCAGGTCGCCCGTGAGGAGGCCATGAGCGGCGGCCCACTGCCGGTAGCGGATGACGGTACGCCGGTTGTGCCCGAGCAACTGCGCGATCCGCCGGTCACTCTCGCCGGCCTGCACCAGTCGGATGAGTTCGCGGATGTCCATCGTGGCAATCCTCCTGGAGGCCATCGACGCCCCTCCTTCCCGTCGGAGGGTACGCCGGGGCTACCGGAGTCTCACGCGGTGCCCGCGTGGTGCACCTTGGCCGCGAACCGGTGGTGCACCATCGCCGTGAACTCCGAGACTGCGGCGTTGACGTTTGCCGACGGCGGCGGTACGTCGGTCATGCGGCCAGGCGCTCGCATGTCGGCGTCGTTCGCGGCGGGCGGCCACGTCCACTCCGTGCGGCGGCGGGTACCACGCGTTCGGTGATGGTCGCTTTACGTTGACACGCCGCCACCAAAATGGCCCCCTCGATCTCAGGCTCGGTGCGCAGATTGAAGTGGGGTGCCTGCTGGTGCCGGAAGGCACGCCCGGCCCGTTCGGCGCCGTTGTTGGTCGCCTCCCAGGTGGGATCACCGAGGAAGGCGCCCAAGCGCGCAAACCGCTCTTGGGTCAAGGTCGCGAGCAGGCGGCGGAGCGGGGGCAACGCCTGGTACTCCGGGCGGGTGCGCCAGGCCTGATACCGCTGCTCGGCATCGCGGGTGCTCCGGCGCTGGCCCTCCGGGGTGTGCCAGAGTGCGAACCGCTCCTCCAGGAACCGGCGTGCAACCCCGAGCGCACTCCCTGCCGGACCGCTCAGCAGGGCGTCGACTTCAGTCTGCTGTTCGGGGTTGAGGTGCTCCGTCCGACGCACCAACAGGAAGCGGTGAGCCCGGAGCGCGTCGCGGACCTGGCGGACCTCCTCCCAGCTCGTCCACGGTGCCGGTGGCGGCGCGGCATCGTTCCCGGCTGCGGGTACAGCACACGGAGGTTCAACGCACGCCAGCGTCGCTGATGCCGGGCCATGACGTGGCGGACCGTGGCGCAACCAGGTGCTGACCGTGACCCGATGGAGACCCACTTCGGCGGCGATGGCGGTGTACGACAACCCCGCCGCTGCCAGCTCCTGAATGGCCGCCCAGCGCTCGTGGCGACGCTGCCGGCGCTGCGTTGCCTCGTCGGGAAGCCGCAGCTCGCGCCAGGTGGCCGTGCGTTCGGCCCCTGCCTCCGTCGGTGGCGGTAGCTGGAGCCAGGCGTGGACCGTCCGACGATTGAGGCCGAGTTGCCGGGCGATCGCCCGCTGCGAGTTGCCGCACCGGGCGAGCTCATGGACCGCGGCGATGCCGGCTTGCCGTGCAGCGCGACGCGCCTGCCAGCGTTGGTGGGTGACGTCGGCTGGGTCATCCGTCGGCGGGAAGGGCCGCGCCGGGCCACCGCTCTGGCGACGCGGGTGGGCTGGTGGCACCGGGAGTTCCTTGCGCACGCGGTTGATCACGTCGAGGGCCGCGCGCGTCAGGCGCCGACTCTCGTGGAAGAGGCAGAGCTGGTGGGCGGCTGTCGGCCAGACCTTGGCCACCACGGCCGGATAGAGTGGCGAGCCGTCGGTGATGACTTCGGCCGGGTGGATGCCTGCCGCCCCCAGCCGCTCCAGGAAGGCATCGACGGTGGCTGCGTCGACAGGCTCGTGGGTCAAGTGGTAGCCGACCAGCCGATCGCCCTCGGGAGCGGCCGGATCGACGGCGAGCAGCAGGGCAAGCTCGCCCTGATAGAGTTCGTCGACGCACAAGATGCCGGAGAACTCGGCCACGACCCACGGCTGGTAGTCGGCCGGGAAGTCGAAGCCCGCGCGATAGGCGCGACACCAGCGGCGGATGCTGCGCTCGCTGGGCCGGACCCAGAAGTCGCGTGCGAGACGCTCCGGCACCCGGCGCAGCGCCATACCGTCGCGGGTGACGGCGGCCACGGCAGCTGCGATGACGCGATTGGTATAGCAGCCATCGGGGCGCAGAAACGGCGGTTGACAGCGGAAGTAGTGGCGACAGACCGTGCACAGATGGACACCGACGGTCACCAACAACGCCGTGGGCTGGTCCAGGTCGAGGTCGACGGCGACCCGGTCCGCTGAGCTGAAGCGCGGCGCTGGCTGACCGCAGCGGTCGCATGGAGCAGAGGGCAGCAGGTAGACCACCTCACGAATGTGGCAGGCCGTGTGGTTGATGGTGGAGTGGATGTCGGCCTCCTTCCTCCGGTGGGAAGCCAGACTCCATCCGTACCGCCGCCGTCGGCAAACGTCAACGCCGCAGTCTCTGAACTCCTGGTGCAGTCTGAGCCGTAAAGTGACACCCCGTGATCCTCTATCCACGCCTGCCAGCGCCTGCTAATTGCCCAGGCACTCTGAACTGTTACCATCGGTGAGACGCGACCGAGCATCGGTTCGGGTGTGGGATACTAGTTGGCGAGGCCGCAGCCTGCCAGTCGGATCATGTTCAAAAGGGTCCGCGCGATGAAGCTCACCGTGTCCGAGATCCTCCGTCTCGATGCGCTGGCCGGTAGCATCGTGATGTCGGGAGATGCTAGCGACTTCGAACGCCCGGTCGTCGGCATGTGGCTCTGGGAGGGCGACGACTGTCCTGAGGACGTGCGGGAAAAACTCGTCTTCTGGCAGGCATCCCACGAGCAGCTTGATGCGGCTACGCTCTGCGCCTGTGCCTGCCGATCGCAGGAGGGCGGAGCGTCTGGGCTCGTCGTCCTTGCCGACTCCGCGGATTGCCTCGCCGGAGTTTGCACCGCACTTGACGCCCCAGCACTGCCAGTGATCGGGCTGCCCTGGACCGGTGGAGCGCTGCAAG
>DATKRM010000299.1:0-8944 GCA_035532195.1 Solirubrobacteraceae bacterium
CGACCGAATGCCCATCCAGACGCGCCAGGCCGCAGATGATGTTCTTGGCGTGGTGCTCGTGGACCTCGAAGAACTCGCCGTCGTCCACGATCAGGCGGACCACGTCACGCATGTCGTAGGGCTTGTTGGGGTTGTCCGGGACGACGTGGTCGAGCTCAGGGTCCTGCCGGAGCGGATCGTCGGTGGGCATGACGCGGGGCGGCGTCTCGAGGTTGTTCTGGGGCAGGAAGCTGAGCAGGTAGCGCGTGTCCTGGAGGCACTGGTCCTCGTTGTCTGAGGCGAAGTGCGCCACGCCAGATTTGGAGTTGTGCGACATGGCCCCACCCAGTGACTCAAAGTCGACCTCCTCGCCGGTCACTGTCTTGATCACATCGGGGCCGGTGATGAACATGTGGCTGGTCTCCTTGACCATGAAAACGAAGTCGGTGATCGCGGGCGAATACACGGCCCCGCCCGCGCACGGGCCCATGATCAGGCTGATCTGGGGGATCACGCCGCTGCACTGGACGTTTCGCACGAACACGTCGCCGTAGGCCCCCAGGCTTACTACCCCCTCTTGGATGCGCGCCCCGCCCGAGTCGTTGATGCCGATCACCGGGCAGCCGATCTTGGCCGCCAGGTCCATGATCTTGATCATCTTCTCGCCCATGACCTCGCCCAGCGAGCCACCGAACACGGTGAAGTCCTGGCTGAACACGCACACCCGACGGCCGTCGATCGTGCCGTGGCCAGTGACTACGGCGTCCCCATACGGACGGTTCTTCTGCATGTCGAACTCGTGGGTGCGATGGCGGACGAACGTGTCGAGCTCCTGGAAGGAGCCCGGGTCCAGCAGCTTTTCCACCCGCTCGCGAGCGGTGTACTTGCCCTTCTCGTGCTGCTTGGCCACCGCCTGGTCGGACCCTGCGTGGACCGCCTCCTGGCGCAGCTCCTCGAGCTGGGCCAGCTTTTCCTCGTAGGTTTCCGGGGCCTGGTCACGCACGGGGCGTCGAGTGTATGCCGCTGTCGCCGTCAGCCGCGCCCGGGCGGGCGCGGGGCGACGCGAACTTTGGCGCTGTAGCGAGCCGATGGCGAACTGCAGCGCCAAAGTTCGGCGCGGCGGGCGGCTTGCGGCGAACTTTGGCGCTGGTGTTGACCTATGCGCAGTGCAGCGCCAAAGTTCGGCGCTCCGCCCCCGGGCTAGCTGCGCGAGAACGGCCGGTGGTGCGCCTGGCCCAGGCTGTCCAGTGCCGCAGTCAGGACGGCTGTGGCATCCGGGCCCTCCGGGGTGTGCTCCGGCTCGGACACGGGGACCGGCTCCGGCTTCGGGACCGGCCCCGGCTTCGCGACCGCCTCCGCGACCGGCTCCGCCTCCGGGACCGGCTCCGCCTCCCGCGGGAGCGGGGGCATGGCCGGTTCTGGCTTAGCGACGGACACGGCCACAGCCGACACCGCCTCCGGGGCCCCACGGCGTCCGAACAGGCGGGACCACAGGCCGCCGCGACCCGCCGGGGTGACTGCGATGGGCGCGGGCCACTGCTCGACGACCGGCTCGGGCTGGGGCTCCGGGGCAACCGGAGGCTCCGGAGCGACCTGCGCAACCGAGGGCTCCGGGGCGACCGGAGGCTCCGGAGCCGCGGCGACCGGCGCCACCTCCGGTTCCTCCTCCGCCTCCGTCTTCGCGGTCAGCGTGACCTTGGTTCCCCAACCCGAGGGCTCGATCCGGACGGTGCCGCTTGCTCGCTCGCCCTCCCAGGCAACGATGATTTCCGGTTCGACCCTCGTGATTCGTATCTCGCCAAACTCCCCCAGGTGACGGGCAAGTGAGCCGGCGTCGCTGCATTCCGCCCACAACTCGGGCGGTGATTTGACCAAGGTTCGGCTGGCCTCATGATCTGTCGTCATGTCGTGAGGGTTCGCCCGCGCGGACCCGAGTCCTGCCCTGACGCGAGGCTTGCAAACGAGCGCTAGCGACAGCGGGCCGGACCGCGGGTGAACCCTCCGCGGAGCGGCAGATCGCGCTCCGCCCGCCACCAACGGCCTCGGGGCGACGGTGCAGCTGGCGGAGCGCGCGGGCAACCTCTACATGGCCTGGCTGACCCAGGATCAGCCTGCGCTGGTCAGCTCGCGGGACGGGGGGCGCACTTGGAGCCCGCCGCTCGCCGTCTCGCCGCCCGGTGTGCACAACCTCACGCTTCCCGCCCTGGCCGCTGGCCCGCCCGGCGCCGTCGGGCTCGTGTATTACGCCACCCCCGATGCCTCGGCCAAGCAGCTCAGCGGATACGTATCGACCACGACCGATGGGCTGGCGCCGCCGGAATACCCGCACGGCTAGGTCCGGACGGTCATCAGGTAGATCGTGACCAGCACCAGAATCGCGACCCCGATCGCTACGGCCATGTGGCGGCGGCGCACGGCCAGGTATTCCTCGCTCCACACCACGGCGCCACCGCCAGCGCTGGCCAGGTCCCGCTCCGCCAGCTCGGCCATCCGCTTCTCGTTGGGCGAGAAGAACAGGCCACCCAGCGCGCCGATGATGATGACGATGGCGAGCCCCCACTGGACGTAGAAATAGCTCCACTGGTGGAGCTTCGAGGCTAGGTAGATCCCGGCCAGCAGAATCAACAGCAGGCCGGGAGAGATCAGCCGCTGCCCGATCAGCCGCTGCACCTGGTGGTGCCAGGGCAGCGCGCGGGGATCGAGCCGGTAGCCGACCAGTTGGATCACCGGGTAGGCGAAGATCACGCCAAACGTCACCACCACGGCCATGATGTGCACGGCCAGGATCACCTGGTAGAAGGCGACGCCGACTACGAGCACGGACTCAGAACGTGGGCTGGTATTCGCCGAACACGTCGCGCATGGCGCCGGACACCTCGCCCAGCGTGCAGCGGTCGCGGAGAGCCTCGCGGAGCACGGGCAGCAGGTTGTCGCTGCCCTGGGCGCGCGCCCGGATCACCTCCAGGCGCTGCTCGACCAGCGCCTGATCCCGGTCGGACTTGAACGCCGTCAGCCGCTCGACCTGGTGGCGCTCTGACTCGGGATCGACCCGCAGGATGTCGGGCACCTCAGGGTCGTCCTCTACGAACTTGTTCACCCCGACCACGATGTCCTGACCGATCCGGTAGCGCTCGTGGTAGCCGAACGCGGACTCCTCGATCTCGTTCTTCATGAAGTCGATCGCGTTGACCGACCCGCCCAGCTCGTCGATCTTGGCGATCAGCTCCCGGGCACTGGTCTCGATCTCCTCGGTCAGCGCCTCGACGAAGTAGGAGCCGGCGAACGGATCGACGGTGTCCGCGGCTCCGGACTCGTGCCCGATGATCTGCTGGGTGCGCAGCGCGATCTTGGCCGCCCGCTCGGTGGGCAGCGCCAGCGCCTCGTCGAACCCGTTTGTGTGTAGCGACTGGGTGCCCCCGCACACGGCGGCGAACCCCTGGAGCGCCACCCGGACGATGTTGTTCTCCGGCTGCTGGGCGGTGAGAGTCACCCCGCCGGTCTGGGTGTGGAAGCGCAGACGCCACGACCGCTCGTCCTTGGCCCCGAAGCGCTCCCGCATGATCTCGGCCCACATGCGCCGGGCGGCCCGGAACTTGCCCACCTCCTGGAACACGTTGTTGTGGCCGTTGAAGAAGAAGGCCAGCCGGGGCGCAAACTCATCCACGGCCAGACCGGCGTCGAGGGCCGCCTGCACGTACGCGGTTCCGTTGGCCAGCGTGAACGCCACCTCCTGGACGGCCGAGCAGCCCTTCTCCCGGAAGTGGTAGCCGGAGATGGAGATCGTGTTCCACTTGGGGATCCGCTCCTGGCAGTACGCGAACAGGTCGGTGGTCAGCCGGATCGCCCCGGCCGGCGGGTAGATGAAGTTCCCGCGCGCGATGTATTCCTTGAGGATGTCGTTCTGGGTGGTGCCGCGGAGCTGATCCGCGGCGACGCCCTGCTCCTCGCCGACCAGCTCGTAGAGCAGCAGCAGCACGCTGGCCGGCGCGTTGATGGTCATCGAGGTGGAGACCTGGTCCAGCGGGATCTCGTCGAAGGCGATGCGCATGTCGTCGATCGAGTCGATGGCCACGCCGGTGCGCCCCACCTCGCCCAGACAGCGCGGATCGTCGGAGTCCAGGCCCAGCTGGGTGGGCAGGTCAAAGGCCATGCTCAGCCCGGTGGACCCCTTGGACAGCAGATAGCGGTAGCGCTCGTTGGACTCCTTGGCCGACGCATACCCGGCGTACTGGCGCATCGTCCACAGCTGCTTGCGGTACATCTCCCGGTGCACTCCGCGCGTGTACGGGTACTCGCCGGGCTCGCCCAGGCGGGCCGGGAGATCGTCAGGGAGATCGTCGTCGGTGTAGAGCGGCTTGATCTCGATGCCCGAGTCGGTAAACCGGCGCGGGTCGTCCGGGCCGACGATCGGGGCGATCGTGCGGTGCTCAGGGGTGGTGGCCATCTCGTGGAGGTTACCCGTGGGGGTGCGCCCGAGCCAGGTTGCGCCGGTCTCCGAACATGGACTCCACGCCGCCTGAGCTACAGCACCTTGGACAGAAACTCCTTGGTCCGCTCCTCCTGGGGGTTGGCCAGCACCTCGGCCGGCACTCCGCTCTCCACCGCGACGCCGTTGTCCATGAACACCACCTGATCGGCCACCTACCGGGCGAACCCCATCTCGTGGGTGACCACGATCATCGTCAAACGCGCTGTTAGGGCGATGTTTAACCGCCCGCCAACACAAGCCAAAGTTCCCCTAGCCTTGTGCGCATGGAGGTCCGCGTGCGACTGTTCGCAGCACTCCGCGAGCGCGCGGGACGCGACGTGGTGGAACTCGAACTGCCCGAGGGCGCGCGGGTGGCCGACGCACTGCAGCGTCTGGAGACCGTGACCAACGGAGTTCCAGTGGTGATGGCGGTCAACCACGAGTACGCCGACTTGGACGCCGGTCTGCACGAGGGTGACGAGGTGGCCCTGATCCCGCCGGTGTCCGGTGGCGCGGTCGGCTCCCTATACGTCCGCGTCACCGACCAGCCTCTGCTACTCGAGCCGTTGATCGAGCGGGTCCGGGATCCGCGCGCCGGAGCTGTGGTCACGTTCCTGGGAGTGACGCGTGAGGTACCGGAGCTCCAGTACGAGGCCTACGCGGAGATGGCGGAGCGGCAGATGGCCCAGATCGTCGGGCGGGCGGTGGAGCGGCACGCGCTCTGCGCCGCAGCGGCCGAGCACCGGGTGGGAACCGTGCCGCTGTCCGAGCCGTCGGTGAGCGTGGCCGCGTCAGCTCCGCATCGTGACGCCGCGTTCGCCGGCGCGCGGGAGATCATCGACGAGCTCAAGGCCCGCGTGCCGGTATGGAAGAAGGAGGAGGGCGAGTGGGTATCCGGTCCGACCCCCCCGACGCCGAAGCCCGCCTGAGCGAGCTCCCGGCGGTCCACGAGGTCGCGGCTCGGCTTGACGCCCCGCACCGCTTGGCCGTCGCCGCCGCCCGGCGCGCGATCGAGGAGCATCGGGCCTCGGTGCTGAATGGCCTGCCGGCGTCTGGACCGGTGGACGATCGCGCCCGGGAGCTGGTGGCCGAGCTGAAGCGGCCTTCGCTGCGGCGCGTGATCAACGCCACCGGCGTGGTGCTGCACACGAACCTGGGTCGGGCCCCGCTGGCCGCCGAGGCGCGCCGCGCGGTGGCTGAGGCCGCTGGGTACAGCAACCTGGAATACGAGCTGGAGACCGGTGAGCGCGGGACCCGGCACGGCCACGTGGAGAGCCTGCTCTGCGAGCTCACCGGCGCCGCGGCCGCGATGCTGGTGAACAACGGGGCGTCGGCCGTCCTGCTGGCCGTGGCCGCGCTGAACGTCCCCGGGCAGCCGGTCGTGGTCTCCCGGGGCCAGCTGGTGGAGATCGGCGGCGGTTTCCGGATCCCCGAGGTGATCGCCTACTCGGGCGCCCGGCTGGTGGAGGTGGGCACCACCAACCGGACGCGGCTGGCCGATTACGAGCGGGCGGTCGCGGCCGCCGGTGAGGGGGCCACGCTTCTCCGGGTCCACCAGTCCAACTTCAGGACGCTGGGCTTTGTCGAGGAAGTGGAAATCGAGGCGCTGTGCCAGCTGGGCGTACCGGTGATCGACGACGTGGGATCAGGCGTGCTGAGCGATCCAGCTCCGCTGCCCGAGCTGGGCGACGAGCCTGCGATCAGCCGCTCGGTCAAGGCCGGCGCGGCAATCGTCTGCTCCTCGGCCGACAAGCTCCTGGGCGGTCCGCAGGCTGGGCTGATGGTCGGCTCGGCTGAGGCGATCGCCGCCGCGCGCCAGCATCCCCTGGCCCGAGCGCTGCGGATCGACAAGCTCTCACTGGCCGGACTCGAGGCCACGCTGCGGATCTACCGAGAGCCCGAGCGCGCGCTGACGGCCGTGCCGGCACTGGCCATGCTGGCCGCGGGCCAGGCCGAGCTCCAGCGCCGGGCCGAGACACTGCGCACCGCCATCGGCCCGGAGGCGGAGATCGTGCGGGCCAGCGCCCGAGCCGGGGGAGGATCGCTGCCCCTGCTCGAGTTGGAGGGGCCGGTGGTCACGCTGCCGGAGTCAGCCGGCGCGGACCGCCTGGCCGCCGCACTGCGCCGAGCCGACCCACCGGTGATCGCCCGGATCCGCGACGGCCGGGTGCTGCTCGATCCGCGCACCCTGACCGATAGCGAGGTCGACGAGGTTGCCCAGGCGGTCCGGACGGCCCTGGGCCAGCAGTGAGTGCCCCGCTGACGCTGGGTACGGCGGGGCACATCGACCACGGCAAGACGGCGCTGGTCCGGGCGCTCACCGGCACCGAGACCGACCGGCTTCCCGAGGAGCGCGCCCGGGGCATCTCGATCGAGCTGGGCTACGCCCAGCTGGGCCTCCCCTCGGGCCGGCGGCTGTCGGTGATCGACGTTCCGGGCCACGAGCGGTTCGTGCGCACGATGGTGGCGGGGGCCACGGGAGTCGATCTGTATCTGATGGTCGTGGCCGCCGACGACGGCGTGATGCAGCAGACCCGCGAGCACGCCAGGGTGCTCGGCGCATTGGGGGTCGAGCGCGGCGTGGTCGCCGTGACCAAGAGCGACCTGGCCGACCCGGAGAACGCGATCGCCGCGGCTACCGAGCTGCTCCCGAAGGCCGAGATCGTGGCCGTATCGGCCCGCACCGGCGCCGGAATGGACGAGCTGCGGGCTGGGCTGGACCGCGTGAGCGCTGAGCTGCCGAGCCGCGCGCAGGCGAGCGGCTCAGCCCGTCTGCACATCGACCGCGCCTTCAGCATCCGCGGCGCCGGGACCGTGGTCACCGGGACGCTGTGGGCGGGCACGATCGGCCGCGGCGACGAGCTGGTGCTGATGCCCGACGGGCGGCGGGCTCGGGTCCGGGCGGTCGAGGTGCATGACGAGGCGCAGGACCGGGCGGCCGCCGGACAGCGCGTGGCCGTGAACCTGGTCGGTGTGGCGGTTGACCAGGTGGAGCGCGGCGACGTCCTGGCCGCCAAGGACTCGGCCCTGGCTCCCACCTATCTGATCGACGCCAAGCTGGACCACCAGTCCAGCCCCCGCGTCCAGGTGCATCACGGGACTCGCGAGACCCCCGCCCGCACGGCTCACCTCGGAGGGCCGTTCTGGCAGCTCCGGCTCGAGCACGCGCTCGTGCCCGCCTCCGGCGATCGGCTGGTGATCAGGCAGATCGCGCCGCCCGACACGCTCGGGGGGGGCGTCGTACTCGATCCTCACCCGCGTAAGCACGGGCCCTCGCGGGCACTTTTGGTACGACTGGAGCGGTTGGCTCGTGGGGAGCGGGAGCCGGACGACGAGCGTGCGGCGGGACGCGGCGCGCGCGGGCGTCGCGCGCCCGCTCGTCGGCCGGCTCCGGTCTCTGCGGAATTGTCGGCCGGCGCCCGCGCGCTCGAGCGGCAGCTGCGCGCGGCTGGCCTCGAGCCTCCTTCTGAAGCCGAACTGAACCCCGACGACCTGGCCGCACTCCGTGAAGCCGGCCGAGCCGTACGCGTTTCAAAGAGCCTGCATTACCACCCCGACGTGCTGGCGGAAATCCGCGCTCGGATCATCGCTCTGGGCGAGCGCAACGGCGGCACCGTCACCCTGGCCCAGCTCCGCGATGAGCTGAATACTTCGCGAAAATTCGCGCAGGCTCTGCTCGAGCACTTCGACTCGGAGAAGCTCACCATTCGCCGCGACGACGAGCACGTCCTGCGACGTGGGGCTCGGTCCTTGTAGCCTGCGGCCCATGCCAACCAGCCTTGTTACCGGAGGAGCCGGCTTCCTGGGATCGCATCTGTGCGACGAGCTTCTGCGCCGGGGCCATCGGGTCATCTGCGTGGACAACTTGGAGACGGGAACGCTGGCCAACATCGAGCACATCCGCTCGCCGGAGTTCGTGCACCTGAACCTCGACATCATCGAGCCCTACTTCGTAGACGAGCAGGTCGACTTCGTCTATCACCTGGCCTCTCCGGCCTCACCGATCGACTACCTGCGTCTACCTCTGCACACGCTGAAGGTCGGCTCCTACGGAACCCACCACACGCTGGGCGTGGCCAAGCGGCACCGCGCCCGCTTCCTGATCGCCTCGACCAGTGAGGTGTACGGCGACCCGCAGGAGCACCCCCAGAAGGAGACCTACTGGGGCCACGTCAACCCGATCGGGCCACGCGGCGTGTACGACGAGGCCAAGCGCTACGCCGAGGCGCTGACCATGGCCTACCACCGCCAGCAGGGCGTGGACACGGCGATCGTCCGGATTTTCAACACTTATGGACCAAAAATGAGGCCCCACGATGGCCGCGCGATTCCCACGTTCCTGCGCCAGGCGCTCCAGGGGCGGCCGATCACCGTGTTCGGCGACGGCTCGCAGACCCGCTCGTTCTGCTACGTCGACGACCTGATCCGGGGGATGATCGCACTGGCGCAATCCGGCCACCACGCGCCGGTCAACGTGGGCAACCCCGACGAGTTCAC
>DATKRM010000300.1:0-16482 GCA_035532195.1 Solirubrobacteraceae bacterium
GAACATGGGACTGCCCGAGGGGATGGTGTCGATGATAATCGGACCATCCGGCACCGGGAAGTCGGTGTGCATCAAGCACATGGTCGGCCTGCTGTATCCCGATCAGGGGGACATCCTCGTGCACGGCGAGTCGGTGCCCGCCATGCCCGACGACGACCTGTTCGAGATGCGCAAGAAGTTCGGGCTGCTGTTCCAGGACGGGGCGCTGTTCGGCTCGATGAGCCTGTACGACAACGTCGCGTTCCCGCTGCGCCAGCACACCGAGAAGAGTGAGGAGGAAATCGAGGAGATCGTGATGCACCGCCTGGGCGAGGTCGGCCTGAGCGATGCCAGGACGAAGATGCCCAACGAGCTCTCCGGCGGGATGCGCAAGCGGGCCGGGTTCGCCCGCGCGCTGGTGCTGGAGCCGGACATCCTCCTGTTCGACGAGCCCGATTCCGGTCTTGATCCGGTGCGCACCGCGCTCCTCGGCGAGCTGATCTTGGAGATCCATCGCGACATGATGGAGACCGCCAAGCAGAAGCAGAAGCCGCATCTGCCGACCTTCTGCGTCATCACCCACGACATCCTCACCGCGCGCCGCGTCGCCGACTACATCAACGTGCTGTGGAAGGGCCGGATCGTGGAGGCGGGCCCCTCGGAGGACATGCTCAACTCCGACAACCCGTTCATCCGCCAGTTCCTGTCTGCTGAGTCTGAGGGTCCGCTGACGATGGATTAAGGGGGCGGTCGACCCACCGACAAATTCATCCGTCTCAGGCGTTCCGTTCCCCAGACATGCCCGCCGGAAGATGTCATCCGCCCTCGACCATCTCATCCGGCGCTCGTAGCCTCCTACAGCGTTAGCCTGAGCGGCGTATGACCCAGCGGCTGTACCAGCTCATCCTTGGTGCCGCGAGGCGCCCGTTCCTCACGCTCGGAATCGTGGGCGCGCTGGCCGTGATCGGGGCTGGGCTGGCCACTGGCCTGGAACCCAACGCCGGCAGCGACACGTTCGTCAGCCGCTCGTCTCCGAGCTATCAGGCCACCGCCGACGACCATCAGCATTTCGGCGGCGACGCCGTGGTCGTGCTGATCAAGGAGCCGCTGCCTGATCTCGTGGAGACCAAGGACCTGGCTACCGTCAGCCAGCTCGAGGCGTGCCTGGCCGGCGAGACCCTGGTGCCCGACCAGACGCTGGGCTCGTTCACGCCCGCCCCGGCCAGCGCCACGCCCTACGGAGGCTTGAACAGCCCCTGCGGCCAGCTGGCCAAAGACAAGCCGGTGCAGGTGGTCTACGGACCCGGGACGTTCCTCAACCGGGCCGTGTCCGCGGTCAACACGCAGGTGCGGACGATGATCTCCTCCGCCAACCAGGCGGTCCAGCGCTACTGCCAGGCGGCCTACCAGCTGGCGCTGGCCCGGCACCTGCCCCGCCAGCAGGCCGTCCAGGCCTGCAACGCCGCGGCCCAGATCGAGCAGCAACAGCAGACGCAGAACCTGGAGCGGGCGTACTTGAACTCGGGCATCGCCGGGACGCCGCGGATCGACGACCCGCAGTTCATCCCCCAGATCGTGTTCGACCAGAGCCGCGGGATGAACCAGCCCAAGGCCCGGTTCTCCTACCTGTTTCCGACCGCCAACTCGGCTCTGATCCAGGCCCGGCTGAAGCCGGGGCTGAGCACCGCCGCCCAGACCCGGGCGATCTCGCTGATCCGCCAGGCGGTCCAGATGCCGAACTTCCGCCTCAAGTTCGCCGGCACGTACACGGTCAGTGGCGTGCCGGTGATAGTCAGCGATCTGTCGGACAAGATCACCAGCTCGATCGCGTTGCTGCTCGTGGTGGCGCTACTCGTGATGGGAGCCACGCTGCTGCTGGTGTTCCGCCGCCGGCTCCGGCTGCTGCCGCTGCTGGTCGCGCTGGCCGCCGCCGGCATCACGTTCGGGGCGCTGGCCGTGGTCGGGGCCAGCCTGACCCTGGCCTCCCTGGCCGTGCTGCCGGTGCTGATCGGCTTGGCGGTGGACTACGCGATCCAGTTCCAGTCACGCGTGCAGGAAGCTCGCCAGGCCGACGCGGCGGGCGGCCCAGCCAGCGGCTACCTGGCCATCGCCCGCGCCGCCGCCCTGGCCGCGCCGACCATCGCCACCGCCGCCCTGGCCACGGCCACCGGCTTCCTGGTCTTGCAGCTGTCGCCGGCACCGATGGTGCGCGGCTTTGGCCTGCTGCTGATCGTGGGCATCGCTGTGGCGCTGGTCTGCGCCCTGACCGCCGGCTCGGCGGCCATGGCGCTGGAGGGCCGAGACGACGCTCGCGCTAATGCCGCGCGCTCGGCATCCGGCCTCGCCGGATTGCGCGGCGCGCAAGTCATCCAGCTGCTCGGCGCCTCGCTGCGCGGGGCGGTGGAGATCCTGCGTGATCTCGGGGCCTGGATGGCGGCGGTCGACCGGAGGCTTCTGGCCCCGCTCAGCGGGGCGGCCTCAGGGCTGCGCCGGACCGGTATCCGGGCCGCGGCCGCCGGGCGCCGAGCGGTTCTCGCCGCGGCTCGGCAACCCGGCCGCGTGTTGGCAGTGGGCGCCGTGCTCGCCGTCCTGGGGTGGGTGGCTGACACCCAGACCACGGTCCAGTCGGATGTGACCAAGCTGGTGCCGTCCAGCATGCCGGCGCTGCACGACCTCCACACGCTGGAGAACGTGACCGGTGTCTCCGGTGAGATCGACGTGACCGTGCGGGCCGCCAACGTGGCCACGCCCAAGGCCATCGGCTGGATGGTCAACTACCAGAACACCCTGCTCACCCACTACGGCTATCTGGAGACGAAGGGGTGTCAGGCGGCCACCCTGTGCCCGGCTCTGTCGCTGCCGGATCTGTTCTGCTCCGGAGCCCAGACCGTCCAGGGCGGTTGCGCCGGACTGTCCGACTCCTCTATCCAGGGGCTACTGAGCGCTGTGCCGCCGTACTTCTCCCAAGCGGTGATCACGCCCGACCGCCAGGAGGCCTCGCTGGCCTTCGGCATCCGGCTCATGCCCCTGGCCCGCCAGCAGCAGGTGATCAACTACATGCGCGCCCAGCTGCATCCGCCTCCAGGGATCACGGCCAGCCTGTCCGGACTGCCCGTGCTGGCAGCCCAAGCCAACGGCGACCTGTCCTCCTCCGCGCGGCGCCTGCTCACCCTGCTGGCCGGGCTGGCGGCTGTGGGCGTGGTTCTGCTGGCCGTGTTCCGCCAGCCCCGCCGGGCGCTGGTGCCGCTGATCCCAATCGCGCTGGCCACGGGCTGGTCGGCCCTGATCCTGTGGGCGATCGGTATCCCACTCAATCCGATGTCGGCGGCCTTGGGCACGCTGGTGATCGCCATCTCCACCGAGTTCAGCGTGTTGCTATCTGAGCGATTCCGCCAGGAGCGAGCGGCCGGAGCCGACCAGATCAATGCTCTGGCCCGCACCTATTCATCCACCGGCGTCGCGGTGCTGGCCTCCGGAATCACCGCGATTGCCGGCTTCGGCGTGCTGGTGGTCTCCGACATCACCATGCTGCGGGACTTCGGTTTCGTCACCTTGATCGACCTGTCGGTGTCGCTGGCCGGGGTGCTGCTCGTGCTGCCGGCCGCCTTGGCGCTGTCCGAACGCGGGAACCTGTTCGACAGCACGCGTGAGGCGCTGGCCCGCGCGGGCGCGGCGCGTCCCAGGCTTCGGCGCCGGGCGCGGGTGGCGTGAGCGAGGCTGACCCACCGCCCCGGCACCGGCTCGACCCCGATCGCGCGGCCAGGGAAGCCCAGCGCAAGGGGCGCCCCCCGCCCTCGCCCCCGGTAGTCGACACGCGTCGCTACCAGCGGATGATCGGCTTCTTCGGCCTGGCGGTGGTGATCGTGGTCTCGATCGCGTTTCTGACCACTCACCGGGCGGGGACCGCGGGCATCCCGGGCGGCGACCGGCTCCATTTCTTTGCCGCGCCGCTCGCCACTTCCACGCTCAACGGCGACGCCAACCTGCATCCGCCCTGCACGGCCGCCGACCACGACCCGCGAGCGCTCAACATCTGCCTCATCTCACGCCGTTCACCGCTGGTGCTGGTGTTCTTCGTCACCCGCTCGTCGGGATGCGAGCGGCAGGTGGATGCGCTCCAGGCGCTGAGGAGCCGGTTCCCGGCGAGCCGGGTCCAGTTCGCCGCCGTGGCCGTCCGAGCCAACCACCAGCAGGCCCGGGCCGCGGTGCGTGCTCGCGGCTGGACGATCCCCGTGGCCTACGATGCCGACGGAGCCGTGGGCCAGGTGTATGGCGTGGAGGTGTGTCCGATCGTCGAGTTGGCCTACCGAGGGGGGCTGGTGCAGCGGCGGCTGATCGGTGACCGCTGGACCAACAGCTCGGCGCTGGCCGGGCAGATCGAGGCGCTCGTGCGCCGGCCGGTCGGATGATGGAGGAGCTCGACCTCCGGGCGGCGGCGGGCTTCGTCGAGCCCGCCCTAAGCGAGGAATTTCCGGCCTTGCGGCTGAGCTGGATCACTGTCCAGGCCGGTCAGCGAGCCAGCCCGCGCGGGGTCAAGGAGCGACTCCGGGTGCTGTCCAACCGGTTTCACGGAGGCAATGTGGTGGCCATGCGCACTAAGCCCATCCCGCACGCCTATCGAGCCTTCTTTCGCCAGATCGGTCTCGACCCGGACCTGGCGCGGATCCCGTCCGAGGAAGCGGCAGTGGCCCGCCTGTTGCACGGTGGGTTCCGCTCCCAGGACCTGATAACCGATGCGCTGCTGATCGGAGTCGTCGAGACGGGGGTTCCAGTGTGGGCCCTGGATGCGGACCGGATCGACCCCAACGGGCTCGGCATTCGCACCACGATCGAGGGGGAGAGCTTCGGGTCAGGCGAGCAGCGGCTGCCGGCCGGGCGGCTGGCGGTGGCCGACGGGACGCGGGTCCATGCCCTGCTGTTCGGGCCGGTGGCGCCGGGGCACGGGGTGAGCGGTCAGACGAACCGCGTGGCCGCGTTCGCGGTGGGGGTGGAGGGCGTGCCCGAGATCCACCTGGAGGAGGCGCTGTGGCTGTGCGGCGAGACGCTGCTTACCGAGTAGAGGTGTCGTGCCGACGGTAAAGCGATGGTAAGCTTTCTCGATTGACGAGGAAAACATGACGGAGCTTCTGGAACACCAGATCCACGCAGCGCCGGCTTCCTCACCGATCACGGGGCGGCGGTTTGTCGAGGGCGACGAGCTGGCGGCGCGGCGCTCGATTCGCCGGCAGATCGGTCGGCTGGAGCGTGAGCTTTCTAACGCCTTCCTGACCGCGTTTCCGATGGGCGGGCTTCCGCATCCTGAGGGTGCCGCACGTCGCGACCCCCGGCTGCTCGATCTGGGAGAGCTGGAACGGGTCCGGGACGAGCTGGCCGAGCGCCTCCACGCCGCCCGGGTCACGATCGCCCAGCGCGCCGAGGTGCAGGCGGCCCACCGGCTGCGCCTGGAACGCATGCTGCTCGAGCCGGCCAAGCACCGCTTCGAGACGGTGTCCCGCCAGGACATGGGCGAGCCCGGGTGCGGCGCGTGGCAGGTCCGGCCCCGCCTCGGCCTCATTGGCATGCTGATGGGGTGGTGGCAGGTCAAGCTCTCGTCTGGCTGTCCGTTAGCCAGGGGCCGCGCTCGCGGGGCGCGGCCCGGACCGTAGACTAAGCCTCCAGATGCGCGAGCTGTTGAGGACGGGTGTCGGCGCTGTCCTGGTGATCATGATCATGACGATCGGCAGCCTCGTGCTGTGGATCGGCACGCCGTTGCTTTGGCTGTGGGTCGGATCGCAGATCGAGGGCGGCACGGGGTCGTTGGGGGGCGCGCTGGGGGCCACGTTCATCGGCGCCGTGCTGACCATCATCCTGCTCGCCGTGGTGTTGTCCAAGCTGTCTGACGTCTACCGCTCGAACGCAGTGGCCCGCGGCCGCGCCGACCCCGGTCACTTCATCCTGGAGGTCGTGCTGGTGATCAGCGCCAGCGTGTCGCTGGTGGCGTTCGTCCTCTGGTTCTTGCTCTTCGCCGGGGCCGAGCCCCTGCCGATCGGGATCAAGTACTAGGTGAGCCTGCGCGGCGCCCGCGGAAGCGAGCGCCCCGTCAGACTCGTCTAAACCAGCGCCAGTTCGAACGTCCGCTCTGGCTCGGTGTAAGCCGCTTCGCTGGACTCGCAGCCGCCAAGCTGGCGAGCCAGCAAACGTCGCTGACGATCGGTCAGCGAGATCAGCGGCTTGGTCTCTGAGATCTGGTTGCGGATCAGAAACTTCCGGCACCGAGTGGTCCCCCAGCGCCGCTGGCTGATCAGCAGCTCGCCGATGGCCCAGCTGCTCGCCTCGTGCGGGGGCTCGAGAATGATCTCCGCTGCGGAGACCGAGCCCCGGGCTAACCTGCGCTTCAGTTCCGCGCGCGCGAGCCTGATTTCGTTGGCTCGCTCCAGTGCCCTGAGTCGCTGTGGCTCACGATTCACGCTGACTGCATCCGTCATGGGCGTCTCTCTCCCCGCTTCCCTCTGGAAGCGCACGCGTTGGACTCACCCCCGGAGACTCAGCCGTCCCCGGCCAGTCGCCATCGGGTCTCGATATGTGAACTACGAGTGGGCCGGGCCATTAGCCGCCCTGCCACACGCCCCTCTCACCCCGAGAGTAGTGCCGCTCCGGCCGACCGTCCGACTAACCACAACGTAATCGATGGCCCTGGCTACAGCAACTTTACAAGTGCCCGGGCGCCCGCTCAGAGCGGGTTTTTTTTGCCGCCGAGCATTTGTGCGTGATCGGACAAGCGAGCGCCAGTTGCGGCGCTCGGCGTCAGCGGGGCAGCGGCCCGTGCTCGGCCTCGAACGATCGTACGACGGAGGCGAAAACCTCCAGCGCGCGGTCGAGGGTCGGACGGTCGTGGGTGGCCATCACGCTTGTGCGTAGGAGCGCTCCAGCCGGCGGGACCGCCGGGTGCAGCGCGACATTCACGTACACCCCGGCGTCGTACAGAGCCTTCCACAGCAGTCCGGCCTGCCAGTCATCGCCCACCACCACGGGTACCACCGGGGTGACCACCTCGGTGCCGTCGGCCAGTCGCGTGGGCTCGACCACCCGCAGCCCCAGCTGGCTGAGGCCGCGGTGCAGGTAGGCCGCGTTGTCCAGCACGCGCGCGAACAGCTGGCCGCCCTCCTCGGAGCGACAAATCCGGACTGCGGCCAGCGCGGCGCCCACCGCTGCCGGCACCGCCGAGGCGGTGAACATGAATGACCGGGCCTGGAAGCGCAGAAACTCGATCACGTCCGCCGGGCCGGCGATCAGGCCCCCGCAGGAGGCCAACGACTTTGAGAACGTGGCCATGCGCAGGTCCACGCGATCCTCCACGCCGAACAGCTCACACGTTCCGGCTCCCCGGGCGCCGAGCACCCCCAGCGCGTGCGCCTCGTCGACCATCACTCGGGCGCCGTGCTGAGAGGCCAACTCCACAATCTCCGGCAGCGGCGCCACGTCGCCCTCCATCGAGAACACCCCGTCGACCACCACCAGGACGCCGCCGCCGTCTTCGGCGGCCGACTCCAGGCGCTTCTCGAGCAGGTCCAGTCGGTTGTGCCGGAAGGCCCTGATCTTGGCTCGCGACAGGAGGCAGCCGTCGAGGATGGAGGCGTGATCGGTGGAGTCCACGACCGCCGTGTCGCCGGGACCGAGCAGGGTCCCCAGCGCGCCCACGTTGGCTTGATGGCCGGTGGTGAACACGAGCACGGCCTCGGCGCCCAGCCAGTCAGCGAGCTCCTGCTCGAGCTCCAGGTGGAGCCGGGTGGTCCCGTTGAGGAACCGTGAGCCAGTCAGCCCGGTCCCGTACTGATCGAGGGCATCCAGCGCGCCCTGCTTGACCCGCTCGTCGCCGGTCAGTCCCAGGTAGTTGTTGGACCCGAGCATGATCCGCGAGGCTCCCTCCATCTCCACCACCGGAAGCGTCGGTCCCTCCAATACCCGGAAGTACGGCACTATGTCCAGCTCACGCGCGGCCTGCAGCAGCTCGAGCCGGTCGTGGTCCCGGGCCTTGGCGAAGATGTCGGCGGAAGTCCGCATGCGCTGACAGTATCTCGTGCTGTGATCGAGCTGCGAGTCGAGGTCAGGCCCCGGTGGGTGTTCAAGCTGACGCTGCGCAGCGGGATGGACGGCCTGAGCCGAGTGCGCGGAGGGGTGGTGCACCGGCTGCTGCACGCCGGCCCGGAGCCGGTGCTGGTACGGGTGGCCCAGACCGCCGGCGACCGCGTGCTGTTCGGCGCCCAGGCGGGCAGCCGGGCGGCTGGCGAGTGGGGAATCGAGCGCATGCGGGTGGCCCTGGGGGTGGATCTAGACCTCGGCCCGTTCTACGAGCGCTTCCGGTTCGACCCGCTGATCGGGGTGGCGGTCCGCTCCGACCCCGGGCTGCGACCCCCGGGAAAGCCTGATCCGTTCGAAGCTCTGGCCTGGGCGATCTGCGAGCAGCTGATCGAAGTCGAGCGCGCCGCTGCCATCCAGCGCCGGTTGGTGCGCGCCGTGGGCCGAGGCTGCGGGTTCTCCGACCTGCGAGACGCCCCCGGGCCGGCCCAGCTGGCGGCCCAGGCGCCGGCCCGGCTGGCCTCGTTTGGGCTCAGCGAGTCCCGCTCGATCACCCTGATCCGGACCGCGCGGGAGGTGGCCGCCGGTCGGGTCGACCTGCTGGACTCAGACCACGAGCCGGGCTGGCGCCGGCTGCGCCGGATCCCGGGAGTCGGCAGCTGGACGCTGCAGATGCTGGGGCTCACCGGACAGGGCCGGGTGGACCAGCTACCGGCCGGCGACCTGGCGTACCTCAAGCTGGTGGGGCGGTTGCGCAGCGGGGGCGACCCGTGGGCGCGGGCCACCGAGGCCGAGGTGATGCAGTTCTTCGAGCCCTACCGTCCCTGGATGGGGCTGGCCGGGTTGTACGCGCTACGGAAGCTCAGCCGGGCACCAGGTCTAGTTCCAGCGTCTCCCAGGGCGCCCGGTCGAATGCCGCTCGCAGCGACGCCTCGTCGGCGGAGTCCGCGTTCAGCCGCCGGCCTTCGCAGCGCAGGCTGAGGCTCTGGCCCGAGAAGGGCCAGGGATCCAGGCGCACCTGACCCGGCCGCCCGCCCGCGGTCAGGTCGAGGCCGACCGCCTCCCCAGACGCAGTGGGGCAGCCTTGGGCCGTGGCCGGCGCCCAGTCCAGGCAAAGGGCCAGCGACAGGTAGTCCCAGGTCCAGATCAGCAGGCTGTTGCGCTCCACCCGTGCGTCCCCCGCGATCGGCGCGGTCCGGGGATCCGCCCGCAGGGCCGACACGAGCTCGGTCTGGAACGCCCTCTGACCCTCGAGGAAGGCCTGGACGGCGGCGGCGTCCGACGGCGACATCCGTTTGAGCTCACGGCGTGCGTAGAGCCGGGCGCCGTGCAGCGAGACCAGCAGGGCGGCGTACCGGCTCTGGGAGAGCATCCGGCGCGGGCCGTCGATGAACAACTGCAGGTGGACATCCAGCGGCATGGCCATGAACGAGCGGGGATAGCCGGTGTCGGCGTCGTACAGCGGCTCCAGGTCACGCGCGTCCCAGCCGACGTCGTGCTGCTCGGCCGCCAGGCAGACCTCCTCCCGCGGCTCCACCAGACCGAAGCGCTCATTGCCACAGGCCCGGGCCAGCTGCCCGGACAGCCAGGCGTGCGAGGGCTGCCCGATCGCCAGCACCCCGGAGCCGTCTTGGCGCAGCAACATCGATCAGGCGCTGGTACGGCTTGGCACTAGGCCTTACCCTAGCGTCGTGCGGAAATCGCTCGTCTGGGTGATGCTCTTATGGTGCGCGGTGGCCTGCGGCTCGGCCAGCGGCCGGGCGATCCACTCAGGGATCGCCGGACGAGTGGTGGCCGGTCCCACCTGCCCGGTGGAACGGGTGCCCCCCGACCCGCAATGTGCTCCTCGCCCGCTGGCCGCTCCGCTGCGCGTCCGCCGGGCGGACGGCTCTGGCTCGGGACGGGTGGTGCACTCGAACGCAGACGGACGCTTCCGCGTGCCGCTGGCGCCGGGGCGATACACGATCGTTCCACTGCCCCGAAACGGCTCACCGTTTCCGCGGCCCCCGCAACCGATCACGCTGACGGTCCGGGCCAGCCACTACACCCGGGTCACGATCACATACGACACGGGCATCCGCTGAACCCAGCGTGAGTCGGGCTACCCCAGCCGTCGAGCGCCGGCTGGTGCTCCTAGTGGCGGCCGTCGTGTTAGCCGACACGCTGTTCTACGCGGCGATCGCCCCGCTGCTGCCCGAGCTGTCCCGGGAACTCATGGCCTGGGGTTCTCGGCCGTGGCCATCGGAGGCGCCTTCCTAGTGGCCGCCGGCGTCGAGGCGGTGATCAGCCGATCATCGGCGGCCTGTCCGACCAGCGGTGGCCAAGGCCACGGGCGATGCCGTACCGACGGGGTGTGCGGCGGGCCTGTGTGGCTTGACGCTGCTGGTCAGCCTGAGGCGGGGCCTACGGGATGCCTGAGTAGTTGTAGGTGTGGCAGGGCGCGCCGCCACACGTGTCGTTCACCACGCCGTTGGGTTCATCGAAGTCCGACTTCTGCTGGCGAGCGGCCGGCGTGTTACGGGGGAACTCGTGGGGGTCGTTGGCCCCCCACTGCGAGGGCGGAAGGCTCGATGGGCACCCGTCGACCGGCGGGGTGTTGGTGAACGGCGGCGCGCCGACGCCCAGCGAGCAGTCGGCGTTGGGCTGGCCAGCGTCCCAGACCACGATGGCCGAGCCGTTCCACGGGTAGGACGGGATTTGCGGCAGCAGCCCGAAGTACTGCGAGCCGCCGGTGGGGTCGCGCTGGGGGTCCAGCGCCGGCCAGTGGATGTAGGCGCCGATCGTGCGCGCCTCCACCGCCGCCGCGAAGTCGGTCACCTGATGATCGCCGAATGCCACCTGCATAAGCACCTTGTGGGCCGGCGTGTTGGGCAGTGGATTGGTGGTCGCGTGCTCGGCGTAGCCGTCGGCCTCGCCCCGGTCCCACAGCATCTGCATGAGGGCCAGCATCACCTGTCGGTCGGCCTCGGCCGGGTAGGCGTGGTAGACCAGCCAGGCGTACGACGGCAGACCGTTCAGGTTCTGGTCCGGTATCTGGTTGGGCGGGCCTTCGCTGGCCGAGCCGGTGCCGAAGTCGGTCGAGCGCTGGAGCAGGGTCGAGTAGTTCATGCCCGGCACGCCGATGGTCGCTCGGGTCCCGTCGACCATCACCGCGGCCACCGCCCCGCCCATGATTCCGCCCTGGCTGTTGCCGTCGTAATACACCTGGCTCGCGGTGTTGATCACCGGCTGGCCCGTCGCGGTCTGGAACGCCGGGTCGGAGACGAAGCCGTGGGGATGTCCCTCGATCCGGCCCAGGTAGAGCTCGGCCAGGATGCCCTCCTGGAGGCGATCGATCATGGTGTTGAGCCGCGACAGGTCGGCGAGCGCGGTGATCACGTTGGGGATGTCGCAGTTCGGGGTCTCCGGGAGTACGCCCTTCTGGGCCTCGGCCAGCAGCTGGTTGGGATCGGTGGGCGGCGTGTCGGTGGCGCAGGCCATCCCGGCCTCCTCGGTGGCACAGAACACGAAGTCGTGCTCGTTGGCCATCCGCTCCAGCTGGCCTTGGTTTATCTCGAACCGGTCGCCGAACAGCCCGTGGCCATAGAACCCGGGACGGGCCGGCGAGGTCATCGCGGCCCACGGGATGTTGCACACGAACTTGGCCTCGTAGGTGTTGCCGGGCAGCTGGGCCGGGACCTGAGAGCCGGGCGGGAAGAAGAAGCTGCCCCCTGACGCGCAGCCCGGCGTGTTCAGGTAGCAGGGCACGTAGAAGCGCCCCTGCACCTGTCGGGCGATCTGCGAGTTCTGGGCTGGGGTGAAGTTGGTGACGCTCGTCACCACGAATCGCGGTGGCGTGGAGCTGGCGGGGATTCCGGGCCCGGACCCGAGTTGCTGCGGCGACTCCCCGAGCGCTCCAAACGCGTCGTTGCGGATGTGGAGCATGCGCTGGGTCAGCGAGCGCTCGCTGGCCACGGTGAAGTCCCAGGCCAGATACAGGCCGCGGCGGGGGATGCCCGCGGCCCGCAGCGTGCGGAAGATCGACTCCATGTGGGCGGCCCGGCCCGTCTCGCCACCCTGGTAGGGCTGACCGGGGTCGCATTGCGAGCACGGATGGTCGCGGAACGCCGCGAACACCGCCGGCGCCGGGATCGGCTGTCCCTGGGCGTCCTTGAGGTCTCGCAGGGCGACGACGTAGCGGTGGCGCTCGGTGAAGTTCCGCGCCGGGCGGATGATCAGGTTGCGCACCGAGTCGTTCGAGGACTGCGAGTCCATCTCGGTCCAGATCGGCCAGCGCGGATGGGTCGGGTCGGTGGCGTCGATGACCACCATCGGCGCGCCGGGGTTCTGGTAGGCCGGAAGGTTGTTCAGGGGAACTCCGCCCGTGCTGTCCAGCGCCTGCTGGTTGTCCAGCCCGGGGATGTGGACCGTGATCAGCGAGCCGGGCGAGAACCCGTCAGCCAGGTTCCACTCGGTGGGATCGATCGGCTTGCCCACCGCGTTTCGCGGCATGGCCAGGATGTTGAAGTTGATCCGCCGGCCTGTGGGGGTGCTCCGATCCAGCGCGGTGAAGTAGTTGTTGGGAAACGGCTGGAGGCAGACCGTGGGGTCGAAGTTGTCGCAGTAGGCTGCGTTGGGTGGCTGGGCGGTCTGGATGCCTTCGGCCCAGGCGCCGGCCGGCAAGGCCATCAGGGCGATGGCGCCAAGGACCAGCCGCAGACGTCTTCCTCCCACGGTGTGAAAGGTAGGTCATATTGGGCCCCGCGCGGCCCGGTATAGCCGTTTTTGGTCCGCTGTGCGGGCGGGGGTCGGGGTGTGTGGGCGGGGTGGGCGGTGTGCGGGCAATACTTCCCAGAGACCGCTGCGCGGGCGCGTCTGGGAGGTTTTGGTCGCAGGACCCAACGTCGCGCGCGTTTCCGGGTGCGCCGGCGTGGGGCCGCGAGCTACCCCGAGTTTCCCGGTGGGTCGGGGAAGCTCTGGCAGGTCTGGTAGCCGTACGGAAGCCGATGCCCATGTCGGTCCGGCTTCCCCAGCCTCTGTTGCAGGACCTGCCCGAACACGCGGAAGTACTGCGGCGAGTAGAAGGCGAGCTTGTAGAGCCCGATCCCTCCTGGCTTGGGTGCCGCGGGATCTCTGAACAGGTCCCCGGTCAGGTCCTCGGGCGGGGCGGGAATGTAGGCGCTGTGCAGCGAGCCCACCGTGTGACGCGCGCCGACGACGAGCAGGTGGTCCTTACCGAAGTCGCCCCCATAGGTCATCCTCCAGGGAAGCTCGGCGCCGCGCCCGGTGTTCTGGAACAGCCGCTTGTCATATAGGACCCCGGGGCTGCGGCAGATCCAGTCTGTGGCGTGGGCCACGCCCGTCCCCAGGTCGTAGAGGAACGGATAGGCGACCGGAATCAAGGCCTCGTAGATCACCTGCTGGGTGGCCAGGCGCATCGACGCCACGCTCTTGGCGACATCATCGAGCTTCCAGCGCGGGCTGCTGGTGGCCACCGCCGCCACGTCACTCATCTTGCTGTAGTCGCTCATGATGATCTTCGCCTCGGTGGTGAAGTAGGCCGAGGCGCGCTGGTAGCGGTCGTACAGATCGCCGCCCAGGTTCGCCGCTGCCGTGGTGACCATCGGTCCCACGAGGTCTGGGCTCCCGTCCTGCTTGGTCAGATAGGCGGCCAAACCGAACGCGGCGCCGACCCCAGCCGAAGCCGCGGCTGCAGGCGGGAACACCACGCCGGCCAGCCCCCCGATCTTGACCAGGAAGCTGACGATGTTCAGCGCGTGCGAGGCGGCGTTGTCCGCGGGAGGGGGCTGAACGGCGGTTCTGATCCGGTCAGCGATCTTCCCGATGTCAACCAGCGCGCCTACCTGCACGCCGCCGAGGAACGGAGCCTGAAGACCCTTGGGGCCGAAGTACTCCTCGACGATGTTCCGCCGCCCGATCTCCAGCTCAAGCTCCTGCCGGACCGCGTTGCAGTCCGCAGCGGTGAACCCGGCACCGCCCTGCGCACACTTGGCTTTGGTTGAGTCGTTCCCCAAGCGCGTCAGGATGGTCCCCCAGTTGGTCCCAGCGAAGTTCTCGTAGTAGGCCTTACGGATGTCGCAGGGCGCCGGGGCTGCGTCGCAGACCCCGACGATGTCCTTCTCGCGACCGAGGAAGTTGGCGGCATTGGCCTGGCCGCCCTCGAACTTGGGGAAGCCTCCGTCCGGTAGCGACGGGCGGTTGACAATGCGCACCAGATCGAAGTTGACCGTGCCCAGCGGATCTGCCATCAGCGGCTCGTACTGAGCGTCACGGCCCCGCGCAATCAGCCCGTGCAGCCGGCCATCGGTGGCCCGCCCGGTGAGCGCCTGGCTCGACTCAGCCGCGGCGGTGTCCATCGCCGAGCGCGCGACGAACGCGTACCGCCCGGCGCCCGCCTCGAGGCCCCCGCCTCGGTTGAGCTGCGCGAACACCTGGGCACTGCCCCCCAGGGTGCCAATGGCCTGCGCCGCCTGCAGCCAGCCGCCGCTCGTGCCCTTCGGCTTGCCGAATCCCTGCAGCAGGACCAGCAACTCGCCGTGATCGTTGTTGTCGGGTGAATAGGCCCAGGCGATGTCGTCGGCCATTCGCTTGGCTTCGGCCGGGTTCTCGGATCCATCGGGCTTGTTCGTGACGTAGAAGAAGTCCTTTTCCAGGGCCAGGGTCTGGCTGTTGAGCCGCACCAGGAAGAACCCGGACGACCCGTCCGTGGGCACGTCGTGCGCGTAGGTCTTGTCCCCCACCTTCATCGTGATCTGGGAGGCCGTCGGGCTGGCATTGGTGTCGAACTCCAGCTGGTCGGTGAACACGAACTCGAAGTTGCCGGTCTCGGACAGCGGGTTCAGACGCAGGTAGCCAGACATGTTGACCAGGTGCCGAGCCGGGTCGCATTTGCAGTTGAGGAAGCTGTTGGAGATGAAAGCTGAGCCCGCAGGCGAACCCGGGACTCCGACGATCGAGATGGGCAGCGTGCGCGTGAACAGCTTGGTCAGGTCGGAGTCGCTCATCTTTGCCGCGCCGAGCGCCTCGAGCAGCTTCCGTCCATCCGTCATCGAGCCGGCGCCGCTTGGCCTCAGGTTGACCACCATCAGATAGGTCGGTGCCGCGTTGTACTTGATGGCCAGGTTCAGCAGGTCGGTGATTCCGTTAGGGGATGCGACGTTGCCTGAGGCCACCAGCTCCAGCGTCTGGCGATTGAACACCGCGTAGGAGGCCCGGTTGTTGCAGCCCCCTCCACTGGGGTCGCACGGCTCGGTCGTGTTGGGGATCGGGTTCCCGCCCAGCTTGATCGTGCCGCGATCGTCGGCCGCCGTGTCCAGCTGCGTCCCGATCGGCGGCACGTCAGCCCTGACCGTGACTGTGACCGTGTCGAAGGAGGTGGCGCCATTTCGGGCCCGGACCCGGGTCCGGATCAGATATTGACCAGGGGCCGTGGCCTGAAATCCCGCCGTCTGGCCCGTCGCATCGGTCAGACTGGGTTGGGCACCCGGGGGTCGGCCGACCACCTGCCAGCGGTAGCTGAGCTGCCCGCGCCGCCCGCTGGCACTGCCGTCCAATTGCACGAAGTCGCCGGCGTTGATGAAGCGATCGGGGCCGGCTCCCGCCCTCAGCTGACCCGACTTTAGCTGGAACGTTCTGGCCGTCTCCTGAAATGCGGCGGAGTGCCCGGATGGACTCGTCCGGTAGGTGAGCACGACGAGCCGGTTGCGCCCCGGACGCAGCCAGTCGTTGGCGCCGAGCCGGCCCACGTACGCGCCGCCGCGGGGTTGAAATGCGCCCTCGTCGCGATGTCCGTTGACCCAGACCTGGAGCGTGCTGAACGGAGCGGGCCGCACCACGACGCGGACTGGCGTGTCTGCGCCTCCGAACCGGAGTGGAGCCAGCGTAAGCAGATTGGCGTGGTGCGCGACGATTAACGTGGTCCGGGCGTGGCCAGCTCCAGTAACCACCAGTTGATCCACCCCGGGCTGCAGTCCGCGTCCCAGGCGCAGCGTCGCCCGGTAGGCACCGCCCGAGCGCCGGAAATAACGCTTGACGTTTCGCCCATTGACGGAGATCTGAAGGCGTCCGAGGCTCACACGCGATCGCACGACAACGTCCAGGCGACCATTGCCTACCACCTGGTTCGCCCTCGGGCTCACGATCTGCGGCGATGGCGGCCCAGCGGCGGAGGCGCTGCTCGTCATCCAGGCACAGGCGAATACCGTCACGGCCAACAGGGCCACTGCACGAGCCCACTGCGATCGATGAGTCACAAAGCCCCCCTCGATGGAGTTATATCCGTCCCCGACGTCCGCCCCACGGCCCTGGACGTCTAAACGGTTCATCGTGAACGTACCACCCGCGGTTGCGGAGCGCCAGCGGTATCTGGACGCGCGCGGGTGCGAAGCGCCAGCGGTATCTGGACGCGGCTCAGATCCCCTGACCGGCCAGCACCTCGTTGGTCAAAGC
>DATKRM010000301.1:0-15406 GCA_035532195.1 Solirubrobacteraceae bacterium
GTTGGCCACCACCAGCCAGGTGTCCGCGACCGCCATGGCGATGATCCCCAGCTTCAGCCAGCCGCCGGGCGCCACGGCGCCCAGCAGCGCACCCAGCGTCACGCAGCTGAGCGCCGAGAGCAGCGCCGCGGCGGCCTCGCCGGTCAGTGACCGGCGGAACACCCAGGCCAGGACGAACAGCACCACCGCGCCGAGTGCCACGGGCGGCCGGGCGCCGTGGCTGATCCAGCCGAGGGCGGCGGCAGCCAGCGGTGGAACCGCGACCAGCGCCAGGTAGGTCAGCCCGGTGGCCGTGTCGGACAGAAAGCGGATCGCGAACACGACCACGACGATCGAGGCAATCGGGACCAGCGCCCAAGCTGGACCCCGCAGCCGGCGGAACAACGGCAAGCTGGGCAACGGCTTCGGCGCAGCCACCACCCCGGCCTGCAGGACGAGCAGCCCGGCGTCCGAGGGGATGAACGGGAGGGCCACGCAGGCAGGCTACGTGGCCCGGTGAAGAATTAGCTCAGCCAGCGAGCCACTACGCGCCCAGCCGGTCCTCGAGCTGCTCGAGCTGCGACCGCAGCTCGCCCGGCAGCCGGTCGCCAAAGCGGGCGTAGTGCTCGTGCATCTGCGGCAGCTGTCCCTGCCAGCCGTCGGTATCGACCTCCAGCAGCCGGGCCATTGCGTCGTCGCTGATGTCGAGGCCGGTGGTGTCAATACCGCCGTCGCCCACGGATGGCACCAGACCGATCGGGCTGTCCTCGGCACTTGCCGTGCCTTCACAGCGACGGAAGATCCAGGCCAGCACCCGCGAGTTGTCGCCGAAGCCGGGCCACAGGAACTTGCCGTCCTCGTCCTTGCGGAACCAGTTGACGCCGAAGACCCGCGGCAGCTGGGCTCCCTGGCGCCGGCCTATGTCAAGCCAGTGGGCGAAGTAGTCGGCCATGTTGTAGCCGCAGAACGGCAGCATGGCCATCGGGTCGAACCGCAGCTCACCCACGTTTCCGGTGGCGGCGGCGGTCTTCTCCGAGCCCATCGTCGAGCCCACGAACACGCCGTGCTCCCAGTCACGAGCCTCGTATACGAGCGGAACCACCGTCGATCGCCGGCCGCCGAACAGCATCGCGTCGATCGGCACTCCGGCCGGGTCGTCCCACTCCGGGGCCACCGAGGGGCACTGGTCGATCGCCACGGTGAACCGAGCGTTGGGATGGGCCGCGGGCGTGTCGGAATCCGGCGTCCAGTCATTGCCGCGCCAATCGGTCAGGTGAGCCGGCGCCTCGGGCGTCATGCCCTCCCACCAAATGTCCCCGCCGTCCGTGACGGCGGTGTTGGTGAACACCGCGTCGCGCTCGAGCATCTTGATCGCATTGGGGTTGGTCCGCTCGCCGGTGCCGGGGGCGACTCCGAAGAAGCCGGCCTCCGGGTTCACCGCGTACAGGCGGCCATCCGAGCCGAACTTCATCCAGGCGATGTCGTCGCCGATCGTTTCGACCTTCCAGCCCTCCAGCGTGGGGATCAACATGGCCAGGTTGGTCTTGCCGCACGCGCTGGGGAAGGCGCCGGCGATGTACTTGGACTCACCCTCGGGAGAGGTCAGCTTGAGGATCAGCATGTGCTCGGCCAGCCAGCCCTCGTCATGGGCCATGGCCGAAGCGATGCGCAGGGCGAAGCACTTCTTGCCCAGGAGCGCGTTGCCGCCGTAGCCCGAGCCGAAGGACCAGATCTCCCGCGTCTCCGGGAAGTGCACGATGTACTTGTTGTCCGCGTTGCACGGCCAGGCGACGTCCTCCACCCCCGAATCGAGCGGCATACCCACCGAGTGCAGGCACGGGACGTACTCACCTTCGTCGCCCAGCACATCGAGGGCATCCTGGCCCATCCGGGTCATGATCCGCATCGAGGCGACCACGTAGGGCGAATCGGTCAGCTGGACCCCGATGTAGGAGATCGGCGAGCCCAGCGGGCCCATCGAGAACGGCACCACGTACATCGTGCGGCCGTGCATCGACCCCTGGAACAGGTCGGTAACCGTCTGGCGCATCTCGTCCGGGTCGCGCCAGTTGTTGGTGGGGCCGGCGTCTGACTCCTCAGCGGAGCAGATGAACGTCCGATCCTCCACCCGCGCCACGTCGGCCGGGTCCGAGAGGGCCAGATAGGAGCCCGGCCGCTTGGCGTCGGACAGCCGCTGGAACGTCCCGGCGTCGAGGAGCGTCTGAGCCAGCTGGTCGAACTCCTCGGCCGAGCCGTCGCACCAGTGGATCTCGTCCGCCTCGGTCAGCCCGGCCACCTCGTTAACCCACGCCCGGAGCCCCGCATGATTCGTGCTGGCTTGGTTCTTCGGTGCGGTATGGGCCATGTCTTTAAGCAGCTCCTCGTCGTCGGTGGCCCCGGAAAGGGTACCCGCGACCGGCGGACGGTGACTCCAAACCCATACGGATGTCGGCCGCGGAACTCGAGCCCGGCGAGCCCCAGATCGGGGGAAGGCCGCCGGTGGTAGGGGTTAGACCGACACCCCGCGGATCACGCTATGAGGGGGACGGGAGCGATGCTTTACGTACGGAAGTTCGCAATCGGCTTCTGCGCGCTGGCGCTGGGCCTGGCCATAGGGGCGAGTGCGGCGGCGGCCCGCAGGGTGCCGTTCAAGATCTCGAGCTACAAGGTGACCTACGAGGGATCCGGAACCTACTCGAGCCGTCGCTGACCGTCGACTCGAATTGCGGATCGGGCAACGGCGCCACCTGCACTCAGTCGTATGACTGGAAGGGCAGCGTGACGTTCAAGAAGACCCCGCTGGGCACGCGCTAGCGCGGCGCGCCGGAGGCCGGTGGCCGGTGGCCGGACGCCTCAGGCCTCCGGCTCGGCCCCAGGCTCGCGGCGCGGGACCAGTACTACGCGCTTGAACTCGGCCACCAGCACGCCGTCCTGGTTGTAGGCCCGGGTGTGGACCTTGACCGTGCCCCGATCGGGCTTGGACCGCGAGGGCTTTACTTCCAGGACCTCCGACTCGACAAACAAGGTGTCCCCGTGGAACAGCGGCGCCGGGTGGCTCAGCTCCTCGGTGGCCAGGTTGGCGATCGCCTTGCCGCTCACGTCGGAGACGCTCATACCCAGCGCGAGGGAGTAGACGAGAGGACCGACCACCACGTTGCGCCCCTGCTGAGACTTGGCCGCGTAGACATCGTTGATGTGCAGCGGGTGGTGGTTCATGGTCAGCAGACAGAACAGGTGGTCATCGGCTTCGGTGACCGTCTTGGCCGGCCAGTGCTTGTACACGGCCCCCACCTCGAACTCCTCGAGGTAGCGGCCATACGGGTGCGCGCCTGAGGCCTCCCGGGCGGCCTGCTCCGTCTCCATTTGGGTTGCTGTCATGACATCTCCTGGTCAGGGGCCGCGGTCCCGCGACCCGATCTAGCGAGGGCGATTTTCCGCCATGTTGGCGGAAAGCGTCCCTCTGACAATGGTAGGTTGCTGCGCGGTGACCCCGTCTTCGCCCCGGATTCCTCCCCTCCCGGACGACGAGCTGGACGCGCAGCAGCGCGAGCTCCTGGCCGGCGTCCGCGTGGACGGCGCCCCGGCCTCCAACATCTTTGCCACGCTGGTCCGCAACCCCGGTCTGTTCCGGCGCTGGCTGCCCTTCGGGGGCAAGCTTCTGGCCGGCAAGCTTCCGGCCCGTGAGCGGGAGTTGTTGATCCTGCGCACCGCCGTGCTGTGCCAGGCCGACTACGAATGGGGACAGCACGCGCTGATCGCCCGTTCGGTGGGGATCTCGGACGAGGAGATCGAGCGGGTTCGCTCCGGGCCGCAGGCCGCGGCGTGGGATGACTTCGACGCCGTTCTTCTGCGCGCCGCGGATGAACTACATGAGCGCGCGCGGATCAGCGATGCCACGTGGGAGAGCCTGGCCGGGCGCTACGACGAGCGACAGCTGATCGAGGTGCCGATGGTGGTGGGGCACTACCACATGGTGGCCTTCACCTTGAACTCGCTGGGCGTCCCCCTGGAGCCTGGCGTCAGCGGCCTGGATTCGTGACCGAGCGCCCGCTGGAGGGGCGACGGGTGCTGGTGGTCGGCGCCGGCACGCAACCCTCGGCGGAGCCCGACGCTCCGGTCGGCAACGGGCGCGCCATCTCGATCCTGGCCGCTCGGCAGGGGGCGACTGTGGTTTGCGCCGACCGCGATCGGGCCGCGGCTGCCGAGACCGCCGAGTTGGTCGAGCGCGAGGGTGGCAGCGCCGAGGTGCTCACGGCCGACGTAGCCGACGAGGAGGAGTGCCGGTCGATGGTGGCCGACGCGGCCGCGCCAGGTCTGAACGGGCTGGTGCTCAACGTGGGGACGGCCCGGGGCCGGGACCTGGGCCAGACCAGCGCCAAGGACTGGGATCTCGTCCTGGCAGTCAACTTGCGCAGCCACTTCATCTGCGCCCGCGAGGCCCTGCCCCACATGGGCCAGGGCGACGCGATGGTGTTCATCGGATCCACCGCCGGCCTGCGCCCCGGGAGCCGGCTGCCGGCCTACGACGCCTCGAAGGCCGGGCTGATCGGGCTGTGCCGCCACACCGCGCGGGAGGGAGCCCGGCAGGGCGTGCGGGCCAACCTGGTGGCGCCCGGGCTGATCGACACGCCGCTGGGGCGACTGGCCTCAGCCGGTCGCCCCTCCCGCGCGCGCACCCCCGTCCCCTTGGGACGTCAGGGCACCGCCTGGGAGGTGGCCGAGACGGTGACGTTCCTCCTCTCCCCCGCCGCGTCGTACGTCACTGGTGTGGTGCTGCCGGTGGACGGCGGGCTGGGGCTGATCTAGCTGCGAGGCGCAGGGGCGCGGGACGCGCTCGGCCACCGAGCGCCCGCCGGGCCGCGCGTCCGCCCCCCCGCCGCGCCGCCAACCCCCGCGCCACGCTAGCGTTCGCGCCATGCGAAACCCCCGTGACTTTGGCAAGCCCCTGGCCATTGGCGCCCCGGCGCCGCTCCTGGAAATTCCCTTCCCGCCCAGTCGGATGATCCATTTCCTGGACTTCTCCAACGAGAAGATGGTGGCCAAGGTGCCTGACATCGCGCCCACGGTCGACATCCTGCTGGGGAACCTCGAGGACGCAGTGCCGGTAGATCGCAAGGAGGCGGCGCGCGACGGACTGGTCAGGGTGGGCAAGGACATGAAGCTGGGCGAGACGCAACTCTGGACGCGGGTCAACAGCCTCGAGTCCCCCTGGGTGCTCGACGACATCACCACGGTAGTCAGCGAGATCGGGCACAAGCTCGACGTGATGATGATTCCCAAGGTCGAGGGGCCGTGGGACATCCACTACGTCGATCGGCTGCTGGCGCAGCTCGAGGCCAAGGCCGGGCTCGAACGGCCGATCCTGATCCACGCCATCCTGGAGACCGGCCTGGGCGTGGTCAACGTGGAGGAGATCGCCACGGCCAGCCCGCGTATGCAGGGCATGAGCTTCGGTCCGGCCGACCTGGCCGCGTCACGGCGGATGAAGACCACTCGGGTGGGTGGCGGCCATCCCGGCTACCGGGTGATAGAGGATCCGGACCCCGACAACCCCGATGCTCCACGCGCGTCGGCGCAGCAGGATCCCTGGCACTACTCGATCGCCCGCATGGTCGACGCCTGCACCTCGGCGGGCATCCTGCCGTTCTACGGCCCCTATGGGGACATCAAGGACACGCTGGGCTGCGAGACGCAGTTTCGCGCCGCGTTCCTGCTGGGCTGCGTGGGCGCCTGGTCGCTGCACCCGGTGCAGATCGACATCGCCAAGAAGGTGTTCAGCCCGGACCCCGAGGAGGTCAAGTTCGCCAAGAAGGTCCTGGAGGCGATCCCCGACGGGCGCGGCGTGCACATGATCGACGGCAAGATGCAGGACGACGCCACCTGGAAGCAGTGCAAGGTGATGGTCGAGCTGGCCGAGATGCTGGCCCGCAAGGATCCGGAGCTGGCCGTGGCCTACGGGTTCGAGCCGGCGGCCGTCTGAGGGCGCGCCGCCGCCCTACCTTCGCTAGCCTCCCGCGCCGTCCATGCGCTTCTTTGAGTACGAGTCCCGGACCATCGTGGCCCAGGCCGGGATCCCGGTTACCAAGTACGGGTTCGCCACGACGCCTGAGGACGCGCGCCACATCGCCGCCGACATCGACGGTCCGGTGGTGGTCAAGTCGCAGGTCCTGAGCGGCGGGCGGATGAAGGCCGGAGGGGTGCAGTTCGCCGACACCCCCGAGGAAGCCGAGGGCCACACCCGCAACATCCTCGACCTGGAGATCGGCGGCCACCTGCCCCGCGGCGTGCTGGTCGACACGCGGGCCGAGGTCAAGCACGAGTACTACGCCGGCGTGGTGTGGGACGGGATCCGCAAGCGGCCGGTGATGCTGTTCTCGGACATGGGCGGGATCGACATCGAGCAGGTGGCCGAGGAGCACCCCGATCACGTGGCCCGGGCCCATTTCTCGACGCTCACCCCGTTCCAGGACTGGCAGGCCAAGCAGCTGATCGCCTCGCTGGGCATCACCGGGTCGGCGCTGAACCGGCTCACGCCGATCCTGGCCAAGCTGGCCCGGCTGTTCCTGAGCTCCGACATGACCCTGGCCGAGATCAACCCGCTGGGCGAGCTTGAGGACGGCTCGTTCGTGGCCCTGGACGCGCACATGGAGATGGAGAACGAGGCTCGCCCCCGCCACAAGGACCTGCTCCAGGAGCTCGGGGTGGGCGATGAGGAGACGCGCCAGGCCCGCGAGCCCACGCCGTTCGAGCTGGCGGGCGAGCAGGTGGACGCGATGGACCACCGTGGAGTGGCGGGCAACGTGACCGAGTTCGACGGCAACCTGGGCCTGGTCATAGGAGCCGGCGGCGGCTCGCTCACCCTGTTCGACGCTGTGCGCGCCGAGGGCGGTGACCCGGCTAACTACTGCGAGATCGGCGGGAACCCCTCGGTACGCAAGGCCTGCGGCCTGGCCAAGCTGGTGCTGCAGAAGCCGGGCGTGGACAAGATCGCGGTGATGATGTCGATCGTGTCCAACACGCGGGTGGACATCGTGGCCCGCGGTGTGATCAAGGCGTGCGTGGAGCTGGGCTTTGACCCGGCGGAGAAGATCGCCATCTTCCGCATCCCCGGCGCCTGGGAGGAGGAGGGCTTCAAGATTCTCGAGAAGTACGGCGTCGAGTACGCAGACCGGAGCGTCTCGCTGCACGAGGCGGCGCGCCGTGCCGTGGAGAAGATCCAAGGAGCGCCGGCCGTCGCATGAGCATCCTGATCGACGAAAACACCACCTTCATCGTCCAGGGCATCACCGGCCGCGAGGCGGTCAATTTGACCCGAGAGTGCCTCGACTACGGCCAGGGCGCCAAGATCGTGGGCGGGGTAACCCCCGGCCGCAAGGGACGCGACGTTCACGGCGTGCCGGTGTTCGACACCGTGGCCCAGGCGGTGGAGCATCACGGCGGGCCGATCGACGGCTCGGTCGTCACCGTCCCCCCGGCGTTCACCAAGGACGCCGTGTTCGAGGCGCTGGAGAACGAGGTCAAGCTCGTGGTGATCGTGACCGAGCGCATTCCCCGCCGGGACGTGGCCGAGATGGTCGAGCTGGCGTCCTCTCGGCAGGCCCGGATCATCGGCCCCAACTGCCTGGGCATCATCGTGCCCGACGTGATCAAGATGGGCGGGATCGGCGGTCCGGCCAAGGACGCCGCCAAGTCCTACGCCCCCGGTCCAGTGGGCGTGATCTCCCGCAGCGGCGGCATGACGACCGAGATGTCCTCAACCCTGACCGCCGCCGGCCTGGGCCAGTCCACCGCAGTGTCGATCGGCGGCGATGCGATCATCGGCTCCACCTACGCCGAGCTGATGCCCATGTTCGAATCCGACGCGCAGACCCAGGCCATCGTGATCTACACCGAGCCAGGCGGGCGCATGGAGGCCGAGCTGGCCCGCTACGTGACCGAGAACAGCTCCCGGCTGCCGATCGTGGCCTTCATGGCCGGCCGGTTCATGGACGAGATGCCGGGCATGAGCTTCGGCCACGCCGGCACGATCGTCGAAGGCAAGGAGGACACGGCCTCAGAGAAGATCGCCCGCCTGGCCGAGGCGGACATCACCGTAGCCGAGGAGATCTCCGAGATCCCCAACATCGTCAAGGAAAAGATGGGCGCCGCCGCCGGAGCGGGAGCACAATGAGCGAGGCGTTGTTCATCAACCTCGAGGTCTCGCCCGAGGTGGCCAGGGATTCTGAGCTGGCGGCCAAGCTGGCCGAGGTGTGCCCGGTGGACATCTTCGCCGCGGCGGACGGGCAGCTGGAGATCGTGGACGAGAACCTCGACGAGTGCGTACTCTGTGAGCTCTGCATCAACGCCGCGCCCCCGGGCACGGTTAAGGTGATCAAGCTCTACTCGGGCGAGACACTCCCGGCCTAGCCATGAACCTGAGCGCCAAGCAACGCCTGCTGCAGGGCTCAGCCGTCCGCGCGGCCTACGGGACCGCGGCTCTGCTGTTTCCCAAGCAACTCGCCGCCGCCGGGGGGATGCAGGAGGAGGACGTCGACCTCGACGCCCGCTATCTCAACCGCCTGTTCGGCGGCCGGGACATTCTGGTGGCCGCGCTCACGGTCGCCCAGGTCAGCTCCGGCGACGCAGCCGGGGCGGCCAAGCTGAACCTGGTGGCCGAGGCCACCGACACGCTGGCGCTGATCGAGGAGGTCCGCAGCCGCGGCGGGTTGGACCGCACGCTATTCATCGGGTTGCTGTTCAACCTGTTTGGCTACGCCACCTGGATCCGGGCCCTGCAGGCCGCCTGAGCGGCAGCGCAGAAGGATGCGTAGGAGCTAGGGCCGATGACCGGCTCGCCCGGTTGTCGATCACTCGCTGGCAGGACCAAGCCCCTCCTCCGCCCCCGCCTCAGCGCGGGCGGGGTAAGGCAGCGATGAGTTTGCTGGTCGTCGTCCTAGGCGGTAGAGATTTTGATGCAGATTGACGCGAACCGGGCTTCCGCCTCGCCGGGGCCGCGCCTATCTGGCTCTCGCTACTCCCTGGCGGAGCGGCACCCGTTCGCCGGACGCGGATCGGCGGCGCTCTAACTGCCGGCGCGGTAGTGGTCGCGCCAGATCAGCTTGTAAATCGGGATCCAGCGCGGGCCGACCGTAAGCGTAAGGTCGACCGGACGGCCACCCGATCACTGCTCGAGCCAGCACTCTCAGCGTCTCCAGGATTGCAAGTCGTCTAGGACCACCCGCTAGGGCGTCGGTAGTACAACGCGTACCAGCAGCATCCCAATGGAACGGGAGATGGTGTTTTCGACGTGAAGCGGTGTGGAGATTTGACGGTGTTAGTCTCGTCATTGTTGAGGTGGCGTGGGTTCGTCAGTCGGGGGTTGCGGCAGAGGTTGCTGGCTACCTCGGCTGTTCTTGGTTTGCTCGCGCTCGGTCCCGCGCAAGCCGCCGCTACGTTTCCCGGCCGCAACGGCTTGATCGCCTGGTCCTACATGGTCAACGCAAACGAGGGGCCAACGCCTCCGCAATACGGCGTCCTGACGGTCGCGGGGTTCGGCGGGGCGCACCACGGCCTGCGTTCGTGTAGCACCTTCGGCTACTGCAAGGAATGGGCTGACGTTTCCTCCTCTTCGAACGGCCGGCAGTTGGCGTGGGATATCCAGACCGGCGGTTCGGCGCGCGTGGTCGTCGCTGACGCCGATGGAAGGCACGCGGTACCGGTCGGGGTCGGATTCGATCCGAGCTTCTCTCCGTCTGGCCGGCGGCTCATCTACATCCGCCAGCACGGCCGCAACGACCAGATCGTGACCAGCGATCTCCACGGTAGGGACGTCCAAGCGCTCCTGGATGTGACGACCGCCGCCGATCCGCAGATCTCGCCCAACGGCCAGCACATCCTGTTCGCGCACAAGACGACAATCTGGATCATGGAGGCCAACGGGCGCGACGCGGAGCCGATCATCGCGAACGGCAAGGCCCCGGATTGGGCACCGAGCGGGACCGAGATCGCCTACGTCGGAGTCAAGTCCGGCCGCGTGTACACAGCACTCCCGGACGGCGCCGACAGCCACGAGCTGCCGGCGGACGGCCTGTGCTACCCGCCTGCTTGCGGAGGCGGGGGCAACTTCGCGGTCTTCTCTCCCAACGGCAGATACATCGCGTTCGACAACGGCGACGCATCGGGCAATCCGAACGTTTACACAATGCCCGCCACCGGCGGGGCCGCAAAAGATATCGACTACGTATTCACCGACGACGCCGGCGGTGCGGCGCTCGGGCTGAGCTGGCAGTCGCTCCACTAACCGCGGCTCCTTCGAAACGCGTCGAGAGGCGTATTCACCGCCGGCGGTCACGCGATCAAAAACAGACGTCCAGAACGCCTGGCCTGACGAGACGGCGCAGCGGTCTCTACGCCAGGCTGGACCGGCCAACCAACCGCCGGCGGGCGGCGGCGCTCAGCGGCCGGTAGTTCTCACCCGAAGCGTCGCGGTACCAGCCCGTGGCGCCGTCCACTACCCCCTCCGCCCGTAGCGGCGCCGTGATCGGCCGGTACCAGGTGGTCAGCGGGATCCGGTCGACCACCCGCACCACGGCGGGTCGCTGCCCGGACTCGAGCACCTTCATGCCCCGGGTGAGTTGACGAGCCGTGAGCTCCTGTCCCTGGCGGAGGGTCACCGCGGCCACCGCCAGCTCGTGCTCGCCGCCCCCGCGCACGCCATAGGCCACGGCCAGGTCGACGGCGGCCAGGGCGCCCAGCGCATCGCGGATCGGAGTGCTGAACACCGGGCCGTGCTTGGTCCGGATGACCTCACCGACGCCGTCGACTCGCCAGTAGTCACCGTCGGCGTCCTTGCGGAACAGGTCGCCGGTGATCACCCAGGTGTCCTGGGCCGCGAACACCCCGCGCAGCGGCACCATGCCCAACAGATCAGTGGGCCGGACCCGGGCCATCAGCATCCCCACCTCATCCGCCGCGCATTCCCGCGCGAATCCGTCGGGGCCCAGCACCAACCCCCCGGCCACGATGTCGTACTCGGCGATCCGCACCTCCGCGCTGCCCGGCAACGGCCGCCCCATCGCCCCCACCTTGACATCGCGGACGTTGACCACGATTGCGCCGGCCTCGGTCGAGGCATAGAACTCCAGCACCCGCGCCGGGGCAAAGCGCTGCTCCACCTGGCGCCACAGGCTCTTGGGCATCCCCGAGCCGATGAACAGGCGGATCGAATGGTGGCGCTCCCCGGGCTGCGCCGGGGCCACGACCAGGTCGTGGAGCATGGTCCACGTGTAGGAGGCGACCGTGGCTCCATACCGTCTGGCCTCCTCCCAGAATGTGGCCGCGTCGAACTGCCGGGCCATGGCCAGCCGGGCACCGCCGGCGATCGCCCCGCCCAGAGTCATCATCAGCGCCGAGGGGTGATAAGGCGGCGTGACGCTGTACACGGTGTCCTGGTCCCCGAGAGCAGCCGAAGACGCGGTGCCGAACGCCGACAGGGCCCAGCGCCCGTTGGTGATCCGGCTCATCCGGGTACCCGCCCCCTCGCCGGTGAACACGATGAACGCCAGGTCGCTGGCCCGTCCCGCATTGGCTCGATACCAGCGGGGCAGGCTGACCCGGTCGGGGTCGATTTGCTCCATGTCGACAGCCAGCGGCTCGTCGAGCTCCCGGGGGCCTCCGCCGCCTCCCAGGACGAACACGTGCCCACCCTCCACCCCGGCGGCCAGCCCGGCGCGCTCGGGGTCGGCGATGATCTGGTTGACCTGCCCCAGCTGGGCCTCGCGAGCCACGTCGCCGTCCGGGCGCATCATCACCGCCACCGCGCCCAGCCGGCTGATCGCGCAGGTCAGGGCCAGCGCGCTGGGCCGGGTGCCCATCAGCACGCCCACGTGCTGCCCCTGGCGCACGCCGATGTCGATCAACCCTCGCACCACGTTGTCGATCCGCCGGTTGATGTCGGATGCGGTGTACGCGCGATCTTCGAACAGGAAGAACACCTCGTCGGGGGTCCTGGCCCCGCGCTCCTGGACCAGCAGACCCAGCGAGATCCGGGTCCCGGGCTGAATCTGCTCCAGCCGGGCCAGACGCGGCAGCTGACCGGCTGCCTCGCGGGCCAGCTCGCGCACGCTGCGAGCCGCGCGGGAGGCCGTGCTCGACAGCGACCGGGTCATGCCGGCCCCCACGCCGGCCGCCAGTTCCAAGCCGTAGCCCACCCGGCCGCGCACCTCCGAGGCCAGCTCGACCGATTTGTCCTCGTCGGGAACCGGGGTCACTCCTTCGGGCAGCTGGCGTCCGTTCTGACTCCACTGGGCCCACTGAGCCACCGTGGGCCAGGTCACCGAGCTGGCGGTGGATCCGACCACGAGCCCAAAGTGCCCGGCGTGTAGGGACAGCTCGTAGATGTCAGCCCGGGGTGCGGCCAGGCGAATCGCCCGCACGCCCGCCGCCGGGGCGATCTGATCCACGCTTCCCACCACGGCGAGAATCGGGCAAGCGATGTCGGCCAGTGTGACCAGACGGTCCTCGATCACGAACCCGCCCTCGAGCATCCGGTTGTGGGCGATGAACTGGCGCAGGAAATCGGCCATCGCCGGCCCCGGCCAGGCCACCCAGCCCTCGGCCTCCAGGAACCGCCGCTGCCCTTGGCGGCGCAGGAGGGCTTCGCGGTCGTGCAGCTGGAGGATGAAGTCCATCTGGTTGCGCAGCGACTTCACCGGGTCGAGCAGGCGGAAACCGAGCCGGCTGGCCCACGCGGGGAGGGACCAGCGCCCGAACCCCTCGGCCAGCAGATCGGCCAGCTCGCCCACCAGCTGCTCGGGCAACCCGAACGGCATGCCCAGCCGCGTGTCCACCGGGCTGCCGAACGTGATCAGCGTGTGGATCCCGGCGCTCCGGCGGAAGGCCGCGGTCTGGTAGCAGAACATCCCGCCCTGCGAGTAGCCGCCCAGGTGGACGTCTTGGCCGGTGTGCCGCCGGACTTGATCCACGGCTTCGGACACCGCCAGGACGTGGTCGGTCAGCGTCCGCTCCAGCCCCCCCTGCTGACGCTCGGGTGCGCCGAAGTCGACCACCCAGGGATCGGCCCCACCCTCACGCAAGATCGTGACCGCGCTGCTGTTGGGGCTCACGTCGTAGACCTCGGCCGCCAGCATCATCGGCGGGACCAGGACCACGGGAGGTCCCGAGGCCGTGTCCGGGTAGTAGTGGCGGAGCTTGTAGACCTGGTCCTCCTCGGCCACGACGTAGGGCGAGGGCTCTTCGTCGGTGGCCAGGCCGCCGAACCGCGCCACCTCCAGCGCGTTCTGCGCCGCCGCGCCCAGGCGGCTGACCGGGCGGGCGATGGTGTTGGGCAGCAGCGGCATGACCGCTATCTTCGCGGATCCGGTGTCCGAGCTGGTGAAGATTCGCTGGGCCGAGCCGGCCGATGTCGAGCTGATCTTCTCCCTGATCTGCGAGCTGGCCGAGTACGAGCGGGCCCGCGAGGAGGTGATCGGCAACCCTGACCGGCTCCGGCACGCCCTGTTCGGGCCTGACCCGGAGGCCGAGGCGGTGATCGCCGAATGCCAGGGCGACGCGGTGGGCTTTGCCCTGTTCTACCCCACGTTCTCCACCTCGGAGTGCCGGCCCGGGATCTGGCTGGAGGACCTGTACGTCCGGCCGGCCCAGCGACGCTTCGGGGTGGGCGGAGCGCTACTGGCCCGGGTGGCCGAGATCACGCTTGAACGGGGCTGTGCCCGGCTCGAGTGGGCGGCGCTCAACTGGAACACGACCGCGCTCGACTTCTACGCCCGGCCGACCGCGCAGCAGCTCGACGAGTGGGTCATGCACCGGCTGGACGAGCGGGCGCTCCAGCGCGTGTTCGGACGGGACTCCTAGGGCGCTCAGCCGTCCCCGGGCACGTGGCCGCGGAAGCTCAGCACCTGCTGGATGCCGGTGGGCCGGTTGGTGTAGCGCATGGTGAAGGTGAGCAGCCCAGGCACGAACTTGATCCGCTCGGCCGTGGCGCTGGAGTGCCAGCCGGTCGGGAAGGGGCCCTGCTTGGCGGCCAGCTGCTTGCCGGCGCGGTCGATCGCGTTCCACAGCAGGTTGCGGCACCGTTTGAGGCTGCCTCCACCGCAATAGCGCACCGCGAATGGCCCGGTCACCCGCTGGCCGAGAATCGAGCGCAGGTCCTTGTACATCCATACGTGCCAGCCGGTGTACTGGCCGCCCGGCGGCTGGTCGTAGATGTTCACGAAGCTCGCCAGCTGGTTGGTCAGGTTCGGTCCGAGCACCGATGATGCCCAGGCCCGCGCCAGCAGCGGCCAGGCCGTGTCCATGATCGCCGCCCCCGGCGCCGTGATCTGGCCGTTGCCCGTGCGGTCAAGCCGGCTGCCGCCGCCCCGGCGCCAGGAATCCAGCAGCGCCAGCATCCGGGCGGCGCGACGGCTGGGGGCGCGACCTCGATGCAGCAGCTTGGACAGCACCGGCTCGAAGGTCATCTCGCGCACGTCCTGGGTGGCGGCTGCGTTCATCGCACCCACGATCTGGGCCGGCGTAACTCCGCCACGGTGGCCGAGGTTGTTGAGCAGCAGCGTGACCCGCTGGATCGCTCCCAGCATCCAGTTGTCCGACGGCGCCTGGTAGCCGAGCTGCGGGCGGTTGTTCCAGTTGACGATCTGGCCGTTCGCGGGATCAAAGCCCTGCGGGTGGTTGCGGAACGACACGAACCCGCGCCACTCCTCGCTGCCCCGACCGTCGATCGGTAGGTCAGGGTTGACGTTGGCCGGACGGATCGGAACCAGCCCACTGGTGAACACGCCGATGTCCTTGTCATCCAGGTAGAACGAGTTGAAGGTCTGCGGCGTCTGGTCGGCGGCCCGGAAGAACTGGTGGACGTTGTGGATCTGGCCGTGGGCCAGGTCGTGGTAGAACAGCAGGTCGAGCACGTCCTTGCCGTAGCTCGAGCGCTTCCGGGCCAGCGCCACCAGCCGGCCGTGGACCCGGGCGTAGCCGATCACCGGTCCGTGAACCGTGCGGTAGAACGTGACCTCGCTGGTCACATGATTGGCAGTCAGCTTGCCGGCGTCGAAGAACTGCATGGGCCGGCAGCGCCCCTTGTACAGGTACACGTGGCGGCTATTGCGACACAGCGTTTCCACGTAGGTGTCGATCTGGTTGAGTCCGGCCGACGTCAGGGTCCAGCCCTGATCCTGGCTGCGGCCGATGAAGATGTAGCCGGGGAACGGCGCCGCCATGGCGCCGTGCTGATGCACGCCGGGACCGTTGAGGTCCATCTCCTGGGTCAGGCCGGGGTAGTAGTAGCCGATCTGCGGCCCCCCGACCAGGATCGGGTGGTGGGTGGCCGAGCGCTGGCCTGAGACCATCAGCTCGTTGCTGGCCTGCGGACGGGCCACCCGCGGGGTCGCCGCGGCGGCGCTGGCACTTGGCTGAAAGCTCCCGGGATCGAGCA
>DATKRM010000302.1:0-3214 GCA_035532195.1 Solirubrobacteraceae bacterium
CCAGCGCTCCCGGGCTGCTGACCGTGTTCTTCAGCCAGGCGCCCGTCGTCGACATGGCCGGCGCGCTGGCCTGTGACGGGGCGAGCTATGCCCGCTGGTGTCGGGAGCTGCTCTCGCGCGGCGTCTATCCGCCCGCTTCCCAGTTCGAGGCGTGGTTCCCTTCGCTGGCGCATGGCCCGGAGCAGATCGAGCTGACGGTGGCCGCCGCCGCGGCCGCGTTCGCCGAGATCGCATGAGCGACACGCTCGCCAGGCTGCGTCGCTTGCTGCAAGCCGAGGGCGGCCTGATCGCGGGGCTGCTGGTGGCGGAGGCCCCCGGCGAGTGGCCGTCCGGCCCCGCCCAGGAGGCGCTCGCCGGGCCGCGCGTGGACGGACAGGCGGGCGAGTACGAGCTGCTGATCGAGACGATCTACGAGGGCTACCTGTTGCACTACCACTCGCCGCGAGTCGTGCGCGTCCCCGAGCAGGACCTCGGCCTGCTGGCCGGCGACCGCCTGTACGCGCTCGGGCTGGCGCGGCTGGTGGCGCTTGGCGACATCGAGGCGGTGGCTGAGCTGGCGGACGTGATCGCGCTCAGCGCGCTCGCGCACGGCGCCGGCAATCCGCGCCTTGCCGGCGCGGTCTGGAGCGCCGGGGCCCGCGCCGTCGGCTGGGGGCCGAGCGCCGCGCACGAGCGCGCCAAGGCGCTGGCGCGGGCCGGCTCGCCCGACGCGCTGGCGGCGATGCTGGCGCTGGCGGATTCCGAGCCGGCCCACAGCTGAGCGCTCGGCGTTCTGAGGCTACCGGCGCTCTGCACAGTCGATATTGTTCCCGCCGTGTCCAAGCACGGCAAGCACTCCTCGCGCTACACGCAGGATCGCAACATCCCGGGCGCCTTCGAGGGTGAGACGGTCACGCGCCGGCGCTTCATGACCGTCGGCTCGCAGGCCGCCGGGGGGATTGCCGCCGCCTCCTTTGCGCTGCCGGCGCTGGGATTCGCGATCGGGCCGATCTTCAAAGAGGAGCCGCACACCTGGGAGAGCGTCGGGCCGACCGGCATGTTCCCCGACAACAACTACATCCCCACCGTGATCACGCTCACCCCTGGGGTCGGCGAGGCGGGCAAGGCGACCGTGTACGTGCGTAAGCGCAACCCGGCGATCGACACCGACAAGCCCGACCTGCACACGCAGTTCATCGCGATCACTTCGCGCTGCGCGCACCTCGGCTGCCCGGTGCGCTGGGTCGACGCCGCCGAGCGCTTCATCTGCCCCTGCCACGGCGGCGTCTACGACCTGCTCGGCCAGCGCGTCGGCGGCCCGCCGGTGCGGCCGCTGGACCGCTTCTACACCCGGCTGAACCCATCCACCGGCCTGGTGGAGGTCGGCCCTCGATACTCGGTCAACAACGAGCTGCGCCGGTTCTCCCCTCGTGACCCGGCCGAGCCGCTGGACGGCATCGGGCAGTATCTCTACCCCGCGCGGTGGTCGACCCCGCCACTGCTCAAGTAACCCATGCCCCGGCTGCCCGCACCCCCGTTGCCCAAGGCGCTTCGGCCCAAGCCCAAGCGGCCGGGCCAGAACCACGACCGGGGCAAGCTCACCCCGGTCGAGGGCGCGATCACCGCGGCGGATTGGATCGACGAGCGGACCTCGCTCTCGCCGGTCGTCCGCTGGAGCCTGTTCCGCAAGGTGCCGCGCGGCACCAACTGGGCCTACACCCTGGGCACGGCGACCCTGTTCGCGTTCCTGAACCAGGCCGTCACCGGCGTGTTCCTGGCCATGTGGTACCGGCCTGACGTGACTGGCGGGGCCTACGAGTCGATGCGCGACATCAACGACAACGTGTTCGCCGGGCAGCTCGTGCACGCCTTGCACAAGTGGGGCGCTTCGGTGATGATCATCCTGATCTTCCTGCACATGGCGCGGGTGTTCTTCTACGGCGCCTACAAGTACCCCCGTGAGCTGACCTGGGTGATCGGTGTGGTGCTGCTGATCCTGACCCTGGTCATGGGCTTCACCGGCTACCTGCTGCCGTTCGACCAGCGCTCCTACTGGGCCACCATCGTCGGCGTGAACATCAACGGTACGGGCCCCCTCATCGGCCCGTTCCTGTCGGACTTCCTACGCGCCGGGCCTGAGTTCGGGGCCACCACGCTGCCGCGGTTCTACGCCATCCACATGCTGCTCATCCCCGGCGCCATCGTGGCGTTGATCGGCGCCCACCTCTACCTGGTGGCCAAGCTGGGCACGACGGCCCCCCCCTGGCTGAGGCCGCTCAAAGACGACCCGGCGCTCGAGCCCGAGCGCGCGGAAGTATGAGCAAAGAGAAGTCGCGATGAATCAGGCGCAGAAGGAGGCCTATCTCCGCGAGTACTCGGTCCTAAAGAGCGAGGGCCATCCGTTCTTCCCCTACGCGGTGGGCAAGGACGGGCTGATGGCCTGCATCGTTCTGGCCACGATCATCTTCCTGGCCCTCTTGTTCGGCGCCGAGCTGGGGCCCAAGGCCAACCCCACCACGACCACCTACGTCCCCCGGCCCGACTGGTACTTCTACTTCCTGTTCGAGGTTCTGCGGGTTATGAGGAACGTGCCCAAGTTCACGCCGATGGCCGCGATCGGTGTGCCCACCATCTGCATGATCCTCCTGTTCCTGCTGCCGTTCTACGATCGTGGCGCGGAGCGGCGAATCGAGCGTCGTCCGATCGCGCTGGCCGCCGGCGTGGCCACCATCGCGGCGATGGCATACCTGACCTACACCGGCGCCAACACCGGGTCACCCAACACGGTAGACATGACGCCGCCGGCCGGCTTGACCGCCCAGCAGAAGGCGACGTTCGTGGCCGGCGCGGACGTGGTCGGGACGTCGGGCTGCCTGGCCTGCCACGTGCTCGGATCCAACGGCAACAACGGACCGGGACCCAACCTCACCCACATCGGCTCAAAGCTCCCGGCCGCGGCGATCGCCTCCACGCTGATCAACCCCACCGCGCCGATGCCTTCGTTTAAGAACCTTCCCAAGCAGAAGTTCCAGAACCTCGTCGGGTTCCTCGCAGAGCTCCAGTAGCCATCTCGGAGCTCGCGTGCGAGGCCACAATGAGTTGCGCCGGAACGGAAGGCTAGGCTGCCCACGGTGAGCACGGGAACCACCAGCCCCAGCGCGGACACGCTTCAAGGTGTCCTGCACGTCGGTGGCGCCGAGGTGGTAAGAAACCTCGCCCGCGTGGAGCGCCGCAT
>DATKRM010000303.1:0-5095 GCA_035532195.1 Solirubrobacteraceae bacterium
GAGCCACCAGCGCAGCCTACGCCGCGAACTGGGGCTGGACATCGCAATGATGCTATCCGGGCCGCGTAAGGGCGGCGTCAACAGCGAAGATGAGCCCATGGAGATCCCCGAGCCGGTGACGCTGCTGAGGCTGATCGCTGCACTTCCCGCGGGTGTTCCGCTGGTCGAGCGCCTGCGGGAGACCCCGGGCGTCTATCTGGTGGGCGGTGCGGTGCGTGACCTGCTGCTGGGGGGCCAGCCGCTGGACCTAGACCTGGTGGTGGAGGGCGAGGTCGACCCGGTGGCCCGGAAGCTGGGCGGCCAACGCACGGTCCACGATCGGTTCGGCACCTCGACGGTGGCCACGGACGGGCATAGCTATGACCTGGCCAGGGCCCGCCGAGAGACCTATGCGCGCCCCGGAGCGCTGCCCGAGGTTGAGCCGGCGGCGCTGGCCGAGGATCTGGAGCGGCGCGATTTCAGCGTCAACGCGATCGCGATTGCCCTCGGCGGCGAGCAGCCGGGCCAGGTGTTCGCGGTCGCCCGGGGGTTGGAGGACCTGGACCAGCGTCAGCTCAGGGTGCTGCATCCCGGAAGTTTCCGCGATGACCCAACCCGCTTGCTTCGCCTGGTTCGCTACCGGTCCCGGCTGAACTTCGAGATCGAGGCCGAGACGCGTCGCCTGGCCGAGGGCGCGCTGGCCGAACGTGCTCTCGACACGGTCACCCGCCCTCGCGTGGGAAACGAGCTCCGGCTGCTCGTCCGCGAGCCAGATCCGGTCGACGCACTCGAGCGGGCGGCCGAGCTGCGGCTCGACCGGGCGATCCATCCCGCGTTTGGGCTCCGGGACCCAGACCTGGCCCGCCGGGCGATGGGGCTGCTGCCGGAAGGCGCGCGGACCGACCGCCTGGCGCTGGCGGTCGCGGCCCGGGGTATGGCCGGGCTGGCCGGGTTGCTCGATGACATGGGGTTCGAGGCGGGCGATCGGAACGTGATCATCGCCGCCGCAACCCGGGCCGACCAGGTCGCGGCCCGGCTGGCTGGGGCTGGCCGGCCGTCGGAGATTGCGCAGGCGGCGGCCGATGCGCCGGAGGAGCTGGTGGCCCTGGCCGGCGCGCTGGGCCCCGCGGACGCAGCGCGGCAGTGGCTCGAGAGCCTGCGCAACGTTCGGCTCGAGATCGACGGCGGCGACCTGCTGGCCGCCGGGGTCCCTCAGGGGCCGGCGGTGGGCCAGGGTCTGCGCGCGGCGCTGGCGGCCAAGCTCGACGGCCGGGTGAGCGGGCGTGAGGAAGAGCTCGCGGCGGCGCTCGAGGCCTCCCCAGCGACGGGATAGCCTGGGCCCCCATGCCAGCAAGCGCCAACGCCCTGCGCTGGACCGGACAGCCGGGCCACTACGAGGTCTACTACGTGACCCTGACCGAGCCGTCGACCGGCGTGGGCCTGTGGATCCGCTACACGATGGTCGCGCCGAAGCCCGGAGGCGATCCCGCCACCTGTTCGCTGTGGTTTCTGGCCATGGATCCCCGACCTGGCGCGAGCACTCCGGTGGGGCGCAAAGCGAGCTTCGGGATCGACCAGCTGTCGGCCCAACCCGACCCGTTCGAGCTGCGGATCGGTGAGGCCGTGTTGAGCGACGCCGGCATGAGTGGCCGATTCGAGGACGTGGCCTGGGAGCTCAGCTGGACCCCGGCCCCGCGGGCCTACGAGTCGGTCCATCCGATGCTCCAGCGCCTGGGCGCGGCCCAGACCGTCCTGGTCCTGCCGCACGCGGACGTGTCGATCGACGGGCACGTGACCATTGGCGAGGAGCGCATCGAGGTCGCGGGGGTACGAGGCGGCCAGGCCCACCTGTGGGGGAGCAAGCACGCCCGAGCCTGGGCCTGGGTGCACTGCAACGACTTCGTGGACCACCAGGGCCAACCGGTGCCGGACACCTTCATCGACGGCGTGTCGGTGGTCGTGTCGAGGCTCGGCCGGGAGGTCGGGCCGAGCACGCCGGTGGTGGCGCGGATCTGGGGCCACGACTTCCTCTCCACCTCACCGCCGCGGATCCTGCGCAACCGCAGCGAGTTCGAGCTCAGCGGGTGGCGGTTCGAGGCCCGTGATCACCGTTACCGGCTGGTGGGCCGGGTCGAGGCCCAGCCCCATCAGCTGGCCGGGGTGACTTACCACGACCCCGACGGGGAACTGGCCTACTGCTACAACAGCGAGATCGCCTCGCTGCATCTGGAGGTCTACGACCGGGCGCGGAGCGGGGGTACGGAGCCCACGGCCACGCTGGTGTCGAGCGGGCGGGCCCACTTCGAGTACGCGCAGCGCACACCGGTCTCCCGAGTCGAGCTTCTGACCCGGTGATGGTGCCCGCGCCCTTCTACGACTGGCAGGAGCACTTCGCGGTGGACCTCGCGGGGTCCCGCGCCGTGTTCACCACACGCCGGGGCGGCTTCTCCGCCGGGCCGTACGCGTCGCTCAACCTGGGCCGGCTGACCGCTGACGCGCCGGACGCGGTGGAACGCAACCGGGCTCGGCTGCAGGAGCAGGTCGGGCGGCGGCTGACGTTCGTGCGGCAGGTTCATGGGACCCGCGTCGAGGCTCGATCCTCCGAGCACCGCGACGATGGTGAGCTCCCCGAGGCCGATGGCCAGGTGGTCGGCGAGCCGGGACTGGCCGCGGTGGCGCTGACCGCCGATTGCCTGCCCATCGCCCTGGGATCGGCTGGCGGCGTAGCCATGCTGCACGCCGGGTGGCGTGGACTGGCGGCCGGGGTGATCGGCGAAGGCCTCAGGACCCTCCGCGAGCGCACCGGTCAGGACACGATCGTGGCTGCTGTCGGCCCCGGCGCGGGGCCCTGTTGCTACGAGGTCGACGAGACGGTGCACCAGCAGTTCGCCGCGTTCGGGTCTGTGGCCCGGCGCGGGCCGAAGCTAGACCTCAAAGCCATCGCCTGCCGGCAGCTCATCAGCGCGGGGGTCGAAACGGTGCACGACATCGGGCTGTGCACCATCTGCGCCCCGCCGTCGCTGTTTTTCTCCCATCGGCGTGACCGGGGGGTCACCGGCCGGCAAGCGGGAGTGATTTGGCTGAGCTGATCCGAGGCATCCGGCCGGAGGTGGTCCAGGGCAACCTCGAACGGATCCGCCACGAGATCGACCAAGCCGGCCGGGATCCCGCGAGGGTGCAGATTCTGGCTGCGGTCAAGTACGTGGCCTGTGAGGAGCTGGAGGTCCTGGCCCAGGCGGGCGTAAGCCTGCTGGGGGAGAACCGGGCGCAGGAGCTGGTGGCCAAGGCCGAGGCCTATCCCGGCCGCTTCACGTGGGACTTCATCGGACATCTTCAGAGCCGCAAGGTCCGCTCGCTGTTGCCGTACGCGCGCTATCTACAGACCGTGGCCAGCGATTCGGCACTGGCCCAACTCGCGCGGCACGCGGAACCCGACACCGAGGTGCTGGTGGAGGTCAACGTGGCCGGAGAGGCGGGAAAGAGCGGCATCGTGCCCGCTGAGCTGCCCGGGTTCATAGCGCGATGTCCGGTGCGGATCATCGGGCTGATGACGATGCCGCCGCTGGCCGCGCGGGCCGAGGACAGCCGCCCCTATTTCGCCGCTCTCAGGGAACTGGCCGCCCGGAACGGCTTGCGCGAGCTCTCGATGGGGACCAGCCAGGACTACCTGGTGGGGGTACAGGAGGGGGCGACGATCGTGCGGCTCGGTACGAAGCTCTACAGCGCGTCATAATCCAGGGCAGGGAAACCGCCTACCGGCGCGAACAACCCAAAAACTATGGCTCTTCGTGACACCTGGCACCGGGCGCTCGTCTACTTCGGGCTGGCTGAGGACGCGGCCTACGAGGAGGAGCACGAGCCCTACGCGGAGCCCGAGGAGAACCTCCAAGGCTCCTACTCGCAGCGACCCAACGTGCGCCGGCTCAGCTCGTCCCGCCGCCGGCGCGATGAGATCGACGACATCTTCGGCGATGACATCGAGAGCGAGCGCCGCGGCGCCCCGCTGCGCCCGGTGGGAACCGGCCGGGGCAACGGACGCGGCGGCGACGCCCGGGTTCACTTCGTAGCCCCCCGTAGCTTCAACGACGTTCAGGACGTGGGCGACAAGTTCAAGGACGCGATTCCGGTGATCCTCAACCTCCAGGGGACTGACACCGACCTGGCCAAACGCCTGATCGATTTCTCCAGCGGCTTGACCTACGCCCTGGACGGCGGCATGCAGAAGATCGCCGACAAGGTGTTCCTACTCACGCCTCAGAACGTCGAGGTGTCAGCCGAGGAGCGGGCCCGGCTCGTCGAGAAGGGCTTCTTCAACCAGTCTTAGGGCCGGGCGGGCCGCTGGCCCGAGCCCCGAGTAACGTTCGCCGGATGCAGGTCGGCCTCATTGGCGCTGGCAACATGGCGCGCGCTCTGGCGCGAGGCTGGGGCGATCCAGTGCTGTGCTCGGACTCGGGGTCCGGCCGAGCCAGTCAGCTGGCCGAGGAGCTGGGGGGAAAGGCAGTGTCCAGCCTCGAGGTGGCGCGGCGAGCGGATCTGGTGATCCTGTGTCACAAGCCCCGTCAGCTCGACCGCGTGGCGGCCGAGATAGCGGGCCAGGCCAAGGCGGTGGCCTCGGTGCTGGGCGGAGTTCGGATCGCCTCACTGCGGCAGGCCTATCCGGGCGTTCCGGTGATCCGGCTGATGCCCAATACCCCGGTCGAGGTCAGGCGGGGGGTCACGTGCTACGCCGTGGCCGCGGACGTCGATCCCGGATTGGAGCGGCAGGTGGTCGAGCTGCTGGAGCGTGTGGGCACAGTCGTGGACTTCCCGGAGGAGCAACTCGACGGCGTGACCGCTCTGACCGGCGTGGGGCCGGCCTACGACGCGCTGCTCGTGGAGGCGCAGGTGGACGCTGCCGTGCGCTATGGGGTGGCGCCGCAATTGGCCGTCCGCTTGGCTACCGAGACGATGGCCGGCACGGCGGCGCTCCTGACCCACCGCGATTACGACACCCAGGTGGTGCGACGTGAGGTGACCTCTCCCGGCGGGAGCACGGCGCGGGGCCTGGCCGCGCTGGAACGCGGGGGCGTTCGCGCGGCGTTCCAGGACGCGATCGACGCCGTCGTCGGACGGGGGG
>DATKRM010000304.1:0-6683 GCA_035532195.1 Solirubrobacteraceae bacterium
GTTACAGCTGGTCGTGTTTTTGGCCAGAGAGTGGTTCATTTCCGCGATCAGTGGGTAGAGTTGCGAGACGCGAGGGTTGTCTCACTGCAGCCCCCGGTCCCGTGTGGTGGGCGGCCCTCGCGGTCTTCTTGGGGAAGGCGGAGGCTGGTCTTGCGCTCCGCGCTGCCGGCCCCCGCCGCCCCGCTAGTCCGCCATGCAGCGCCGCATCTGGCCTGGTTCAACCCGACGTTACGTTCACGTTCGTCATCCCCACGCCGGCCGACCTCGCAGCGCCGGGGCGCTCCGGAGAGGGCGTAGGAGATTTGGGGCCTACAGCGCCCCAAATCTCCCACGCGCAACCGAGGCATTGCGCGTTTCCCCGGCCCGGCGTCCGAGTGTGGGATATAAGCCCATCTCTGTGTGCTAAATCGCCCACACCCGCGGCGGTCCGGAGGGCCAGCGCGGACCCGGCCGCAGACCCCAGGGCAAGCGCGGACGGCCGCAGACCGCCAGCGAACGCGGACCAACCGCGGCGCCATCTCCGACCCTATGGCCCGACCTCCCTGAGAAGCCGGCTACCAGCGATAGTGCGCGAAGGCCTTGTTGGCCTGCGCCATGCGGTAAATGTCGTCCTTGCGCTTGTAAGCCGAGCCCTGCTGCTGCTGCGCGTCCAGCAGCTCGTGGGCCAGGCGCTGGGACATCAACTTCTCACGTCGCTGCCGGGCGAACTGGACCAGCCAGCGGACGGCCAGGGTGCGGGCGCGGCGCTGGGGCACCTCGACCGGCACCTGATAGGTGGCGCCACCGACCCGGCGGGAGCGGACCTCCAGCACGGGCGTCAGCGCCTTGACCCCGGCTTCGAGCTGCTCGACCGGGTCTTGACCGCTGCGCTCGGCCAGGATGGCCAGGGCGTCGTAGACGATCTTCTCGGCCACGGCCTTCTTGCCGTCCAGCATCACCTTGTTGATGACCTGCTGGACCAGACGGTTGTAGTGGACCTGGTCGGGCGGAATTGGCCTCAGCTGGGCGGCGGCACGGCGGGGCATTGGCTAGCGCCTCACTTCGCCTTGACGCCGTACTGCGAGCGGGCCTTCTTGCGGTCGCCCACCCCGGCCGCATCGAGCGTGCCGCGGATCACCTTGTAACGGAAGCCCGGCAGGTCCTTGACCCGGCCGCCGCGGACCAGCACGACGGAGTGCTCCTGGAGGTTGTGGCCCTCGCCCGGGATGTACGCGCCAACTTCCATGCCGTTGGTCAACCTCACGCGGGCCACCTTGCGCAGCGCCGAGTTGGGCTTCTTGGGCGTGGTCGTGTAGACGCGGGTGCACACGCCACGGCGCTGCGGCGCCGCCACCTTCTTCTTGCGCCCCTTGCCTGACTTCAGGCCGGGGGTAGCCAGCTTCTTCTTGGGCGCGACGCGCCCTTTGCGGATGAGTTGGCTGGTGGTTGGCATGCGGGGCGCAAGGCTAGCAGGAGCGCTGCGACGCCCGGCCGCCGCGCCAAGCGCCGCCGTCCCTAGCTCCGCTCCGCCACCCGGGCGGCCGGCAGGTGCAGCAGCCAGGTCCGGCCCAGCGGCTCAAATCCGATCCGCCGGTAGAGCTGCTTGGGCCAGTTGTTGTCGTCGGCCACGATGAAGCTGAGCTCGTGCTCTGCCTTCCAGGCCTCCGCCGCGGCGTGGCTGACCAGAGCCCGGGCGTAGCCGCGGCCTCGGGCCTGGGGAATCGTGTACACGTGCTCCACCTGACCCACCCTGCCGTCCGAGAAGAGCTGGGTGATCGCTGCCACGGCGCCGTCGGGGCCGCGAATCCCGAATCGGCGCGCGTTCCGCGCGCGCCACACCGCCCGGTCCTTCACGATCGTCTGCCGGATCCCCTCCGCGCCGGACAGGTGAAGCGTCTGGTCCGCCCGCATCCACAGGGCCATCAGCTCAAGCGACTCATCCTCGCCAGGCTCGACGATCGGGGGCGGATCGAAAACCGGGTCGGGAGGCCGGATCAACTCCAGATGGACTTCCACGTCGAACTCCCAGCCATCCGCACGCAGCGGCTCGAGCAGCCGCTGAGCGGTCGCCTCGTCCTCCAGGTACAGCTGCCAGAACAGGGCTTCGCCGAGGTGGCGCCGGCACAGCTCAATCGCGGCCGGGTGCGCAATCGGCCCCGTGAGCCACAGCATGTTGTGGCTCCAGACCTGAGACAGAGATGGGCTACGGAATACCCAGCCGTCGTCAATCGCGAGCACGTGCTCAGCGGTGAGCTCGATCGACTGGCGCTGGAACTCCAGCGCCCGAGCCAGTGCCCCGCCACCCGGGCTCAACCCAGCGCGTCCTCGACGGGCACCGCTTCCACCCCGACCGCCTCGGCCACCGGGCCGTATGTGACCCGCCCTCCGGTTACGTTGACCCCCAGCTTGAGGCCGGGATTCTCGGCCACCGCAGCCCGTACTCCGGCCGAGGCCAGGTGGACCACGAAGGGCATGGTCGCGTTGGTCAGGGCGTAGGTGGAGGTGATGGGGACCGCGCCGGGCATGTTCGTCACGCAGTAGTGGGTGATGCCGTCGACCTGGTAGGTGGGGTCGGAGTGTGTGGTGGGTCGCGAGGTCTCGAAGCACCCGCCCTGGTCTATAGACACGTCGACCAGGACGGCCCGCTCCTTCATCAATCCCAGCTGGGCCCGGCTTATCACCCGGGGAGCCCGTGAGCCGTGCACCAGCACGGCGCCGATGACCAGGTCGACCTCCGGCAGGCGCTCCTCGATCGACAGGGTGGAGGAGAAGCAGGTGCCAGCCCGCCCGCCGAACACCACGTCGAGTTCGCGCAGCCGGTCGATGTTGCTGTCGTACACGTACACATCGGCCTCCATGCCGATGGCGATGAACGCCGCGTTCATCCCCACCACGCCGCCCCCGATGATCATCACGTTGGCCGAGGCCACACCCGGCACCCCGCCCAGCAGGATGCCCCGACCACCCAGCGGCTTCTCCAGCATGAACGCCCCGGCCTGCGTGGCGATCTTGCCCGCTACCTCGGACATCGGCGCCAGCAGGGGCAGCCGGCCCCGACCGTCCTCCACTGTCTCATAGGCCACGCAGGTGGCCCCGGAGGCCATCAGCGCTCGGGTCAGCTCCGGCTCGGCGGCCAGGTGGAGGTAGGTGAACAGAGCATGGCGGGGCTCCAGCAAGGCCACCTCCTCCGGCATCGGCTCCTTGACCTTGACGATCAGCTCCGACCCGGCGAACACGTCCCCCCCGGACGCGACGATGCGCGCGCCCTGAGCTTCGTAGGCCTCGTCCCGGATGGCGGAGCCATCCCCGGCCCCGCACTGCACGACAACCTCGTGGCCGGCCTCGGTGAGCTCCCGCGTCCCGGCCGGAGTCAGCGCCACCCGGTACTCGTCCGCCTTGACCTCGGTTGGAACCCCAACCCTCAAGCGGCCACGCGCATCCTGTCCGCGGCCTCGGTGAGCACGGGGCGAAGTATCGCCTCGATCTCGGCGAACTGCTCGGGGCCGGCGATCAGCGGCGGCGACAGCTGGACCACTGGGTCGCCTCGGTCATCGGCCCGGCATATGAGGCCCCGGCGGAACAGCTCCCCAGACAGGAAGCCTCGCAACAGTTCCTCTGACTCCTGATCGTCGAATGACTGCTTGGTCTGGCGATCCTTGACCAGCTCGATCGCCTGGAAGTACCCGGCGCCGCGGACATCGCCCACGATCGGCAGGTCTCGCAGAGACTCCAGCATCGCCCGGAACTCCGACTCGTGGGCGCGCACGTGCTCCAGCACGCCTTCGCGCTCGAGCGCGTCGAGGTTGGCCGTGGCCACGGCGGCGCAAACCGGATGGCCGCCGAACGTGAACCCGTGGGTGAAGCTGGTCTGGCCCGACATGAATGGTTCGGCCACGCGGTCGGACACGATCACTGCGCCCATGGGGGCGTAAGCGCTGGTCAGTCCCTTGGCGGTGGTGATGACGTCCGGCTGGTAGCCGTAGCGCTGGGCCCCGAACCATTGGCCCAGCCGTCCCCAGGCGCAGATCACCTCGTCGGAGATCAGCAGCACCTCGTGGGCGTCGCAGATATCGCGGACCCGCTCGAAATAGCCCTCGGGCGGCGTGAAGCACCCGCCGGCGTTCTGCACCGGCTCCAGGATCACCGCGGCCACCGTGTCCGGACCCTCGAACCGGATCCGCTCCTCGATCGCTTCGGCGAACCACTCCGGGCTCAATCCGGGCGGCAGCCGGTAGGTGTTGGTGTTGGCCACGTGGCACCCGCCTGGCGTCAGGGGCTCGAACGGCTCGCGGAGCGCCGTGATCCCGGTGGCGGCGAGAGCACCCAGGGAGGTCCCGTGGTAGGCGATCTCCCGGGCGATGATCTTGTGCTTGTTCGGCTTGCCGTGCAGGTGGAAGTACTGCCGGGCCAGCTTGATCGCCGACTCCACCGCCTCCGAGCCGCCGCTGGTGAAGAACACGCGGTTCAGATCCCCCGGCGCCAGGCCGGCGATCCGGGCCGCCAGCTCGATGGCCGGTGGGTGGGCGTAGGACCAGTTGGTGAAGAACCCCAGCTCCCGCGCCTGGTCGGCTCCCGCCTGGGCGATGTCAGCCCGGCCGTGGCCGATGTTCACGCAGAACAGCGCCGAAAGCCCGTCCAGATACCGCCGGCCGTGCTCGTCGTACACGTAGCAGCCCTCGCCCCGCGTGATCACCGGGACCTCGGCACCGTTCTCGTACGCGCCCATGCGCGTGAAGTGCATCCACAGGTGCCGGCGCGCTAGATCCTGGAGACCGCTTGTCAGGCGTGTGAGCTTACGCCGCATGGGAGCGGGCTCCCAGTCCCACGCTTGACTGATATATCTGAATAGATATACTATCGATATGACGAGACCGAATGGGCTACTCAGGTATGCGCGCGAGCAGGCAGGACTGAGCCAGTCAGCTCTTGCCAAGCGCGCTGGCACATCTCAGGCGACGATTTCCGCCTACGAGAGTGGCGCTAAGCAGCCGACCCTCGACACGTTTGCCCGACTGATCGCAGTCACGGGTTCGACCCTCGAAGTGAAGTCGGCATCAAGGCCGCCCGTGGTCGTGCCCACTCGCACTCAGCTCGGCCAGGTGGCCAAGACGCTGCCTGAGGTCATCACGCTGGCCGAAGCGCTGCCGCATCGACACGAGCGAGCGCTCGCCTATCCACCGCTGAGCTCAAGGCCGGGGCACGGTGAATCTTCCTGAGCGTTTGCTGGAACTGCAGGCGGCGCTCGCACGGCGCCGCGTTCCGCACGCGTTTGGAGGGGCGATTGCGCTCGCGTACTGGACGCTTGATCCGCGCGGAACCAACGACATTGACCTCAACGTGTTCCTTCATCCGGACGTCAGCGACCGTGCGCTTCGCGCGCTGCCCGGCGCAGTTCAGCGACCCGATGACGTGGGATCGGCCATCGCGCGCGACGGACAGGTCAGGCTGTGGTGGGAGGACGTCCCGATCGATCTGTTCTTCAGCTACCTCCCGATCCATGACGCTGCGGCTCGGCACCGGACCGTTGTCCGGTTTGCCGGCGGCCGGATTCCAATCCTGGGGCCGATCGAGCTGGCAGCGTTCAAGGTGATGTTCGACCGCACGCGTGACTGGGCGGACATCGAGGCGATGATCACGGCGGGGACGCTCGACCTCGATGAACTCCGGAGCGCCCTGGCCTCTCTCCTGCCGGGCGATGACTCTAGGTTCGCCCGGCTCGCGGAAGCCGAGCGACGCGCCGTTAGCGACCCAGTCTAAGCGGCGACCGCAGCAGCGGCGCGCGGCGTAGCCCTGACCGGAGCCGGCATCAGCCAGGCTGCCAGCAGCACCAGCACGAAGGCCAGGCACTGGACGATCAGGAACAGCGGGTTGCCCGACAGCGGGTCGCCGAACACGATGATCCCGCCGACGATCCCGGCCACGTTGGCGGCTGTGCCGGTGACCGCGATGACCGGGACCGCCTCCCCGTCCTGAAGCCCTTTGGCCGAGGCGTAAAAGGCCACGATCGAGGCGATCACGGTGACCAGCATCCACGGGCTGAGCAGCGCCATGACGCCGTGCGCGCCGATCATGCCGGAGAGCGCCTTGATGGCGATGTCGGAGACCCCGAACAGGATCCCCGCCGCGGCGCCCAACATGAAGCCGTGGTGCTCCCGGGGAGCGCCGATCCGCGGGCCCATGATCAGCAGCGTTCCGCCGACGATCAGACCGGCCTCGAACGAGATCATGCCGGGCACCGAGAAATGCGAGTGCGCGCCGTGCTCAACCGGCAGGGTCAGCCCCAGCAGCACCAGACCGACCGCGGTCAACCCCAGCCCCAGCCACTGGCGGCGGCCGATCTTCAGACCGAACAGGCGCTCGGCCATGACGGCCAGCAGCACAACGCCTCCGGCCAACACGGCCTGAACCAGCGACAGCGGCGCCAGCGACATGGCGGCCACGTGGAACAGCCAGGCTCCCGTGGCGATGACCATCCCGATCGCGAACAGCTTGGAGCGGAACAGCGACTTCGCCGTGAGCCACGGGTGCCGGACGTCCACCGCCGGGGCGGCACAGGCTCCACGATGCTTGAACAGGAAGCCGACGTTGGTCGCCAGGGCGCAAAAGAGCGCCAGCGATATGCCGAGAAACAGGGTCATAGGACAGACTGAGCGGAGGCGCACCGAGGGTGGCGTGGCCTTGCCTTTGTCCTCGACAGAGCAGAG
>DATKRM010000305.1:0-5930 GCA_035532195.1 Solirubrobacteraceae bacterium
GTGAGGAGCTCCACAACGTGACCGTGGATCAGGCGCTGGCCCATCCCACGTGGGACATGGGGGGCAAGATCACGATCGACTCGGCCACCCTGATGAACAAGGGACTCGAGCTGATCGAAGCCCACCACCTGTTCGGCACGCCGTACGAGCAGATCGACGTCGTCGTGCATCCCCAGTCGATCGTGCACAGCCTCCTTCAACTGTGCGACGGCGCCACCCTGGCCCATCTCGGCTATCCGGACATGCGCGTCCCCATCTCCTACGCGCTGCACTACCCGGACCGGGTGGACGTCCCCGTGAAGCCCCTGGACCTGGCCTCAGTCGGCTCCCTGACCTTCGAGCCAGTCGACGACGAGACCTTCATCTGCCTGCGGCTGGCCCGCCAGGCTGCGCTGGCCGGTGGCACCGCCCCGTGCACGCTCAATGCGGCCAACGAGGTTGCCGTGCACGCGTTCCTGAACGGCCGCCTCGGCTTCCTGGAGATCGGCTACGTGATCGAGGCGGCGCTAGACCGTCGACCGGCCGAGCAGGTCCACTCGTTCGAGGCCCTGGGCGAGGCGGACACCCGCGCGCGCCAGGTGGCCGGCGAGCTGATCGAAACGGTGGCGTCGAGGCGCTGAAGGAAGAGGACCCCACAGCAGGGGCTTGAGCTTCGAAGGCGATTAGCTCTTGCCGGCACCGGCGGGTATCGGAGGTCGTCTAGCACCCGGTCGTGGACTGAGTCGCGCGCGAGTGGGGGTTGATGTCTTCCCCAGGAACGAGGGACCAGCGGCCGGTTGGGCGATTTGGCCCACATGCTGTGCTGTTTATCCCACGGAGCGACCAGCTGGACACGATTGGGAGGTTTGGCTAGGTGCGAAACCGGGCGGCCCTCGCTGGCAGACTCGGGGGGTGCCTTCTCTGGCCTTGATCCTGCGACCGCCGCGGGTTCGCCGCCTGGCGCAGCTCTACGCGGGGCTGGTCCTCTACGGCGCGAGCGCCGCGATGCTGTTGCTCGCCGGGCTCGGCGCCGACCCGTGGGACGTTCTGCACCAGGGGCTGTCGCGACGGCTCGGGCTGGGCGTAGGCACGTGGTCGGTGATCTTGGGGGCGCTGGTGATGCTGCTGTGGATCCCGCTACACCAGCGGCCGGGCCTGGGGACCCTGAGCAACGTGGTCGTGGTCGGCCTGGCCATCGACCTGGTGCTGGCCGTCGTGCCCACTCCGCACGGGCTCGGGCTCCGGGCGGCCACGATGCTGTCAGGCGTCGTGCTCAACGGAATCGCCACCGGCCTGTACATCGGGGCCGGCCTGGGGCCCGGCCCGCGCGACGGCCTGATGACTGGCCTAGCTGCCCGCGGCCACTCGATCCGCCTCGTGCGCACCGGCATTGAGCTGGCCGTCCTGATCACCGGCTGGCTCCTCGGCGGCACCGTCGGCGTCGGCACGGTCGTCTACGCGCTCGGCATCGGCCCGCTCTCGCACGTGTTCGTGCCGCGCCTGGCCATCCAACCCAGCGCGGCCTGAGGCTGGCTCAAAGCACCCGACCGGGTGTCAATTTGCGCCCTAGCAGGGGCTCCAGGACCGCTGGAGAAAGCCCTTGTCCAGCAGTTGGCCCGAGTTGAGGGTCAGCGTGACGCCGGAGTAAAACTGCCGGCCCCCGCAGGTCCGGATGCCGGACAGGCGAATGGAAACGAGGGCGGTGTGGACCGGTGCCTGCGCACAGTTCGGCGTGCAGCCGTGGTACATGGCGTTCCCGGTCCCGGTGGCCTCGGGGCCGCCCCAGGAGCTCCACTGTGCCTGCTCCACAGCCAACGTACCGTCAGCGGTGAGCTCCAGCGAGGCGGGCTTCTGGGCCGGACTGCCCGCCGCGCCCTGGAACAGCACGGGAGCGCCGGTCGGCCCAGACGTCGTGCCCGTTGGTGCAGTGCTCGTGGGAACCGAAGCCTGGGTGCGAGCCGGCGGAGTGGCCTTGGTGATCGTCTTGGTGGTGCTGGAGCCGCAAGCCGTCAATGCCGGCAAGGCGATAATCCCGAGGAGCAGAGCCCGTCTCACGGACCGATCATATTTGTAACCGACCAGGCGTTCACGCAACAGCGACGTCAGACGCGTGACAGCCGGTACCGTGATCCAGCGTGAGCGACCTGCGCGAGCCAGAGCAGTCGGAGCGCCTGGCCCACGAGGCGCCACACGAGCACCTGCGTCGTCGCGAGTTCCTGCAGCGGGCGGCCCGGACTGCCGGTCTGGGAAGCGGGATGGGCCTGCTCCTGGGCCCGGAGACGCTGGTGGCCGAGGCGGCGCGCCGGCAGCGGCGGGGATCACCCCTGCCCAGCCCGCGGAATATGGCCGTGGACACGTTCGTGGTGCTCATGATGGAGAACCGCTCGTTCGACCATTACCTGGGCTGGCTGCCCGGGGCGGACGGGCGACAGGCCGGACTGAGCTACGTCGACCGCTCGGGACACCGCCTGAGCACTCGGCCGCTGGCACCGGACTGGCAGGGTTGCGGTCATCCCGACCCCGATCACTCGTGGGACGGGGGGCGGCGGCAACTGGACGGCGGCCGGTGCGACGGATTCCTCAAGACCGGCAACGACCAGTTCGCCATCTCCTACTACCGGGACGGGGACCTGGGGTTCATCCAGCCCGTAGCCAAGGCGTTCACCACGTTCGACCGCTTTCACTGCTCGCTGATGGCGGCCACGTTGCCCAACCGCGAGTACATGCACGCCGCCACCTCGTACGGAAACACCGACAACCAGCTGCCGCCGCAGACGCAGTACCAGACCGGATTCCCGGACACCACGATCTTCGCCGCGCTGGACCGGATCGGCGTGTCAAATCGGTACTTCTACACCGACATCCCGGTCTCGGCCATGTGGGGTCAGTCCGCGCTGGCCCGCTCGGCCAACGTGACCGAGTACTACGCGCGCTGTACCAGCGGGACGTTGCCCCACGTGTCGTTCGTGGACCCGAACTTCGCCGGCAGTGTGGGGGAGGGGCCGGGGCTGTCCGGCGACGAGCACCCGCACGGCGACGTGCGGGCGGGACAGGCGTTCATGTCGGACGTCGTCCACGCGTTCATGGAATCGCCCCAGTTCTCCCGGGGCGCGCTGTTCATCGTGTACGACGAATGGGGAGGGTTCTTCGACCACGTGCCCTGTCCGCGCGTGCCCGACGACCGCAACTCGCGGGATATCAACAAGGACTACGGGCTGATGGGATTCCGGATCCCGGCGGTCGTGGTCTCGCCCTACGTGAGGCGCAACCACGTCGAGCACTCGACCTACGGATTCGAGTCGATCCTCAAGATGATCGAGTACCGGTTCGGGCTGGGGCCGCTCACCCACCGCGACTGGCTGACCAACAACGTTGCCCACTCGTTCGACTGGAAGTCCAAGCCGCAGCTGGTCCCGCCCGATCTGCCCCGGCCGCCGGAAGTGGTGAGCGTAGCCTGCGCCACGCAGGGGAGCGTGAGCGGTAACGCCGCGGACCCGGGCCCGCCGCCCACCCGGCCCAAGGACCACGACCTGATGACGCTCGTGACCTCCGGGTATCTGGACCGCCTGGGCTTCGAGTTCCGACCGGCCACAGTCGAGGGCACCTATCGGGAGCCGTCCAAACTGGCCCAGGCGTACGCCGCCGCCGGCTGACCGGCCGAGCCACCCCGCCTGCCACACTCGAATCGTGTCGTACGTCTACGCGTTCCTTGGCTTCGCCGCGCTGATCATCCTCCACGAGGCCGGCCATTTCGTGGCCGCCAAGGCCGTGGGCATGCGCGTGGAGCGGTTCTCCCTGTTCTTCGGGCCGATGCTGGTGAAGCGGCGATGGGGAGAGACCGAGTACGGGATCGCGGCAATCCCTCTCGGTGGCTACGTGAAGATCACCGGCATGAACCCGCGGGAGGAGATCCCTCCCGAAGTGCTGCCCCGCGCCTACTACAACCAGCCCGTGTGGAAGCGGATCGTGGTCATCCTGGCCGGGCCGGCGGTGAACCTGCTGATCGCGTTCGTGATCGTGTGGGCGGTGTTCCTGTCCAACGGCGAGGCAGTGCCCACTAAGCGAGTCGACACGGTCACGCCGGGGACCGCCGCGGCGAGCGTACTCCGCCCCGGCGATCAGGTCATCTCGGTGGACGGAGTGAGTGGCTCGGCTGACGCAATCCGAAAGCAGATCGCCACCCACCGCTGCCCGGATGCCCAGGTAAACGGCTGCCTGGCCGCCACCCCGGCCCGGGTAGTGGTCAACCGCCGCGGCCGGCCCGAGACTTTCGAGGTCCGGCCCCGCTACAGCACGAGCGTTGGGCAACCGCTGCTGGGCTTGACATTTGGGGAGAGACAGCGGGCGATCGGTCCGCTGACCGCGGCCCGGCTGTCGGTCAGCGGCCTGTGGTCGGTGACCAAGGCAACCGCTTCGGTGATCGGGCGCATCTTCGAGCCGAAGGAGCGAAAGCAACTGCACAGCGTGGTCGGCGGGTTCACGGTAACCCAGCAGTCCTTCTCCCAGTCGCCCACCCTGGCCTTCCAGGTCCTGGCCCTGATCTCGCTGTCTCTGGGCGTGATCAACCTGTTCCCGTTCCTGCCCCTGGACGGGGGTCACGTGTTCTGGGCGCTGGCCGAGAAGGTGCGGGGCAAACGGATCCCGTTCGAGGTGATGGAGCGAGCCGGCGTGGTCGGCTTCGCCCTGATCCTGATCATCTTCGTGATCGGGTTGTCCAACGACATCTCGACGCTCACCGGGAGCGGCTTCAACGTCCGGTAGACCTCTTTTGCTGCGCTAGCGTTTACCCTGCAGATCCAGGTAAACGGTCCGAGGAGAGACATGGAGAGCACCACGATGACCCCAGCCGCCGCGCGCGCCGTAGACGCGCCGACGCTGAGCGAGGCCCTGCGGCGTACCGCCGCCCTCCATCCCGACATCGTCGCGGCGCGCTGGCCGGACGACACCGTTTCGCTGACCTGGTCGCAGCTGCTCTCACGTGTGGACGCGCTGGCCGGCGGCCTGGCCAAGCTGGGCGTCGAGCGGAGTCAGACCGTGGCCATCATGCTGGGCAACCGGCCGGAGTTCCACGTGGCCGATCTGGCCGTGGTTGCGCTGGGGGCGACACCGTTCTCGATCTACACCACGTATCCGGCCGAGGAGATCCAGTATCTGATCGAGGATTCCGGCGCGCGGCTGGCCATCGTCGAGCAGGCGTTCCTGGACACGTTCATGGAGGCCCGGAAGAGCCTGCCGGGTCTGGAGCACGTGATCGTGGTCGACGGCGAAGCGCCCGACGGGACCGTGTCACTCGACGACGTCGAGGGCTCGAACCCCGACTTCGATCCGGCTTCGGTGGCGCCCGCGGAACCTGGTGATGTGCTGACGCTGATCTACACCTCGGGGACCACCGGGCCGCCCAAGGGCGTGCAGCTGTCTCACCGCAACATCATGTTCGCGGCTCGGACCACCGAGCAGATCATCCACCTCGAGCCCGGCAGCCGGGTCATCTCCTGGCTCCCCGCCGCCCATATCGCCGAGCGGATGGCCCACCACTACCTGCCGGTGATCTTCGCCGGGTCGGTGACCTGCTGCCCCAATCCCCGGGAGATCCTCACCTACGTGCCCCAGGTGCACCCCACCTGGTTCTTCGCCGTCCCGCGGATCTGGGAGAAGCTCAAGGCGGGCCTCGAGACGATGCTGGCGGGCAAGCCCGAGGAACAGCGCAAGCCGGTCGAGGAGGCAATGCAGGCCTCGCTGGAGCGGGTGCGGCTGCGCCAGGCCGGCCAGCCGGTTCCGGACGAGCTCGAGGCTCAGGTGGCCAAGGCGGACGAGAAGTACTTCGCCGGCATCCGGGCCATGCTGGGGCTCGACCAGGTGGAAGGGGTGAACGTCGGAGCGGCCCCGACCCCGGTCGAGGTGCTGGAGTTCTTCCACGCTCTGGGCATCGAGCTGGCTGAGATCTGGGGTAT
>DATKRM010000306.1:0-2769 GCA_035532195.1 Solirubrobacteraceae bacterium
CCCGGTGGGGATCGCCACCCAGGACCCCGAGCTGCGCAAGCGCTTCAAGGGCACCCCTGAGCACGTAACCGGCTACATGATGATGGTGGCCGAGGAGGTTCGGGAGATCATGGCCTCGCTGGGCCTCCGGCGGGTGCAGGACATGATCGGGCGGACCGAGCTGCTGGACACCGTGGAGGCAGTGGAGCACTGGAAGGCGCAGCGGGTCGACCTGACGATGGTGCTGCAGAACATGGAGCTGCCTCCTGACACTCCCCGCTCCCGTACTCGTCCCCAAGTGCCGGTGCTGGACGACGCGCTCGACTGGGAACTGCTACGCAAGTGCGCGCCGGCCATCGACGACGGCGACCAGGTCAGGCTGGGTCCGATCCCCGTGCGCAACGTCAACCGCGCGGTGGGGGGGATCCTGTCCGGAGAGATCGCCCGCCAGCGCGGCCTGCGGGGCCTGTCCGAGGGCGCGATCGAGATCGCGTTCTCCGGCTCGGCCGGTCAGAGCTTCGGCGCCTGGCTGGCCCCGGGGGTCTCGTTCTCGCTCCGCGGGGAGACCAACGATTACACGGGCAAGGGCCTGTCCGGCGGAATTATCGCGGTCCGTCCGCCCGAGAAGGCCATGTTCCTGGCCGAGGAGAACATGATCGTGGGTAACACCGTCCTGTACGGCGCCATCGCGGGCCGAGCCTTCTTCCGGGGGCTGGCCGGGGAGCGGTTCGCCGTGCGCAACTCGGGTGCCTATGCGGTGGTCGAAGGCGTCGGTGACCACGGCTGCGAGTACATGACCGGCGGGCGCGTGGTGGTGCTGGGGCCGACCGGCCGTAACTTCGCCGCCGGCATGAGCGGCGGGATCGCGTACGTGTACGACAAGGACCGCCAGTTCGCCGACCGCTGCAACCTGGAGCTGGTGGACCTCGACGAGCTGGACGAGGCCGGCGAGGCAGAGCTCAAGGCGCTGATCTCCGAGCACGTGGCACGAACCGGCTCGCTGGTGGGGCGCAACATCCTGAGCTCCTGGACCCGCGGGACACGCGAGCGGTTCGTCAAGGTGATGCCGCGTGACTTCAAGCGCGTGCTGGCCGAACAGGCGGCGGAGGCCGAGGCCGCCGCCAGCGACCCGCAGCCGGCCTGACGCTTCCGAGCTAGTCTCAGGCGATGCTGAACCGCGCGCTGGGGGGAGTCGTAGCGCTGTTGGTTGTAGGGGCCGGTGGCCTGATGCTGTCTGCCGCGAACGCCGAGGTCGTGCCAGGCCAGACTGACGAGAGCATCCAGCAGTCCTACCCGCTCACCGCCGGGCACACGTACACCGGCGCGTTTGACAACACCACTTACGACGACGTCGATTACCTGGCCTTTCACGTCACGCAGGCCAACCAGACACTCCAGTTCACTGTGGCCAACACCACGCAGAGCTGTGCCGATCCGAACGACGCCGGCTGTCCGGTGTACGCCACGCTCATGGACGCGAACGACCAGCAGCTGGGCGGGGATACGAGCGATGCCGGGACGATCGCCACCGATGGCGACACCGAGGTCATTCAGTGGCAGTTCCAGGCCCCCGGGACCTACTACCTGCTGATGGAGAGCAACGGCGATCTGGCGCCGGGCAACCCGGCCTATTCCGTCACATTCGGTGTGCCGGAATAGGCCGGGTTGCCCGGCAGCACGGGTCAGCGGTCCGGGCGCGCATAGTGCTGGGCCGACCGGCCGCGCGGCTAGTCGCCACGTTGTTCGCGCCCGGACAACATCCCCGGTTTGTCGCTCGACTGGTGCAGCAAAATCTGGCGGCGGGGTCGCACAAGTTATCGGTCGGGCTGTCTGCCAGCTACCGCGGGCGCCTCAACCACCGACACCATCTCTCCCTGCTCCTAAAGCTGGCGGTGGCGACCGCATCTGGTCAGCACGTCAGCTTGTCGAGGCGCCTGACCCTCACCGGCTGAGGCGCTAGTGCAGCAGCGCCCCGGTAACTCCCTGGATGGTGGCGATCCCGTAGTTCATGTCGGGATCGCCGTCGGTCATCACGGCCAGGGAGAAGGTGTGGTGGTGGCCCTCCAGCCGCCCGATCTGATGCACGAGCTGCCCCAGTGAGGTGCCGCGCCATCCGCCCTTGAAGAACACCTGGTATCCCAGGGGCCGGGCGATGGCGGGGATCCCCCAGCTCTCGTAGCCCGCGATCGTGGACAGCAGGTAGCGGGCGTAGCCCACGAACTCCTTGGGGATCAGCGAGTCCATCTTGAAGAAGAACTTGGCCTGGTCGGCGGCGCTGAGCTGCGCGTTAGCCCAGATCCCGGAGATCGAGAACTCGGTCATTCCGGCCAGATGGGCCACCGCATACAGGCGGCCGTCGCCCACGATCGACCAGGTCTGCGTGGCCGCCGAGTTGTCCGACACGTTGATCATCGGATACAGGAACGAGTTGCTGCCCGAATCGACCGTGTGCTGCCCCCGCTCATCCAGCATCCGCAGATAGGCCACGAGCAGCATCGCCTTGACCACGCTCCCGGTGATGAAGGTCCAGTGCTCGTGCACCCCGGACAGGCGGCCCTCGGAGTCGATCACCGCCATGGCGGTGCGACCGGCCCGGCCGGACAGGTACCGCTCGGCGCCGGCGATGGCCCCGGGCCCGGGAAACCCGTAGGGCAGAGAGCCGCTGCCGTGATAGCCGCGGCCTGGGCATCGGGCGAACCGGCGGGGGTTGGCCAGCGCCAACCCGTCGCTCGCGCGCAGGCAGGCTCGCCAGCGAAACCGCCCGGCCGGCAGCGCGATGGTGGTGGACAG
>DATKRM010000307.1:0-2729 GCA_035532195.1 Solirubrobacteraceae bacterium
CTGAGGAGCGCGTGCTCGATCAGGGTGCGATCGCCAGCCGACTGGGCCTGCTGGGCCGCCGCCTGGAGCAGCACCGTTGCCTCAGAAAGCTCGCCCTCCAGGTGCTCCTGGCCCGCCCGGAGCTTGCGCTGGAGCTCATCGCGCCAGGTCCCGAACACGTCGGTCCACGCCTCGACGGTGTACTCGTAGCGACCGGCGGCCAGCACCTGAAAGCTGCCCGTCCAGCGCACACCGTCCAGATGGGCATCCACCCGGTGCAGGTCGGCCTCGTGCCAGCGCCGCTCGTCCGGCCCGCGCCAGCGAACCACCGCGCGCAGGAGGTCGTGGCCGTCCCGAAACACATCCGCGGACACCAAGACCATGTCGCCGACGCACCGCTTGGCCGGGTAGCGCCCTCCGTCGACCGCGGGGGCGGGGTACTGGATTACGATCCTGGCGGGTGTTTTCTCGCCGGGCTTCGGCTCACGCGTGGCGGCGCGGGCAGGCTCGGCTCGAGTCCCCGAAGATGTCATGTGCATGCAAGTTATCCACACCGGGCAGGGGTAAACAGTGAAAGGGCTGTCTCGCACCAGCGGCGTCCAGCTGCACGTCACCTCGCTGCCCGGCGGCCGGCTGGGCCGGGAGGCCTACCGATTCGTCGACTGGCTGGCCGCGGCGGGCCAGTCGTGGTGGCAGCTGCTGCCGCTCGGGCCACCCGACCGACACCGCTCCCCATACAAGGCCCGGTCGGCGTTTGCCGCCTGGCCAGCCCTGCTGGGCCAGCCCCGGGCCCGGGTGAGCACCGACGAACTGAGCTCGTTTCGCGAGCGTGAGAGGGCATGGATTCTGGACTGGGAGCGGTTCGCCGGGCCGGGCGCGGCCGCCGACCAGATCCGGTTCCAGCGCGAGTGGGGATCGTTGCGGGCGTACGCGGCCGAGCGCCGGGTGCGGCTGATCGGCGATGTGGCCATCTACGTGGCACCGGACAGCGCCGACCACCGCGCGCATCCGGAGCTGTTCCGAGAGGGCATGGTGGCCGGGGCACCCCCCGATTCGTTCTCGGCCGACGGGCAGCTGTGGGGTAACCCGGTGTACGACTGGCCGGCCCTGCAGCGCCGCGGCTACCGCTGGTGGACGGCTCGGCTACAGCGGACGCTCGAGCTGTTCGATCTAGTCCGGATCGACCACTTCCGCGGCTTCGTCGCCTACTGGGCGGTGCCGGCGGGGGCCCGCACCGCGCGGTCGGGACGCTGGAGACGGGGGCCGGGCCGGGCGGTGTTCGATGCCATCTCGTCGGGCCTGGGTGTGGGACGGGCGCTGCCCCTGATCGCCGAGGACCTGGGCGTGATCACGCCGCCGGTGCACCGATTGCGCGACGAGCTGGGGCTGCCCGGAATGCTGGTATTGCAGTTTGGCTTTGATCCCACTGACCCGCACGGCCCGCACCGGCCCGAGAATCATGTGGAGCACCGGGTGATCTACACCGGCACTCACGACCAGGACACGCTGCGGGGCTGGTGGGATTCGCTGGACGGCGACCGGCGGAGCCAGGTGCGCGCGGCGCTGGACGAGCGCGCGATTGCCCTGGGGCGGCAGCCCTGGTGGGCGTTGATCCGCCTGGCCATGGCCTCGCCAGCCCGTCTGGCCATGATGCAGGCCCAGGACGTGCTGGGGCTGGGCAGCGAGGCCCGGATGAACTATCCCTCGCGGGCCACTGGTAACTGGGGCTGGCAGCTGCGCCCGGGGCAGTTGACGCGGTCGCTGGCGGCGCGGCTGCGCGAGGCGACCGAGGAGGCGGGGCGAACCGGGGGCTGAGCGCCAGTCGCGGTCAGACCCCGGGGCCGGGGCGAAAAACCGCGGCCGGACCGCGCAAAAGGACACCCTGCCCCGGCGGGGCCCCGACCGCCCAGCCCTGCCGACCGCCCGGCCCCGCCGGCGCGCCGCCCTAGCGGTACGTCACCAGCGAGGCGTCGGCCTCTTCCAGATGAGCGTGCTCGTTGGCCGAGACCAGCGTGGTTCCGCCGCGGCCCACGACCAGCTTGGTCATCCCGGTGTTGATGCTCACGTGGTTGAACGCCACCAGGGCCTCCGGCGGCAGGCCCATCAGCGAGGCGCTGAGCGCGGCGATGACGCCGCCCGAGCTCACCACCAGGGCCGTCTGGCCCTTGCCCAGTCCGGCGGCCACCTCGCCCAGCGCCGCGGTCGCGCGCTCCAGGAACTGCGGCCACGTCTCCTCGGCCGGGCCGCCCTCACCGGCGCCGATCCACGCCTTCAGGGCCCGATTCAGGATCTCTTGGAACTCTCGGGAGCTGAGTGGCGCATCGCCAGGCTGCTGCTCCAGGCCCGCCGCCACGTCGGAGTGATGGCCGAGGATGTCGCGGTCCACGTACTCGTCCCAGCGCTCGTCGATCTCAAGCTCCACGCCGGCCGCGGCCGCGCACGGCGCGGCGGTGTCACGCTGCCGGCGAAGCCCGCCGCTGACCACCCGGTCAGCGCGGATTCCCCGGCGTTCTAGCCCAGCCACCAGCGCGTCGGTCTGGGCCTGGCCGCGCTCTGACAGTTGGTCGTAATCGGCGGTCCCAAACGACGCCTGGGCGTGGCGGATGAGCAGGATGCTGGGCATGCGCGGCGAGCGACCGTATCCGATCTAGGGCTGCGCGATAACCGCCGTGGGCACCCAGGGGTTGTGGAGGTGCCAACTATCGAGGGGGCCGCTCATGTCGTCATCGGAGTCGTTCGTGTCCTCGGGG
>DATKRM010000308.1:0-10358 GCA_035532195.1 Solirubrobacteraceae bacterium
GGTCATCGCCCTGGGCTACCGGGTGTGGCCCGGCCGGACCGCGGGCTGGATCGGCACGGCGGCGATCGCCGCCGCGTTCGCGTTCAGCGTGGCGGTTCTCATCTCGCTGCTGGGCAACGACCCGTCGCACCGCGAGCTCACCGCCACGCTGTGGAATTACGACGTAAGCGCCGGCGTCGACGCCAAGCTGCAGATCCTGGTCGACCCGCTGTCGGTGTTCATGATCCTGATCGTCTCCGGGGTCTCGACGCTGATCCACCTGTACTCGGTGTCCTACATGACCCAGGATCGCGGCTACGCCAGGTACTTCAGCTACCTGAACTACTTCGTGTTCTCGATGCTGCTGCTGATCCTGGCCGGCAACTTCATCATCCTCATCATCGGCTGGGCAGGCGTCGGCTTTGCCTCCTACATCCTGATCTCGTTCTGGTATCGCCGCACCACGGCCACCCGGGCCGGGCTCAAGGCGTTCGTGATCAATGTGGTGGGCGACATCGGCCTGGTGCTGGCCACGTTCTTCCTGTTCAAGCACACCGGGACGGTGGGCTTCCTCAAGACCTTCAGCGCCACCCCTCACGTCTTCGCCCACAACGACGGCGACCTGATCGCCGCCTGCATCTTCCTGCTGGTGGGCGCGTTCGCCAAGTCGGCCCAGTTCCCGCTTCACACCTGGCTCCCGGACGCCATGGAGGGCCCCACCCCGGTCTCCGCGCTGATCCACGCGGCGACCATGGTCACCGCCGGGGTGTACCTGATCGCGCGCATGCACCCGCTGTTCGAGCAAGCCCCCACCGCGGCCGACGTGGGGGCGATCGGCGGCGCCATCACGCTGATCCTGGCCGCCACGGTGGCCCTGACCCAGACCGACCTCAAGCGGGTCATCGCCTATTCGACCATGTCCCAGATCGGCTACATGATCATGGGCGTCTCGGTGGGCGCGTACTCGGCCGGGCTGTTCCACCTCATGACCCACGCGTTCTTCAAGGCGCTGCTGTTCATGGGCGCGGGGTCGGTCATCGGCGCCATGGCCGGCAACCAGTCGCTGGACCGGATGGGCGGCTTCCGCAGGGCGCTGCCGTTCACGCTCGTGTGCTTTTTGGTGGGCGGCCTGGCCCTGTCGGGCCTGCCGCCGTTTTCGGGTTGGCTGTCCAAGGACGACATCCTCGGTTACCTCGACCACCGCGGCCACGGGTTTGAAGTCCTCGGTTGGGTCGGCTACCTCGGCGCGCTGCTCACCGCCATCTACACGTTCCGCATGATCTTCCGGACCTTCTTCGGCGAGCCCGTCAAGGAGGCACGCGAGCTGGAGCAAGGGCATCTGGCCCACGCCGACGTGCCCCGCAACCCGCTGACCGGCGAGAAGGAGGACACGGGCGTCGGCTTCCCCGGCCCGGCCCACTTCATCGCCGAGCGGGAATGGCCCATGAAGATCGCCATGGGCACCCTGGCCGTGCTGGCCCTGGTGGGCGGCGCGATTCAGATCCCCGGCGTGGACGACGAGGTGACCAAGTTCCTCGAGCCGACGTTCGCGGGATCACGGCTGTTCAACGCGCAGGTGCCGACCAGCCCGGCCTGGGTGGGGCTGGTCATCGGCGCCCTGATCGGGGCGGTGGGGATCGGCCTCGCCGCGCGGATCTGGCTGCGTGACCCCGCGATCGCTGTGCGCCTCCGGGAGCGCTTCGCCCCGGTCTACCAGTTCCTGGTCCACAAGTGGTACATGGACGAGCTGATCAACACGCTGGTCGTCCGCCCCGTGCTGTGGTTCGGGCGCTTCCTGGACACCGTCCTTGAGCCGGCCGTCATCGGCGGCGTGCTCACCGGGGGCACGACCAGCGTGGTCCGAGCCGGTTCGGCCCTGGTCCGCCGGGCCCAGACCGGGTTCCTGCGCTACTACGCGGCGGTGATGATCATCGCCGTCTCCGGGGTGGCCGCCTACTTCCTGGCCTCAAGCTCATGACCCTGTCGGTCCTCATATGGCTGCCCCTGATCGTCGCCACGCTGGCCGCGCTGCTGATGCCGCCGCGCTGGGTGGGCCGGGCCACGGCGCTGGGCTCGTTGGCCACGCTCGGCATCGCCATCTCCTACATGGCGCGGTTCAAACTCGGGCAGGCCGGGCTTCAGTTCATCACCGACCGGGTGTGGATCTCCTCCCTGGGAATCCACTACAAGCTCGGCCTGGACGGGCTGAACATCTCGCTGATCCTGCTGGCCTGCATCCTGTTCTCGGCTTCCCTGGTCTGGGCAGCGCTGCGGGATTGGGAGCGGCCGCGGATCTTCTACTTCCACTTCGGCGTGGCCCAGAGCGCCGTGCTGGGCGCGTTCTGCGCCCAGGACCTGGCCCTGTTCGTGGCCTTCTTCAACCTGATGCTGATCCCGTTCTACTTCCTGACGGGTATGTGGGGCACAGGCGATCGGGTCCGAGCCACCACCAAGCTCGTGGTCTACACGCTCGTCGGCTCGTTCTTCATGCTGGCGGCGGCGGTGGCCACGGGCGTGCTGGCCTCCAGTCAGCACGGCACCCCAATCACGTTCGTGATCTCCTCGCTGCAGCAGCTTCCGCTGTCCCACACCAGCCAGGAGTGGATCTTCCTGTGCTTCGCCCTGGCCTTCCTGATCAAGATGCCCGTGGTCCCGTTCCACGGCTGGCTGGCCGATGGGTACAAGTCGATGCCGATCCCCGCCGTGGCCCTGTTCTCCGGCGTGGTGTCCAAGGTGGCCGCCTACGGCTTCCTGCGGATCGTGCTGCCGCTGTTCCCGTTCGGAACCGTCCACTTCCAGCTGCTGATGCTGGTGGTGCTGGTGATCTCGATCATCTGGTCGACCGCCCAGGCGTTCGCCACGCCGGATGCCCGGCTGGTCGTGGCCTACTCGAGCGTGGCCCAGCTCAGCTTCATCACGATTGGCATCTTCTCGCTGCGGCCCCAGGGCGGTCAGGGCGCGCTGCTGCAGATGGTCAACCACGGCCTGGTGACGGCGGGGCTGTTCTTCATCGTGGCCGCACTGGCCGCCCGGGCCGGCGGCTCGGAGCTGCTGAAGGACATGGGCGGCATCGCCTTCCGCGCGCCGGTGCTGGCTGCGCTATTCCTGATCGTCGCCCTGGCCACGCTGGCCATGCCCGGCTCCTCGAACTTCGTGGGCGAGTTCATGATCCTGCTCGGGGTGTTCAGGTCCCACCTGGCCATCGCGGTGATCGCGTTCACCGGGGTGGCCGGGGCGGCGTTCTACGCCCTGCGGGTGTTCATCGGCTCGATGCAAAACCGGGTGAAACCATCGGTCACCTCACGGGAGATCGCGCTGCCCGAGCTCGCGGCCATCGCCCCGATCGTGCTGGTCATCCTGGCCCTGGCGTTCTTTCCCCAGTTCGGCCTGCGGCGCTCTGAGGCCTCACTCAACGCGACGGTCGGACCGCTCCAAGCAGCCACCGACCCCGCCCAGGTGGCCGGACCATGAACCTGGTCCTGGCGGCGGCCCACCTCCAGGGCCCGCACATCGACTGGAAGTCGTTCGCGCCGCTGGTCGTCCTGGCCGCGGGCGGCCTGGGCGTGCTGATGGTCGGGCTGCTGCCGGGCCGCGCGGTGCGCGAGCGCCTGGTTCCGGCGCTGACCGTCGCCGTGCTCCTGGCCTCCATCGGCCTGGAGATCTGGCGCCTTCACCATCCGGCCTCGATCATCTCCGGGGCGCTGCGCATCGACGACCTGGCGCTGGAGCTGGACATGCTGATCTCGGCCGCGGCCATCGCCGCGGTGCTCCTATCGCTGCGGGTACCGGCGCCCCGCCAGGCCGGCCACGGCGAGTACTACGCGCTGCTCTTGCTGAGCGCACTGGGGATGGCCGTGCTGGTGTCCTCGCAGAACCTGATCACGCTGTTTCTGGGCATCGAAATGCTGTCGATCCCGCTCTACGTGCTGTGCGGATCGGAGAGCCGGCGGGAGGGCTCGCTCGAATCGGGGCTCAAGTACCTGGTCATCGGCTCGGTCGGCTCGGCCACGCTGCTGTACGGCCTGGCGCTGATCTACGGGATCACCGGGTCCACCGACTTCGGCGCCATCGCCACCGCCGTGTCCACCGGCAAGCTGGCCGGCGGCGCGCTGGGCGACCCGATGCTGCTCACCGGCCTGGGGCTGGTGATCGCCGGGTTTGCGTTCAAGGCATCGGTGGCTCCGTTTCACCAGTGGACGCCGGACGTGTACGAGGGTGCCCCTACCCCTATCACGGCATTCATGGCCACGGCCACCAAGGCCGCGGCGCTCGGCGTGTTCCTGCGCTTCTTCGACGTGGCGGCGATCGGCGCCCAGAATGACTGGGCTCCCCTGCTGGCTGCCGTGGCCGCGATCACGATCATCGTGGGCAACGTGGGAGCGCTTGGCCAGTCGTCCATGAAGCGGATGCTGGGGTATTCCGGCGTGGCCCAGGCGGGCTACATGCTGGCCGGGGTGGTGGTGGGCAGCCAGCTGGGCGTCCAGGCCACCGTCCTGTACCTGCTGGCTTACCTGGCCATGAACCTGGCCGCCTTTGCCGTGGTGGTGGCCCAGGAGCAGGCCCGGCCGGACCTGGGCGACGACATCAGCGCGCTGGCTGGCCTGGGTAGCCGTGATCCCTGGCTGGCCTGGCCCATGACCATCGGCATGTTGGCCCTGGCCGGGATCCCAGGCACCGTCGGCTTCGTGGGCAAGTTCCAGCTGATCGACGCCCTGGTCAGCGGCGATTACACCTGGCTGGCCATCGTGCTGGTCATCGGGGCGATGATCTCGCTGGGCTACTACCTGCGGGTGGTGGCCGCGATCTGGATGCGCCAGCCGCAGCCCGCACCCGCCCTGGTCCCGATCGCGGGCGCCTCTCCGGAGGCCGATCCGCCCCCGCCCGTGGCCGCCCGCCTTCCTGCGGCCGGTGCTCCCAGCCCGCCGCCTCCCCGGCCCGGGCGCCCCGACCTGGGGATCCTGGCCGTGGCCGGCGTGTTCTCGGCGGCCACGATCTTCTTCGGGATCCTGCCCCAGCCGCTGTTCCACTTCGCCAAGCACGCGGCGAACGCGATTCCGGGGTTGTTCTAGGCCGGCGCCCGCTGGGGGTTGGGCTCGGGCGTCCCGCCGAGCGGCTGCGCGGCGAGTCCGGGCCGGCGGCGACCGCACGACACGCCCCCTGTGATAGCCGGGGTGTGCCGTCTCGTCGCCGCGTAGCGACGACGCAGCGCCCCACCCGCCGCCTCCAGCCCGGGGTGCGTCGCGTAACCGCCACGCGCCGAGCGCGATCTGACCCCGAAGGGTGCCCCGTCGATTGGGCTGAGCAGGTCGGCTCCAGGTGAGAATCGCAACCGACGGTTTGCTCGTGGGTTATGGTCTACGAGGCTGGCGCTTGCTGAGGGGCATCAGTCGGTACTCGAAGGAGGAGAGATGCGAAGCACGTGGAGTGGCCCGGGCCGAGTCGGCCTGGCGATCGGGATCGGCGCGGCGATGCTCGGGTGCGTAGCCGCGGTTCCCGCGGCGGCTGCCAAGCGTTCGAGGCCCCGGATCTCGATTTCCGTTCTCTCCGGCCGGGCCGATCTGATCAGTGGCGGCTCGGCGCTCGTGGCGATCAGCCTGCCCGCACGGAGTGACGCACGCCAGGTCAAGGTGACCGTCGGCCACCGGAACGTGACCCGGGCGTTTGCGTTCCGCCGGGACGGCCGCTTTGAGGGCCTCCTGACGCGTCTGGCGCTCGGGCGCAACGTGCTGCGGGCCACGCTCCACAGCGGCTGGCGCGCGCAGATCACCCTGGTCAACCACCCGAACACTGGACCGCTGTTCTCCGGCCCGCAGCTCAAGCCCTGGACCTGCGAGCCCGGCGCCGTAGACGCGCAGTGCGACAAGCCTCCGACCTTCACGTACCTGTACATGTCGACCGACCCGAGCAAGCGCGGGTTTCAGCCCTACGACCCATCCAGCCCGCCATCCGATGTAGCGCAGACCACGACGGATCAGGGGGTGACGGTCCCGTTCATCGTGCGCGTCGAGACCGGCTACATGGATCGCGACCAGTACCAGATCACGGCCCTGTTCGAGCCCGGGAAGCCCTGGACCGCGGTCGCTCCGCAGGCTCAGTTCAACCACAAGCTGCTGATCCTGCACGGCGTGTCGTGTGGAGTGGACTACAAGACCGGCACCGCTCCGGCCACCACTGGCGACAGCGCGGGCGACTACGCGCTCGGCAAGGGCTTCATGACGATGTCCACCGCCCTGGACTTCAGCGGCCACAACTGCAACCTCGCGCTGCAGGCCGAGTCCCTGGTGATGGCCAAGGAGTACCTCGTCAAGGTCTACGGGACGGTTCGGTACACGATCGGCAGCGGATGCTCCGGTGGATCATTGGCCGAGCAGTGGATCGCGAACGCCTACCCGGGCGTCTACCAGGGGATCCTGCCGACCTGCTCCTTCCCTGACGCCTGGAGCACGGCCTCGCAGTTCCTGGACTACCACCTCCTGCTTGCCTACTTCGATGCTCCATCCAAGTGGGGTTCTGGCGTCGCGTGGCTCCCGACGCAGATGGGAGACGTGCTCGGCGGCCCCGACGGCGTCGCGAACGCCAATGTGTCCGATAACGCACAGTTCCACGTAGCCGTCCCGACTGATCCCTGCGCTGGCACCACTGCTGCCGACCGCTATAACCCAAGCACAAACCCGGGCGGTGTTCGCTGCACCATCGAAGATGCCGCGATCAACGTCTTCGGACCCGAGCCGGCAGCCCTGTGGTCGGCGAACGAGCGCAAGCTGGGGAGGGGATTTGTCCGGCCGCCGATCGACAACGTCGGCGTCCAGTACGGACTTGACTCGCTGAAGCAGGGGCAGATAACCCCGGCTCAGTTCGTCGACCTCAATGCCGCGATCGGCGGTCTGGACATCGACACAAACCCGACGCCGGCTCGGATCGACAACAGTGGATCGCCGTCCCTGGGCCGGGCCTACCGCAGCGGAATGATCAACGAGACCAACAACCTAAATCAGGCCGCGATCATCGACTGCCGCGGCCCGAACCCGGGTCTGTTCCATGACGCGTATCGCGCATTCGCCACCCGGGCCCGTCTCGATCGCGAGCATGGCACCCACGCGAATCAGCTGATCTGGGAGGGACCGACCGTGATCATCGGCGACACCGCGTGCGAGCTCAACAGCTTCATTGCCATGGACCGCTGGCTGGCCGCAGTCGAGAAGGACCACAGCACCCGGCCGCTGCCCCAGAAGCTGATTCACAACAAGCCATCAGATATCGGTGACGAGTGCTGGGACGGCGCTGGCCACAAGGTCTCGGACGGTCTGTGCCCAGCCGGCGTGGTGAACGTCGAAGGCACCCCGCGGACGGTGGCGGGCGACGGGATCACCACGGACGCGAACAAGTGTCAGCTGAAGCCGCTGAGCCATGCCGACTATCCCGGCATCACGTTCACCGACCCCCAGTGGGCGCAGCTGCAGAAGTCGTACCCCAGGGGGGTCTGTGACTTCTCGAAGCGAGGCGTGGACCAGCAGCCGACGATTCCGTGGCTGACCTACCAGGACGCCCGGGGGCACGTCATCTACGGCGGGACCCCGCTGGGCAACGCGCCGGCGTCCAAGGAATTCCGCGTGCGCACGATCCGCCGCTGACCCCGCCGATCCCGCCGCTACGATCAGCCGTCCGTGGATTACCCGGTCGAGAGCTTCACTGACGCTGAACAGCAGCGCCTGAACGCGCACTTCACGAACCTCGACCGGCCGGTGTTTGCGCTGGTCGACCTCCCCGAGACGGTGAAGGGCGCGCTGTTCGCCCGTTACTCGCGCTATCCGGGCACCCTGCGGCGCCTGTTTCTGGATGAGTTCGCGGACGATGCGCCCGTGGCCCCCGCGCGCTGGGACGCCGAGGAGGGAACCCGAGCCGCCCAGCTGTACGAGCGGATCTTCCTGGGCTACGGCGATGACTCGGTGGCCCAGCTGGGAGGGGCGCACGTGGCCTGCGAGTGGGTGTCAAACGTGCTGACCAAGATCCTCCAGCGACCGCGGCTCGGCGCGTACCTCGAACAGTCCACGCGCTACATCGCCTACGACCGAGAGATGCCCGGCGGCGGCTACCGCTATTACCGGGACCCCGAGCTGGGGCCGGAGTACGAGCGCACGATGGACAGTCTGTTCTCGACCTACTCCCAGGCGCTGCCGCAGGTCATCTCCTGGGCGGAGAGGGAGTTTCCCCGGGCCGAGGACGAGGCCGGGCCGGCCCACGCCCGGGCGATCAAGGCCAAGGCGCTGGACCTGCTGCGGGGGCTGCTGCCGGCCAGCTCGCTGTCGCACATGGGCATCTTCGCCACCGGCCAGACCTACGAGCAGCTGATCCTGCACCTGCTGGCCCACCCCCTGCCCGAGGCCCGCACCTACGGCCAGATGATCCTGGAGGAGGTGCAGGCGGTGATGCCGAGCTTCGTGGCCCGGGTGCAGCGCCCCGACCGCGGCGGCCAGTGGATCTCCTACCTGGAATCACGCACGCGCGCGGGCGAGCGCTGGGCGCGGCGGCTGGAGCTGGGCAGCGCCCCGGCCGACGGGCCTTCGGTCCGGCTGCTCCATCACGACGGCGACGAGGAGGGCCTCTTGGCCGCGCTCCTGTTCGAGTCGGCCGGGGTCCCGGAGACCTCGATTCGGGACGTGGTGGACGGGCTCGATTCCGAGGAGCGCCGGGCGCTGCTGGCCGACCTGATCGGCCAACGGTCCAACCGGCGCTACCGCCCGGGTCGCGGCCTGGAGGCCCTGCGTTACCGGTTCGAGATCGTGGCCGACTACGGCGCGTTCCGCGACCTGCAGCGCCACCGGATGCTGACCATCCAGTGGCAGGCCCTGACCCCGGACCTGGGGGCCGGGGTGCCTGAGCAGGTCGACCTGGCCGGGTGCGGCGACCCATACCGGCGAGCGCTGGAGGCCTCGGCCGCCGAGTATGGGCGGCTGCGTGACCGCGGCCTGGCCAGTGCCGCTCCCTACGCGCTGTGCCTGGGCTACCGGATCCGGTTCATCCTGGACCTCAACGCCCGTGAGGCCATGCAGCTGATCGAGCTGCGTTCAGGCCGGGAGGGCCACCCCAGCTACCGCGCGGTGGCCCACGAGATGCACGCCCAGATCGCGGCGGTCCATCCGGCGGTGGCCGCGGCCATGATCCACGTGGACCGCAGCTCGGAGCCCCGGCTGGAGCGCATCCTGTCCGAGATGCGCTCGCATTCCCGAGCCGGCTAAGCGGCTAGCGCACAGTCCGCAGGTCGCGGTGCGCTGTCACGGGCAGCAGGTGGGGCTGGCTCAGCACGAACGTCAGCCGCCAGGGGCCGGCGCTCACGTCCCGGAGGACGCGCATGCTCACCTGGGCGCGGCCGCGCCGGACCGTGGCGTGGCCCAGTGCCACCACGGCTCCACCCCGACTCAGGCGGAGCTTCAGCTTGCCCCGCAGCTGCCGGTTGCGCGGGAACGTCACGCTGCACCGGATCCGCTGGCCACTGGCGTGCCGACAGCTCAGGCCGGTCCGGGGGGCGGGCCCGGTCCGGCCGACGCGCACGATTATGCGCGTGACGACCAGCCGGCGATCGCCGTTGGCATCGGTCAGCTCCCAGACGCCGAGGTAGTTGCCGGGAGACAACGCCGGCACCGCCACGCCCTGTACGGTGTCGACGTTGCTGGCCTGGAACACCCTGGCTCCCCGGGCCGCGGTGGTGATCCGGAGCGAGACGCGCGTGATCGGGTCGGTCGGGAGGACCGTATTGTCGGGCAGGATCAGCCCGGACTCGGCCAGCGCCCGGAACGCGCCGTACACCGTCTCGCCGTCGAGCGGCGAGGTGTCGAGGATGTGCGGCACCTCGGTAACGGTCTGGCCGCCGCTGAGATCGTCGGTCTGGGAGACGTCGGCCGCAGGCAGGCCGGTGGCGTCTCCGTTGGTCGGGCAGGCCTGGCCGGTCAGGGCGACACCCCCGGTGGTGGCGCTCGTCGGAGCCCCGGCCGAAGTCCCGGGGGTGATGCTGGTCGGCGGCGCGCCGAAGTAGTCACCGGGCTGGCAATGGCCCTGGGCCACCGTGGCGCCCTCGCCGGCGATGTCCACGCGCAGGTGCGCCACGTGCAAGGTGGTGAGCGACCGGGCGCCGTTGGACAGTGCCACCGCGTCGCCCCGGCGAGCGCTCAGCAGGACGATCAGCGTTCCTGTGGCATCCGCGGTGTCCGACATCTGGCGCTTGCCGTCGGTGACCGTGTAGCGAGCGCCCGGGACCAGCCCGCCGCACAGCACGGCTCCGAGCTCCAGGTCGGCGGTGCAGTTGGGCAGGCCGGTGGGCGTGAACCCCGGGGCCAGCGGGTTGGAGAACTGGGAGACGGAGTTCGCCTCGCCCACGCCGACGG
>DATKRM010000309.1:0-9195 GCA_035532195.1 Solirubrobacteraceae bacterium
GTCAAGCTCAACGCGATCGTGCTGCTCCCGTTCATGCTGGTGGCGGTGCGGCCGGCCGCGCGGCGCTGGCGCCTGCTGGCCGGCGCCGGGGGTGCCGCGATCGTGCTGGCGACGCTCAGCCTGGTCCTGTTCGGGCCCAGCCTGCCCAACCTTCAGGATCAGACCACGCTCATCACTGGTTTCAGCATCCCGAACCTGTTCGGCCTGCTGATCGGCGCGGGCGGCGCGACGCCGCTACTGCTCAAGCTGTTCGCCGTGGCCCTGGCCGGCGTCGTGGTCTGGTTGCTCTTCCGGCCCGGAGACTGGCTGACCCGCGCGGGCTGGGCCATGCTGGCCGTGATCGCCAGCGTGGGCTGGCTCATGCCGTGGTATGTGATCTGGGCCGCGCCGCTGGCCGCGCTGGCCCAGAGCGTGCGGCTGCGGCGGGCCGCGCTCGCGCTCACCGTGTTCCTGGTGGTGGCCGCGGTTCCGGATTCCAGTCACCTGCTGCATCAGCACGGGATCGGTCTGCTCAACGGCTCGGCCGGCCAGGCCTCGCGAGCGCTGGAGCGGACCCTGGCCCAGTAGGCCGGGCCGCCGGGCTTCACGGGCGCCAGGCCCTTAACCGGATCCCAACCGCGGCCGAGGCCAATCTCATTCGCGGCACGGCACTATTTGCGGCGCAAAATGCGTGCTCCGCAAGCACATTCCGATCGCGCTGTGGCGCCGTCGATATCGATGGCCAGCGTCGCGCCGGCCTCGGCCGACGGAGCGGTTGCCCTGCCGCAGCCCGTCTCGGTCGGCCGGGGGCTGTCGCTGCCCCGCGTCCGGGTCGAGCTGGGGCCGCTCGCCGGCCGTCTGGCCCTGGCCACCCTGGTGCTTTTGACGCTGGGCCTGGTCGCGTTCTCAACCAGCGGTCCCTCGGTGCTGGTGCCGCGCAGCTCGGCCGTATTCACCTCGTGGGAAGCCGGGCCGCTGCACGCCGTGTTCGGCGGCTTGCGAGCCAATTCAACCGTGCTGAGCGACGCGTTCAGCGCCTTCCTGCTCGCGGCCGCGATCGCCTACGGCGTGGTGCTCGCGGCGGCTCGGCGGATGTCCCTGCGAACGATCGTCGTGGCCGTGGTGGCCCTGCACGTGATCCTCCTGATGAGCCCGCCGCTGCAGCTCACCGATCTGTTCAACTACCTGGGTTACGCCCGGCTGAGCGGTCTGCACGGGCTGAACCCGTACCAGAACGTGATCGCGCAGGAGCTGCACGACCCGATCTACGTGTTTACGACCTGGCGGCATCTGCACAGCCCCTACGGGCCGCTGTTCAGTGCCGGCAGCTATGCGGTTGGGCGGCTGCCCCTGCCCGTGGCCTACTGGGTGCTGAAGGTGGTGACGGTGAGCGCCAGCCTCGGTTTCCTGGGCCTGGTGGTGTGGTGCGCCCGGCGGCTGGGGCGGGACCCGCGCCTGGCCCTGGCGTTCGTGGCCCTGAACCCGGTCTTCCTGGCCTACGAGGTAGGCGGTTTCCACAACGACTTCTTCATGCTGCTGCCGTCGATGGCGGCGGTCGCGCTCGTGCTCTCGGGCCGCGAGCGGTCCGCGGGAGCGATGCTGATGCTGGCCGTGGCGGTGAAGTTCACCGCCATCCTCCTGCTGCCGTTCCTGCTGCTCGGCGTGGGGCCGACCCGGGGTCGCTGGCGGCTTGTGTCCGGCGCCGCGCTGGCCGCGGTCCCGCTGGCCGCCGGCTACCTGCTGCTGTTCGGGACCGCCGCCCCGAACCTGTCTGACCAGAGCAGCCTGGTCACTCCGTTCAGCATCCCCAACATCTTCGTACTGGCGTTCGGGGGCGGCACCCTGATGTTGCGGCTGGTGGGGCTGGCCGCCCTGGGGGTAGCCGGCGCAGCGCTTTGGCGCTGCCGGGACTGGCTGTCGGGCGCCGGATGGGCCACGCTGGCCCTGCTGGCCGGCCTGGCCTGGCTGACGCCGTGGTACATCGTGTGGGTGCTGCCGCTGGCCGCGATCGCCGGCTCCCGCCGGCTCCGCCAGGCGGCGATGGCGGGGACGCTCTTCCTGCTGCTGTCGTTCCTGCCCGCCGTGCCGACCGGGGTGGACCGGTTCATGCTGAACACGTCCGTGGGCCACGCCTCGCAGGCTCGGCAGAACCTGCTCTCTCAGTAACTCTCGGCCTGGCGCGGAGGCTGTGCGGCGGCTCGACATATGATCGGCGACGCTGTGAGCGTCCCGTCCCTGGACGTAGGCGAGCTCGACGAGCCAGCGGTCGGCCGCCGGCCGGGTCGGGCGCTGCGCCGCCGTCGCCGCGGTGGCCCGCGCACCTGGTTGCGCAGCGACCTCGTGGCCGGCGCCGGCGCGGTGCTGCTGTCGCTCGCCCTGGCCGCGTGGGCGCTCCGGCTGTGGCGGGCGGATCTTGGAGTTCCGTTCCGCTACTCCTCGCGCGACGACACGCTGTTCTACCTGTCGCTGATCAAGGCGATCGCCGCCCATGGCTGGTTCGCGACCAACCACAGCCTGGGGGCGCCGTTCGGACAGCAGCTGTTCGACTACCCCCAGTCGGCCGACAACCTGAACTTCCTGATCATCAGGGGCCTGACCCTGGTGGCCAAACCGGCGGTGGTGCTCAATCTGTTCTACCTGCTGACCTACCCGCTGGACGCGCTGGCCGCGTTCTGGGCCATGCGCCGGCTGGGTGCCTCCCGGAGCGCCGCGGTGGTGTGTGCGGTGCTGTTCGCGCTGCTCCCTTACCACCTGTTCCGCGGCGACGCTCACCTGTTCCTGTCGGCCTACTACGCGCTGCCGCTGGCCGCGTACCTGTTCGTGACGATTCTCCGCGGGCAGGGGCTGTTCAAGCGCCGCGGACCGCCGGCCCGCGGACCGCTGGCCTGGGTGAGCCGGCGAACTGTGGAGACCGTCGTCCTGTGCGCCGTGATCGCCTCGGGCGGGCTCTACTACGCGGTGTTTTCGCTCACGCTGGTGGCCGCCGCGGTGCTGATCGCGCTGCTGGCCCGGCAGTCGCGGCGAGCCGTCGTCTCGGCCGCGGCGGCCTGGATCCTGATCGCCGCGGTGCTCATGCTCAACCTGGCGCCCACGATCTTCTACCAGGCCCACCATGGCGGCAATGCCGTGGTCTCCCGGGCGGCCAGCACGGGCGATGACCTGGCGCTGTCGGTATCCAATCTGATCCTGCCCTCCCGGGATGACCGGATAAAGCCGCTGCGGAGCCTGGCCCGGCGCTACGACGCCAGCACGCCCCGTCAGGCCTACTGCGAACAGTGTCACGAGGCGATGGGGCTGGTGGGCGACGTGGGCTTGATCTGGCTCGGCGTGGTCGCGCTGGGGGCGCTGGTTGGCGTTCCCCTGCTGGCGCGCCGCCGCCCGATCTACGGGTACGCCGCCGCGGGCGTGGGGGTATGCCTGGCCGTGGGTGTGACCGGCGGCATCTCGAGCCTCGTCCGGGTGTTCGTGACCGCCGACATCCGCGCCTGGAACCGGTTATCGGTGTTGATCGCGTTCTTCTCGCTGCTGGCCAGCGGGCTGCTGCTGGACGCGCTGCGCCGGCGTATTTCGCCTGGCCGGCGCCCGGTCGCCTTCGCACTGATCCTGGCCGGCGTGCTGGCCTTCGGGGCGATCGACCAGACCAACCCGTTCGGCCTGGTGCCCTATCACGACGACGCCGTCGTCTACCGCTCCGACCAGGTGTTCTTCGCCAACGTGCAGACCGTCCTGCCCCGCGGAGCCTCGGTCCTGGAGCTGCCCTACGTGCCGTTTCCCGAGGGCTATCAGCCCTACCGCGAGCCCGGCCAAACCGTGCCGTACGCCCCGGCCGTGAGCCTCGAGTACGACCAGGCCCGCGGGTTCATCAACGCCAGCGCGCTGCGTTTCAGCTACGGCGCCATGAAGGGGCGGCGAGTGGACTGGCAGTCGCAGCTGGCGGCCAAGCCGGTCGGCCTGGCGGTCACCGGCGCCGCGGCGGCCGGATTTCAGGGGCTGGTGGTCAATCTGTGGGGCTATCCCAACCAGCTCGAGCTGACCCGCGCGCTGCGCGACGTGGTGGGCGAACCCCCGTTTCCCAGCCCATTCGGTGACCTGCTGTTCTATGACCTGCGGCCGCTGGCCCGGCGTCTGGAGAACAGGCTGTCGGCGTCTCAGCTGGCGGCCCTGCGGACCGCCGTGCTGACGCCGCTGCGCCTGAGCTGCGCTCGAGGGCAGCTCACGATCGAGAATCCCAGCCCGACGTTCCGGCCCGCCACGCTCACTGCGTCGTCTCCGCAAAATGTGGTCGTGGGCGGCGTCCCGGCGGTGCCCCGCGGGGGAAAGGTGCAGATCCCGATCAGGGTCGCTCCGGGCACCACCCAGCTCAGTCTGGAGGGCCCGCCGGGAGCCCAGCTGGACGGCCCGACCCTGGTCGAGCCGGCGTTCGCGCCCCTGGCCCGCGGACCCGGCTCCTCGATCCTGTCCGGGATCGTGGGTCCGCCGTGCCTGAACGTGCTGGCGTCGGCCTCCTAGAATCGCTGCCATGCGGCTCTTCGCGCTTCGGGGCGCCAACAGCGCGCGGGCCAACGAGGCCGAGGCCATCCTGTCCGCCACGGACGAGCTTATGCACGAGCTGATGGAGCGCAATCAGCTCGAGGCGAGTGCGTTCGTGAGCTGCCTCTTCACCCTGACTGACGACCTGGACGCCGAGTTCCCGGCCGTGGCGGCCCGCCGGATGGGCTTGGACCGCGTGCCGCTGCTGTGCGCCCGCGAGGTCCCGGTGCCGGGCTCGATGCCCCAGGTGATCCGGGTGCTCGTCCACTACTACGCCCCCGAGGACCACGAGCCCCGGCACGTCTACCTGGGCGAGGCGCGCGCGCTGCGCAGCGATCTCGACGCGGCACAATAGGCCGCAATGACGCTCGAGTTCGCCCAGCGGATCCGCCGCATCCCGGTCTACCCGGTGGCTTCGGGATACGACCTGGGCGGCGACGTGGCCCTGCTGGCCTCCAACGAGTCCTACTTCGAGCCGCTGCCCGAGGTCGTGCAAGCGGCCCGGGACGCGGTGGGCCGGGTCAACCGCTACCCGGATCCCGCCTACTCGCCGCTGCGCCGGGCGCTGGCCGAGCGCTACGAGCTGGGACCGGAGCGGATCGCGCTGGGCAATGGCTCGTGCGACATCCTGCTGGCCGCCGGTGAGGCGCTGCTCGAGCCGGGCGCGGAAGTGGTGCACGCCTGGCCGGCGTTCAGCGTGTACCCCCACCTGTCGGCGGCTTCGGGCGCCAGGGCGATCGAGGTCCCGCTGGATGCGGAGGACCGCCACGACCTGGAGGCTATGGCCGCCGAGGTGAACGTGGCCACCCGGCTGGTGCTGATCTGCAACCCCAACAACCCCACCTCCACCGCGCTGGAGCTCGACCGGGTGCGCGAGTTCCTGGACCGAATACCGCGCCATGTGTGTGTGATCCTGGACGAGGCCTACGTGGAGTTCTCGCTGCGCATCGGGGATCCGTTCGCTTCGCTGGGGCTGCTGCGAGAGCACCCCAACCTGGTCCTGCTGCGGACGTTCTCCAAGGTGTACGGGCTGGCCGGAATGCGCGCCGGCTACGCGCTGTGCGGGTCACGCGACTTCCGGACCGCGGTGGACCAGGTGCGCCAGCCGTTCTACCTCGGCGCCCCCACCCAGGCCGCCGCGATCGAAGCCTTGCGCCATCAGGACCAGGTGGAGCAGCGGGTGGCCCACACGATCGCGGGTCGGCTCTCGCTGGAGGAGGGCGTGCGGGGCCTGGGGTTGTGGGTGGCGGAGTCCGACGCCAACTTCGTGTGGGTCCGGCTGCCAGACCCCGAGGAGAGCGGCGGGGCCTCGGAGGTCGAGGTGGTCGGTGGTCTGGCCGAGCGCGGCGTGCTGGTCCGGGCGGGGGCGTCGCTGGGCCGCGAGGGCTGCTTGCGCGTCACTGTGGGCACCGAGGCCGAGAACGAGCGGTTCGTGGCCGCGCTGGGCGAGGTGCTGGGCGCAGGCTGAGGGGGCGGCCTGGCGGCGGCGCGGCGCGGCGGCGCGGCGGGCCCTATCCCGTGGTGCGGACACGGTTTGAATCGGCCGTGGAAATCGACATCTCGGCCGGGACGTGTGGACGATTTTCCTGAAATAGTCGGGAAAAGTGACATCTCGACAGGGGCGCGCGACCGGTCCGGTATCCACAAGCGGGCCCCTTGGCAGACACGCGACTGCGTGGTACAACCTGTCTCGTGAGCAAAGGCAGTCGCACCGCGCAGGACACCGCCCCCCGCGGCTGCCTCTATTGCTGGCGATTTAGCTAGGCGCTCGGCCTGCTCCCTTGTGCCTGCCCTGAAACGGGTTGGCCCCACCCAGAGCACGACGGGCGCCGTACCTCGTCCCCCCGCGGGCCGTGTCCCGCCCTTCCCTAGAGTTCGAACCAGAGAGGACTAGCAATGATCGCCACGCAACCCACCGCCACCGACGACCGCCCCGTGCTCGACATCGCCGGGCAGAAGGTCGGTGGCCGGCACTTTGCCCTGATCGCTGGTCCGTGCGCAGTCGAGTCGCGCGAGCAGACGCTCCAGACCGCCCACGCGGTGGCCGACGCGGGCGCCACGCTGCTGCGCGGGGGGGCGTTCAAGCCCCGCACCTCGCCGTACGCGTTCCAGGGACTGGGACGCCAGGCGCTGGAGATCCTGCGTGAGGCCAAGGAGCTGACCGGCCTGCCGGTGGTGACCGAGGTCATGGACCCGCGGGAGCTCGATGCGACACTGGAAGTGGCCGACGTGGTGCAGATCGGCTCGCGCAACATGCAGAACTACCCGTTGCTGGCCGAGGTGGGGCGGGCCCAGGTGCCCGTGCTGCTCAAGCGCGGCCTGGCCAGCACCCTGGAGGAATTGGTCCTGTCGGCCGAGTACGTCCTCAAGGAGGGCAACCGGTCGGTGATGCTGTGCGAGCGGGGGATCCGGACATTCGAGCGGGCCTACCGCTTCACCCTGGACCTGATGGCGGTCCCGGTGCTCAAGGAGCTGACGGACCTGCCGGTGCTGGTCGACCCCAGCCACGCCGCGGGGCGGCGCGAGCTGGTGGGCCCGCTGTCGCTTGCCGCGGCGGCCGTGGGAGCCGACGGGCTGATGGTGGAGGTGCACCCCCGGCCTGAGGACGCCAGGTGCGATGGGCCGCAGGCGCTGCCCACCGAGGGGTTCTCGGAGTACGCCGAGCAGGTGCGGGCGGCCGCCGCTCTGGCCGGAAAGGAAGTGCTCGTCTAGACCATGGCCGCTTCGCCGGTCAACACCCCGGACGCCGTCCGCGACCAGCGGATTGAGCGGCTGGAGCCGCTGATCTCGCCGCAGCAGCTGACATCCGAGCTGCCGCTGCGCGACGCCCAAACCGAGGTCGTGCTGCGCGGCCGGGCCCAGACCCACGCCGTGCTGGACCGCCACGACGACCGGCTGCTGGTGGTGGTGGGACCGTGCAGCGTGCACGACGTGGCGGCCACGCTCGATTACGCGCAGCGCCTGAGCCGGGAGGCTGAGCGGCTGCAGGCCGACCTGCTGATCACGATGCGCGTGTACTTCGAAAAGCCGAGGACGACCACTGGGTGGAAGGGCCTGATCAGCGACCCGCATCTGGACGGCTCGGGGGACGTGAATGCGGGGCTGCACATCGCCCGCCGCGTGCTGCTGGACGTGCTCGGTTTGCGGCTCCCGGTGGGCTGCGAGTTTCTGGACCCGATCACCCCGCAGTACATCTCGGACGCCGTGACCTGGGGAGCGATCGGGGCTCGGACCACCGAGAGTCAGATCCATCGCCAGCTCGGCTCCGGCTTGTCGATGCCGGTGGGATTCAAGAACCGGACCGACGGCAACGTGCGCGTGGCGGTCGACGCCGTGCGGGCGGCCGCCGTGCCCCACGCGTTCGCGGGCATCGATCGCGACGGCGCCCCGGCCATCCTCCACACCAGGGGCAATCGCGACTGCCACATCATCCTTCGGGGCGGGCGCCAGGCTCCGAACTTCGATCCGGGCGCCGTGTCCGGGGCGCTGGAGCTGCTGGGCCAAGCCAAGTTGCCGGAGCGGGTGATGGTCGACTTCAGCCACGACAACAGCGGCAAGGACGCGGCTTGCCAGCCCGCTGTGGCGGCCGAGGTAGGGCGCCAGATCGCGGATGGCAACCACGCCATCGTGGGGGTGATGCTCGAGTCGTTTCTGGTGTTCGGGCGCCAGGAAATGGATCCCGCCCACCCGGGAGAGCTCACCTACGGGCAATCGATCACTGACGCCTGCCTGGATTGGGAGCGGACGGTCGAGGTCCTCGACGGCCTGGCTGAAGCAGTGAGAGCCCGTCGCAGCGGCGGCCCTTGAAGCTCGCGGTAATCGGCGTGGGTTTAATCGGCGGCTCGGTCGCGCTGGCGGCCCGCGAGCGGTTGGGCGCGACGGTGTCCGGATACGACGCCGACCCCCGGGCCTGCGCTGAGGCGGTGGCCCGGGGGGCGCTGGACGAGGGCGCTCACAGCCTGGCCGAGGCGCTGGCCGGCGCGGAGGCGGCGTTGGTGGCGGTCCCCATGGGTGCGCTTGGAGACGTGGTGGGCGACGTGCTGGCCGCGGCGCCGGCCGACTGCGTGATTAGCGACGTCGGCTCGACCAAGCGAGCCGTGGTGGCCCGTCACGACGACCCGCGGTTCGTGGGCGGCCATCCCCTGGCCGGAGCCGAGAGCGCCGGCGTGGAGCACGCCCGGGCCGACCTGTTCGAGGGCGCGACCTGGTATCTGACTCCGACCCAGGTCACCTCAGGCGTGCTGTACGAGCGCCTGCACCGGCTGCTGCGCGGGTTGGGCGCGCGGCCGGCGGCCATCGACCCCGAGACCCACGACGCGATTCTGGCCACGGTCTCGCACCTCCCGCACGTGCTGGCCAACGTCCTGGTCTCGCAGGCCGCGGCCACGTTGGCGGCCGGCGATGAGCGCCTGCCGGCCACCGGGCCGAGCTTCCGCGACGCCACCCGGGTGGCCGGCGCCCCCAGCTCGGTCTGGACCGATATCTACATCTCCAATGCGGATGCTCTGATCGCGGCGGTCGACCAGGCCAGCCGGATGCTGGAGCGCGTGCGGGACGCGCTGGCCCACGGAGACTCCGACTGGCTGACCGGGTGGAACGAAGACGCGGCCGCGGATCGCCGGCGCCTGTTGGAAGCGCACCTGGGCGCCGAGGCGCTGATCGAGCTCCGGGCCTCCGTGCCCAACC
>DATKRM010000310.1:0-9449 GCA_035532195.1 Solirubrobacteraceae bacterium
CGAACCCTTGCGGCTCGCTCGAGCAGCCGTTCGGCGAAGCGCTCACGCAGTAGTCATGGAACGCGAACCCGGCCGGCCCGCGTCTCAGCGCGCCCACCGACGTGGGGTTGCCGAAGTCGAAGCCCACGTCGGGCTCGTAGAAGATCAGCGTGCGGCGGTCGACCGTCCGGATCGCCTGGGCCACGCGGCGGTGAAAGGCGCTCAGCTGGGCGTCGAAGGCGGGGCAGCGGGCCGCGGAGAGGCACACCAGGAACTGGGTCCCGGCGGACGGCTCATTCAGCAGTTCGTAGCCGAGCACCCCGGGGGCGGTTCGGAACATGCGGGCCACGTGTCGCCAGGCGGCGGCGTAGTGGGCCTGGAGGCCTACACCGTCGGGGGCGGGGCCGTTGGCCCAGAAATGATCTTCGGCTCGCTGCAGTGCCGGGTCGGTGTAGTAGTTGGCGGGAGAGCCGTGCTTGGGGTTCGGCAGCCCGCCATCCTGGACCGCCCAGTCGGGCGCTCCCTCGCCCTGGAACTTCTCGTTGTACATGTCCTGGTGGAAGTCGAGCAGCGAGAAGATCCCGTGGCCGGCCAGCACCCGCACGGTGCCCGCGATGTGTCTGAGGTACGCGTCGTTGTAGACGCCCGGTCGGGGCTCGACGGCCTTCCAGATAATGCCCACGCGGACCACGTTGAAGTCCATCCGCTCGAGGAACGCGGCATCGTCGGATCCGAATCCCGCCGCGCCGGGGTAGTACGGCGGGACCTTGTAGACCATGTTGAGGCCGTGAGTGATCACGACCCGGCCGGTCGGATCGGTGATCCACCGTCCCGCGTGGCCAACACGAGGCCCGGCGGCCGCCGCCACGGCAGCCGAGGAAACTCCCAGCACGCATCCCGCGGTCATCGCGGCCAGCACGAACGCGCGGCGAAGCGACCGACGGGGACCGACGTGGGATGAACCGAGCATGCCTCTCCTGGTGTCAGATTCGACGCCCCGCCGGCCGGATCATGGCAGGACGAGCGGCCAGGGCACCGGGGCCCGCCCGGGCGCGCTGAACCGCCTGTCCGATCAGCCAGATGGCCACGGGGAGGATGGGGATCAACATCCGCGGTTCGGCCGAGGGAAACACGTGGACCACAAAGCCGAGGCTTGCGAAGAGCACGAATGGAATGGTCTCCGGCGGTAGCCGGCGGCGGGCCCGGAGCAGAGGGCGGGCCGACGCCACCAGACCAGCCATCAGCGTTCCGTTGATCAGGATCAGGCCGGCGATCGCGGTGGCGGACAGCGCAAAACTGAACGGAAACCCAAAGAACATGCGGCTGAGGTTGGCCAGCAGGTTGAGCGCGTACTTGGCGGGATGGCCCACGGCCTGGACCAGGGCGATGTGGCGCAACTCGAGGTCGGCCCGAACCGGGCCCAGGGTGGCCAGGTGGTGGAAGAACGGGCGATACCCCGCCAGCGCGGGGTCGGCGAACACCGAGTGCGACGCGTGCCACGAACCGAGCTGCGAGGGGTCGGGCGAGGACATCCAATACAGCGATATCCCGCCCGAGTTACCCCAGTAGAAGAAATGGTGGGTGAGCGAATAGGTGTAGGTCAACCAGGGCACGCAGGCCAGCAGCCCCAGGGCGCACACCAGGGTCCAGCGACGGGCCACCCGGGTCGGCCGGTGACGGAGACGGGCCACCAGCCACCACCCCAGCCCGGCGCCCAGAGCCAGGGTGATCACCAAGCCGTACTCCAGCCGCGTCATGGCCAACGCTCCCAGCGACAGTCCGGCCAGGAGCGCCTGGCGGCGGCGTCCCCTGAGCACATATCGCGCGGTGGCGTCGAGCGAGACGACGGACAGCAACAGGGCCAGGGGGTCCTTGTCCAGGGTCCCGAGCACGTAATACGCGGGCACATAGAGAGCCAGACCGTAAGCGCCGATCAATGCCCCGCGTGGGCTGAGCCGCAGCCGGAGCAGACGGTAGAACATGAGGACAGCGGTGAACATCAACAACGGGCTGGTCAGGCGAAGGCCGCTGAGGGGAACGCCGAGCGCGACCAGCGGTGTGAGCAGCGCGGGCAACCCGGGCCCGTGCCACAGGTACTTCGAGGAGTCCATCGTTCCCACCAGCGCGTAGCCGCCGTGCAGGAGGCGATGGGTGGCTGCGAGCAGCGGGACCTCATCGCCACCCGTGTGCACGGGGCGGGTGAGCACGCCAACCAGGAGGAACACGCCGAGCAACGGCAGCAGGCGGACCAGCGTGCGCCGCGCTTCAGCGGAGAGCAGGCTCGCGGGGGACGGCCAGGAGCGGACCATCGGCGTGCACTGTACGAGTGGGGCCGGCACTGGCGCGGCCCGGCCGTCAGTCTTCACGGTTGTGAACGCCGGTCAGCTGCGGGACCACTGCCTGACCTTCCCAGGGGTGGCCGAGACGTTCCCGTTTGGCCCTCAAACGTCGGTGTTCAAGGTGGCCGAGAAGATGTTCGCTCTGTCCCGGCTCGGGCAGCGCCCGCTGCGGGTCAGCTTGAAATGCGACCCGCTGCTGGCCGAGCAACTTCGCGAAGCTCACCCCACTGTGTTACCCGGCTATCACCTGAACAAGCGGCATTGGAACACGGTGATCCTCGACGGCTCCCTGCCCAACCGAATGATCAAGGACATGATCGAGGACTCGTATGACCTGGTTGTCAGCCGGCTGTCGCGCTCGCGCCGGCGAGCCCTCGGCTGGGGCCCGGACGGCTAGACCTACGCGGAGGACGACGGCGCCAGGTAGACCCGAGCCCGCCCGGCCCGCTTGGCGGCCAGGAGCGCCCGGTCGGCCCGCCGGATCAACTGCTCAACGGACTCCCGGACGTCCCAGGTGGCGACGCCGATCGAGCAGGTCTGGTCGTGGGGCACCGCGTCGCACAGGCGCTTGGCCAGCTCCTGGGCGCCGGACGGGCCACAGTCGGCCAGCATGACGAGGAACTCATCCCCGCCAAAGCGCGCCAGCAGGTCGCTGGAGCGCAGGCGACCCTTCCAGGCCCGGGCCACGTCGCGCAGCACGCGGTCGCCGGCCAGGTGACCGTGGAGGTCGTTGTAGTCCTTGAACTTGTCGAGGTCGATCATCATCAGGGCTACGGCGCTGGAGAAGCGCTTGGCTCGTGCGAACTCACGCTCCAGCTGACTCTCCAGCTCGCGGCGGTTGGCCAGGCCGGTCAGTGGATCGGTCAGCGCCAGCTCCTGCAGGTCCTCAACCATTTGCTCGACCTCTCGCTCGAGGTGCCCGCGCTCGAGGTTGAGCTGATCGATCAACACGGCGGTGACGATCACAGCGGCCATGGGGACGATGAAGCCGGCCGCCACGAACGGCTCGTCCACCTGCCACAGCACCACCGCGTACAGGACCACCGCGAAGGGCACGTTGGGAGCGGCGATGCGCCGGGGGAAGAAGTAGAACGCCGAGGAGATCGACCAGAAGAAGAACGCGGCGTAGGCCAGGCGGGTCTGGGCACCGGCGCCATAGGAGACCATGGCGATCAGCAGCGACCCGCCCGGCGGCAGGGCGTAGAAGAACCATGTGGGCATCCGGGCGCCCCCGACCAGCAGCAACAGGCTGACCGCGACCGCGGCTGCGGCCGGGCCGGCCAGCCAGCCCACAATCCGGTCGTGGGGATGCGGCAGTACCAGCGTCAGCGCCACCGCCACGCCGCCGACGCCGTACAGCGCGGCGAACGCACGCGCCATGAAACGTCGCGAATCACGCCGTCGGAAAGGCAATTCGATCATCCTGGTCGCACCCTATATATCGGCAGCTATTAGTCCGTTTTTCAGCCGGTTGCCGGTTGACAGCTTAAACCCCATGGTTGAAGCTCGATCGACGAGCTGAACTGCGGCCAGGGAGAGCAGGTTGAAAATCAGGGGTCAGAACATCCGGCGCAGCGTGGCCGGCTGCGCTCTGGGCGTGGCCCTGGCCCTCGCCGGCTGCGCGGCGCTTCCAGCGATCGCCGGCGCGCAGACGTCGCCCACCCGTGACGTCCTGTTTGTCGGCAACTCGAGCGCCGGGACGGTCGATGTGTTCGACGTCACGACCTTTCAGAAGCTCGAGACGATCAACGTAATCCCCGACGGGAACACGCCCCAAGACCCGTTGCAGGCGCTGGCGTACCCGACGCTCACCGCCAAGGTGGGCATCAACTACGTGCAGGACATCGCGCTGTCCCCGGACGCAAGGACCCTTTATGTGTCGCGTGGATACCTGGGCGATGTGGCCGCGTTCGACCTCAGCTCGCCGCTGCATCCCCTCCTGTGGCGAACTCAGATCCACAGCCTCCGAGCCGACCACGCGGAACTGTCACCGGACGGCAAGCGGCTGTTCGTCTCGGCGCTGACCTCCGACGTGGTCGAGGTCATCGACACGTCGACCCACAACGTGCTGGGAGAGATCCCGGCCGGCGATTATCCGCACACGCTCGGGTTCTCTCCCGACGGCTCGACGCTGTACAGCGGGAGCCTGGGCGTGAACACGCTGGACACGGCGACCAGCCAGACCCCATCCACCGACGGCCGTCATTGGCTCGAGGCCATCGATCCGACAACGCTGCTGCCGATGCGCGCCCCGTGTCAGTTCAGCGAGGGGATCCGCCCGTTCACGCTGACCCCGGACGGCAAGACGATGTACCTCCAGCTGTCCTATGACAACGGCGTCGTCGAGTACAACCCCGCGGCCTGCCAGACCCTGCGGACGTTGGACCTGCCCTTGGCCGGTCCCGGCCTGACCACGAGTCCGCACGACTACCCCAATCAGGCGGCCGAGCACGGGATCGCCCTGTCCGCGAACGGCCAGTGGCTGTGCTCCGCCGGGACGATCGACAACTACGCGGCGCTGATCAGACTGCCCGACTTCTCGCTGGCCTCGACCAAGATCATCCCCGTGGGCCAGGAGCCCGCCTACGCGGTCAACAGCCCCGACGGCCAGTACTGCTTCGTGTCCTCACGCGGGCCCACCGCCAACAACGTCTCCGTGATCTCCTACGCCACCCAGAGCGTGGTGGCCACCCTGCCCACCGGGCTTCACCCGCAGGTGGAGCTGGCGGCTCGGATACCCAGCTCAGCCCTCGGCTGATCGGCGCGACAGGATCGCCGCCACCACGTCGGGCGCCTCGAGGTGGACCGCGTGTCCGGCCCCCGGCACGACCTCTAGGCGCGCGTCCGGAATCAGCCCCGTCATCTGCTTGGCGATGGCCACGAACTTGTGGTCCCGTTCGCCCGCGATCAGGGTGACCGGGACCTCGAGCTCGCTCAGCCGTTCCCAGAGCGAAGGCAGCGCCCCGGTTCCCAGGCCGCGGAGGGCGGCGGCCAGCCCGGGGGTCGTGTTGCGCCGCCGGTCCTCGTCAACGGCTGCGACGAGCTCCTCGGACAGCCCGGCCAGCACGGGAGTCTCGGCCCACTGGCGGGCGAACTGCGCGATGGTCATCCGCTCGATCGACTTAGCCAGCTGCTCGTCGGCCCGCAGCCGGGCTGCCCGCTCGTTGGCCTCGGCCAGGCCGGGGCTGGCCCCGATCAGGCTCAGCCGCTTCACCCGCGGCCCGACCGCCAGGGCCACGTGTAGGGCCAGGCGGCCACCCATCGAGTAACCGCATAGGTCGAACTCGGCGGGCGCCAGGCCGGCCACGTCGCCGATCACCCCGGCCAGCGACGCGGGCCGGAGCTCCGCCGCGGAACCGTGCCCGCGGATATCCGGCGCCAGGACTCGATAGCGTCGGGGCAGTGACCGGACCACCGGGCCCCAGCTCGCGCCGGTATGGGTGAACCCATGGAGACACACGAGGCAGCTCGCCATACCCGGCGCATGATGACTCGGCCGCCCGAGTGGCTGCTCGCAGCCCGGGAGCGCCTGGCCCGGCGGGTCGAGCCCGCGCTCCGGCGCAGCCGCCTGGCCGGCCGGCCCGTACTGGCCGCGGCCACCGTGGCCGCGGATGCCGATCCGGACCCCACGGCCCTGGTCCGGGCCTCGGCTCGCGCCGGCGAGCCGTGGATGTGCCTGGAGCAGCCCGCCCGCCAGCGGACGGCGCTGGCCGCCCTGGGCTCCGTGGCCCGGCTTCAGGCCAGCGGCCCGGACCGGTTCCAGACGGTGGCCCGGGCCTGGCGCCGGCTGGCCGACGACGCCCTGGCCGACCCCCCCGATGGCCCGCCCGGGACCGGGCTGATCGCCACCGGTGGATTCGCGTTCGATTCCGCGGGAGCGTCGTCTCCGCTGTGGGAGCCGTTTGGCGCCGCGTCGTTTGACGTGCCAGAGCTGGCCCTCCTGCGCCGCGCCCGGGCCGCCGGATCGACGGAGCTCCGGGTCACGCTGAGCACCCGGGTCGAGCCCGACGACACGCCCGAGCAGGTCCTCAGCCGGGTGGACCGGCGGCTGGCTGCGCTTCGCCTCGCGCCGCTGCCCCTGCTCGACCCCGACCCCGCCGGGCGGGCCCAGGTGTCGGCGCCCATGGCTCCCGAGCACTACGAGGACGCGGTGGGCCGGGGAGTCGAGCTCATCCGCAGGGGCGAGATCGAGAAGATCGTGCTGGCCCGCGAGGTGGACGTGCGCGCGTCGCAGCCCTACGACCCGGGAGCGCTGCTGGGGGTGCTCCGCGAGGCGTTTGAGGGCTGCTTCGTGTTCGGCGTCGGCCGCGGACAGCGGACATTGATCGCCGCCAGCCCGGAGCTCCTGATCCGCCGCGAAGGCCTGCGGGCCACCACGCTGGCCCTGGCTGGATCCATCCGGCGGAGCGCCGATCCCGCGGTGGACGACCACCTGGGGGAGCAGCTGCGCGGCTCGGCCAAGGACCTGTCAGAGCACGCGATCGTGGCGCGACGGATCGCGGCCACGCTGAGCCGCCGGGCGGTGTGGGTGGCCGCGGCACCCGAGCCCACCGTGGTGCGGATGGCCAACATCCAGCACCTGGCCACGCCGGTGCGGGCCCAGCTCAGCGAGAGCGTCGACGCGCTCGAGCTGGCCGGTGCCCTGCATCCCACCCCGGCGGTGGGCGGCGAGCCCTGGGAGCGGGCCGCGCCGCTGATCCGCGCCCTCGAGGGCATCGACCGCGGCTGGTACGCGGGACCGGTCGGGTGGATCGACTCAGCCGGGGACGGCGAGTTTTGCGTGGCCCTCCGCTGCGCAGTGCTCCACGGGGCCCATGCGCGGTGCTACGCGGGGGTCGGGGTGGTGGCGGATTCCGACCCCGCGGCCGAGCTGGCGGAGACCGAGCTCAAGCTGGGCGCGCTGCTGCCGCTGCTCACCAGCTGACCGCTCAGGCCGGCGGCTTCTGGCCGTGGTGGATGGCGATGATGCCCCCCGCCGTCTCGATCCAGCCCACCGAGCCCAACCCGGCTTCCGCCAGGTGGCGGGCCAGCTCGGGCGGGGCCGGGAATCGTCTCACCGACTGAGGGAGATACGAGTAGGCCTGCGGGTCGCCGGCCAGCTCGCCCAGCAGGGGCACGATCCGATCGAACCAGGTCCGGCAGAAGCCGGCCAGGGGTGAGCGCGTGGGGGTGGTGATCTCCAGGATCACCACCCGGCCGCCGGGCCGGACCACGCGTACCATCTCGGCCAGCCCCCGTTCCAGGTCGGTGAAGTTACGGGCGCCGAAGCCCACGGTGGCGGCGTCGAAGCTGGCCTCGGGGTAGGGGAGGGCCAGCGCATCGCCGGACTCAAAGTGGATTCCGGCCGCCTTCACCCGCGCGCGGGCCAGCATCTGCTCGGAGAAGTCCAGGCCGACCACGTGGCCGCCGGAGCCGACCCGGCGGTCCAGCTCGATGGCCAGATCACCGGTGCCGGTGGCCACGTCCAGCACCCGGTCTCCGGGTCCTACGTCGGCGAGGTCGGCCGCCCGGCGGCGCCAGCGATGGTGCAGCCCGGCCGTCATCACCCCGTTCATCCGGTCGTACACCCCGGCGATCCGGTCGAACATCACCTCGACCTGGGGCGCGTTGAGCGTCCCCGGCGCGGCTGGGGCCTGGCTGCTCACCCTTCCACCACCTCGCGCTGCAGCGCCCGGGCCACGGCCGCGTTGATCCGCTGGTGAAGCGCCAGGTTCGCCGCCCGGTCACCGGGCACCTCGATCAATGTGCTCACCGGGGCGCCCAGTCCGCTGTTCAGCGCCGCGGTCAGCTCGTCCCGGCTGCCGGCGCGCGCGTACTCGAGGCCATACAGCGCGGCCGCCTGCTGGAACTCCAGCCCGGTCGGGGTGGCCACGTGATGTTCGTAGATATCGCGGAGCCCGGAGACGGGGAGGAAATCGAAGATTCCGCCGCCGCCGTTGTTGACCAGGACGATGGTGAGCGCCAGGCCGAGTCGCCGGCCGCTCAGCAGCCCTCCGATGTCGTAGGCCAGCGCCACGTCGCCGGTCAGCAGGACCACCCGGCCCTCGTGGGTGGCCGCTACTCCGAACGCCGTGGACACGGTCCCGTCGATCCCGTTGGCGCCGCGGTTTGACAGCACCCGGGGCGGGTCGTCACGCACCTCCCAGAAGCTCTCGACGTCGCGGACCGGCATCGACGAGGCCACGACCAGCGCGGTCTGCGCCGGGAGGCGGCGGCCGAGGAGCTCCGCCACCGCCGGCTCGGACAGTTCGTCGCCCAGCTCCTCGACGATGGTGGCCGCGGCCCACGAGTCGGCCGTCCGCCAGGATTCGAGCCAGCCGTCCTCAGTGTCGAGCGCAGGCAGGGCCGAGAACGCCAGCATCGGGTCGGCAGCCAGCGATAGCTCGACCACCCCGGCCGGATCCTGCCAGGCGTGCTCGGGCCCCACCGCGATCTGACGGGCACCGTTCAACTCGGCCAGCCAGCCGCGCAGCGGCTTGGACGTCGGCAGGTCACCCACCCGTACGACGAGATCGGGTGCCTGCTGCGACGCAAAGCCCGGCTCGCGCAGCAGCGCGTCGTAATGGGCGATGGCCGCCGAGCCGCGCCGGGCCCCGGACAGGGGATCAGCCAGCAGGGGGATCCGAGCCCGGGCGGCGAATGACCCGAGAGCCCGGCCGGCCAACGGTTCGCGCTCGTAGCGCCCGGCCACGATCACCGGCCGGCGGGACCCGGCCAGTGCCTCGGACAGCTGGTCGCTTTCGGCCGCCGGCGACGGGCCAGGGGCGGCCACCCACGGCCGGCCACCGGGTCGCCCGCCGCCTGGCAGCTCCAGGTCGGCCGGAGGGATCAGCGGCTCGCGCAGCGGGAAATTGAGGTGGACCGGTCCGGGCCGGCCGGCGGCGGCGGTCCAGTAGGCGCGGCAGGCCAGGCTGCGCACCCAGGCCATCCGCTCCGGGCCGGCGTCGTGCACGCCGACCTCGAAGAACCACTTGGCCGCGTCGCCGTAGAGCTTGAGCTGATCGATCGTCTGTCCCGCGCCAACCTCGCGGAGCTCAGGCGGGCGGTCGGCAGTCAGCACGATCAGGGGCACCCCGGCCTGGTGGGCCTCGATCACGGCCGGCGCCAGCTCCGCGGCTGCGGTGCCTGAGG
>DATKRM010000311.1:0-5549 GCA_035532195.1 Solirubrobacteraceae bacterium
CCCGCCCATCGACACGCCGTACAGGAAGTCGGCCGCCTCCATGGTCCGCCGCTGGTGGGTGACCACGATGAACTGCGCCCGTGAGGCGTAGGCTCGGACCAGGGCCAGGAAGCGGTCGATGTTGAGGTCGTCCAGCGCGGCTTCCACCTCGTCGAGGATGTAGAACGGGCAAGGCGAGGCCAGGAACACGGCAAACAGGAACGCCAGAGCGGTCATCGCCTTCTCGCCGCCGGACAGCAGCGAGAGCCGGCGCATCTCCTTGCCCGCGGGGTTGATCTCGATCTCCACCCCCAGCTCCTCCTCTTCCTCTGAGTCCTCGGGCTCAGCGTCCTCAGGCTCCTGGCCGGCCGGCGCCTCTCCCCCCAGCACCCGGGCCGGAGCCTCCCGCTCGGCCAGCAGTCGCAACTGGCCCCGGCCGCCCGGGAACAACTGGGCGCACACCTGCTCGAAGTTGCTGGCCGCGGCCGCGAACGTCTGCTCGAACAGCTCCCGGATCTGACGATCGGTGTCGGCGATCAGCTGCTGGAGCTCGCGCAGCGCGGTCTCCAGGTCGCTGCGCTGGCGCTCCAGTTCCTCCACGTGCTCCACGGCCTCGGCGTACTCCTGCTGGGCCAGGGGGTTGACCGGCCCCAGCTGCTCCCGGCGCCGGCCCAGGCGCTCCACCCGCGCCTCCAGCGCCGCGCGGTCGGCCTCCGGGAGCTCAGCCTCGGCCGGAGTCGCCTCCAGCTCCAGGCGGCCGGCCACCTGGCCGAGCTCGTGCTCGACTTCGGCCGCCTGATCGCGGGCCCGTTGCAGAGCCACCTCGGCCTCGGTCACGGATTCGTTGCAGCGGTGCAGCTCCGCTTGGAGTGTCGTCTCGGTCTGGGCGCACTCGCGGAGCTCGCGGGCCACGTGCTCGCCCGCCGCCCGATCGGCCTCCAGCGCCGCCTCAAAGGACGCCCGCTGGCCGGCGATCGCTTCGGCCAGCGAGTCCAGAGTCACGCCCAGCGCCCGGACGCCCGGGGCCAGCTCCTCGCCCTGGGCGACCGCCCGCCCCAGCTGGGCGATCTGAGCCTGGCGCTGCGCGCGCTCGTGCTCGGCGCGCGCCAGCTTGTCCTCCTCGGCCGCCAGCTCGGCTGCTACCCGCAGCCGCTGGGCCTCTCCGGGACTCTCGTCCGGAGCCTGCCGCCGCCGCTCGATCACCGCTTCGATCCGCCGCTGCGTCTCAAGCGCCTCGTCGCGCTCCCGGATGGCCGCTCGCACGCCGGCCACCGCGGCTTCTCGCTCGGCCTCGAGGGACTCGAGTTCTGCGGTCAGCCGCTCGCGCTCGGCCAGCGCGGCGGCTTCCTGCTGAGCCGCGGCCTCGGTATCTCGAAGTAGCCGCTCACGTCGGTTGCGCTCAGCCAGGACGCGCTCCTCGCCCAGCGCGGGGGCCTGCCAGACCTCCCGGCTGCCGGCCGAGAACACGCGCCCCGACCGGGTCACCGCCAGCCCCGCGAAGTCGGTCGGCAGGTCGGTCAGCGACTCGACCAGCCAGAACTGGCGCAGCAGCGCGCGGGCCAGCCCCACCGCTCGCGCGGGGCCGCGAACGTGCTCGACCAGCCGGCTTGCCCCGGGCACCGGCGGCGTGGCCCCGGCACCCTCGACGGGCGTTTGGAGCTCTGCCGTTATCAAGGCACGCCCCCCCTCGGCTCCCGCCCGGTCCAGTAACTCGGCCGCCGAGCCAAGGTCGCTGACCAGTGCGGCGCGGAGGCGGCCGTCCAGGGCCGCGGCGACCGCCACCTCGCATCCGGGATCGACTCCGAGCTCGTCCGACAGCACGGCCGCCCCCTGCAGACCGCCCGAGTGAGCGCGCAGGAACTGGTTGACCGCGGCCACCTCGGCCCCCACTTGTGCGGCCTGCATCCGAGCCGTCCGCACGCGCAGTTCGATCTGGGCCATCTCGGCCCGGGCCCGTTCCAATTTCTCCTCGACCTGCCCGCGCTCGGCCTGGGCCCGCTCGACCGTTACCGTGTGGCCTCCCACGGCTGCTTCTGCCTGGGCCAGTTCGGTCTGCAGGGTCTCGAGCTGGCGCTCGATCTCGGCCTGCCGGTCGCGTTGCAGCTCAGCCAGCTGCGACCGTAGCGCGGCTATTCGCTCACCGGCCGACTCGTCGACCACGTCCGCCAGCTCGCTGTCTCCGAGCGCGGACTGCCGGCGCCGAAGCTGTTCCAGCCGCGCATCGATGGCCTCGGCGCTCCGGCCCACCGCCTCACGCCGGTAGCTGATCCGCTCGAGCGCCCCCCGGGCCACGAAGCAGCGTCGGGATAGCTCCTCCCGCTGCGCGCTGCGCTGGGCCAGGGCCTCCTCGGCCGCCTGCCGGCGCGCCGCGATCGCCTCGAGCTTCTGCTCCAGCCGCTCACGCGCCGAGCGGACCTCCGATGCCTCGGCCCCGGCCTGCCCCAGCGCCTGCAGCTGGACCCGAAGCTCGTCCCGTCCCAACTCCCAGCGGGCCTCGAGGGTCTGGCGCTCCAGGCGGGCGTGCAGCTCGGCCGCCTCGGCCTGGCGCTTGAGGGGACGCAGACGGGACCGGGCCTCGCGCTCGACGTCCAGCGCCCGGTCGAGGTTTTCCTGGGTCCGTACGAGCTTGAGCTGGGCCCGGCGGCGGCGCTTGCGATGCTTGCCCAGGCCGGCCGCCTCCTCGATCAGCAGCCGGCGGTCGCGGGGCTTGGAGGTGACGATCGCCTCCACCCGGCCCTGTGAGATGACCGAGTGCATCTCGCGCCCCAGACCGGTGTCCGACAGGACCTCGATCACATCGATCAGCCGACAGCGGGCCCCGGCCAACCGGTACTCGCCGTCTCCGGATCGGTCCAAGCGGCGCAGAATCGAAACCTCGGGCGTGCCCAGGCCCAGGATGCCCTCGCTGTCGTCGAGCACCAGCTCGACCTCGGCGGCCCGGCTGGCCTGCCGCCCAGGAGCGCCGGCGAAGATGACGTCTTGCATCGATTGTCCCCGCACCGCCACGGGGGACTGCTCACCCAGCGCCCATAGCACGGCGTCGGTGACGTTCGACTTCCCCGACCCGTTGGGGCCCACGATCACACTCACTCCGGGGCCGAATTCCAGCCGGGTCCGGTCGGGGAAAGACTTGAAGCCCTTCAGGGTGATCGACTTCAGATACATCTAGAGGGCATCCAGCGCGGCCTGCGCTGCCTCTTGCTCGGCGTCCTTCTTGCTCCGGCCGCTCCCCCGGGCCATCTCCTTGCCCCCGACCAGCGCCCGCACTGCGAACACCCGGTCGTGCGGCGGTCCCTTCTCCTCGACCACGTCGTAGGTCACGAGCTCGCCCCGCTGGGCCAGCCGCTCCTGCAGCGCGGACTTGAAGTCCACCGGGTTCTCCAGCGCGTCCTCGATCTCCGGGCTGAACGCGTCGACGACCGCCTGCGCCGTGCGCTCGTAACCGAAGGACAGAAAGCACGCCCCAATGACCGCCTCGATCACCTCGGCCAGCACCCGTTCGGTGGCGATCAGGGCCGGCGCTCGCGACGCGGCCTGGGACGGCGCCGCGGCCCGCAACCGGTCCGGAATGTCCAGGCGCTCTGCCACGAGCTTGCACGAGCGTCCCGACACGGCCTGGGCCCGGATCTTGGTCATCCGTCCAGCGCCGAACCGCTCGGCCTCCAGCCGGGGGTACAGGTGAGACGTCAGGGCCAGAGATAGGACGCTGTCACCCAGAAAGGCCAGCCGCTCGTAGCTGTCGGACCGGCGCTCGGTCCACGACGAGTGGGTGAACACGGGAACCGCCAGCTCGTCGGGCAGCTGGCCCATCAGCTCCCGCAGACCTGCGCCGGGCAGTGCGCGCTGCCGCTCCGCGATCACTCGGAGTCGCGGCCCGGAGGCGCCGCTGCGGAGGCCACCGCACCACTGGTCAGCACGAAGTCCACCGTCTGGCCAACGGTCAGGATCTTGGCCGCCTCCTCGTCGGAGATCGTCACGCCATAGGAATCCTCGAGCTCCTGCACCAGCGTGTAAAGGTCGAGCGAGTCGGCCTCCAGGTCCTCTTTGAACCGGGTGTCGTCGCTGATCTGGGCCGGATCCACCTCCAGCTCGTCGGCTAGGTGGGCGCGGATCAGCGAGAAGATCTGCTCTCGGGTCATCCGCGGGACACCGTAGCCGCGGGTTCGGACGGGCTGCGGGGCGGACGCAGGGCCCCGGCCCGCTCCAGGGCGGAGCGGGTTCGGCTGATCACATCCGCCTCGACGCCGCGGGCTGCCACCTCGATTGCCCGGGCGAAACCGCGCCGGGAGAACCGCCCGTGGGCCACCACGCCCAGCTGGCGCAGCCCGAGCATGTAGGCGCCGCCCTGATCCTCAGGATCGATCTCGGCCCGGAGCCGGCGCACCGATGGTGCCAGCAGGAGGCCGCCCAGGCGCGAGCGCCAGGAGCTCATTGCGGCCTCGCGGATCGCCCGCAGGGTGCTACTCGAGACTCCCTCGACGAGCTTTAGGGTGATGTTGCCCACGAAGCCGTCCATGACCACCACGTCCGCGGCTCGCTCGGTCAGGTGGGTGCCCTCGATGTTGCCGATGAAGTTCAGCCCCGACCCCGCGGGCCCCGCGAGCTGCTCGTGCACGGCGACCAGGTCGGGTGTGCCCTTGGCCGGCTCCTCGCCGTTGGACAGGAGCGCTACGCGCGGGTCCTCGATGCCTATGACCGCATGGGCGAACGCCGATCCCATGTGCGCGAACTGGATCATGTGCTCCGGCCGGCAGGTGACGTTGGCCCCGACGTCGAGCAGAAGCACGGGTTGGGCGGCCGGGAGGGGGATGGGCAGGGCCAGCGCCGGACGGTAGATGCCCCGGTCGCGCTTGAGGTTGAACAGCGCCGCCGCCAGGGCCGAGCCGGTGGACCCTCCGGACACCAGCGCCTGGGCGCGCCCGTCCGCGACCGACTTGGCGGCTTGGACGATCGAGGCCTCCGGGGTGGTGCGGGCGGCAAACGCCGGATCCGGTGCCTTGGCGATCGAGACGGGAGCATCGACCACCTCGACCCCCGGGCCCACGGATTCGATCTCCGACGCGGGACCGAACAGCAGGACCCCGATGCCCTGGGAGGCCGCCTGCGTCGCGCCAGCCGCCACCTCCTGCGGACCGAGGTCCGCTCCGCCCGCGTCCACCGCGACCGTGATCATGCGCTCAGCCGTTCAGGCCGCGGTCTCCCCGCCCTCCGGGGAGATAACTTCGCGTCCCTTGTAGTTCCCGCAGACCGGGCACACGCGGTGGGGAAGGCGTGGACTGTGGCACTGGGGGCACTCGTTGTAACGCGGCGCGCTCACTTTGTGTTGGGCGCGGCGCTTGGAGGTCCGGGCGTGCGATTGCTTCTGCTTGGGGACGGCCATCGAGGGCAGTGTATCTGGGACGGCTCACGCGCCTGCGGCGGCGGGCCTGACCCCTAGAGGCTTGATGTGGGTTGGCCCGCTGGGGAGGATGCGGGTGTTGACATAAGAAGAGGGCCTCCAGCCCTGTCAACTCGTGATTGGAGCACGAGATGGACGCTTCGCTGGAGACCCTCGTTGTCGCAGGCTATGT
>DATKRM010000312.1:0-9489 GCA_035532195.1 Solirubrobacteraceae bacterium
AGGACGAGCAGCTGCTCGCCTTGTGTGGGGACCACGGGCCGCCAGTCGCGTGGGCCAGGTCCTAGTCGCTGATTGCCGTGTGCCTACCGCTCGACGGTGTCCAGCCCCCGGCTCAGCCGGCGGGCGCGGACAGGTGAGAGACAGGTCACGGGACCCGGGGCGATCGTGCCCGGCCGGCGTATGGGGTGCCAGCTCAGCGGTTTCCTATGGGGATGTTGGGGGGCCTCATCGGTCGGGTCTCCGAGCACGTCGTCGAGCAGGCTCAGAAGACGGTTGAGGCGCTCTGGGGTCAGATGGAACATATGTTCGGCAGCGTAGGAATGGGGTCGGACGGAACAGGGGGTTTGGAACGATTTGCAACGAATCTTGCAACCGCGGGGTGAACGGGCGGCGCGCACACGGCCGGGGCGTAGAGCGGCTGCTGAGCACCCCTCACAGGGACGACCACACCTCGAGCTTGGTCCGGACGACGTCAATCACGCGGTCGGTGAACTCGGTCGTCCCGGCACGGCCACCCAGATCCGGCGTTCGCACTCCGGACCCGACCGTCTCCAGCGCAGCCTCGTGTATGGCCCGAGCGGCGCGCTCAGCACCCGCGCCGTGTCGCTCGGCGGCGTGTCGAAGCAGCGATCCGCAGGCCAGGATCATGGCCAGCGGATTGGCCAGGTCCTTGCCCTCGAGCGCTGGAGCGGTCCCATGCGGAGCTTCGGCCATGGCCACCCGCGTCCGGAACTCCTCGTCGAACGCCAGTAGCACTGACTCGGCGCCGGCGATCGATCCGAACATCGGCAGCACCAGGTCCGAGAGGCAGTCCCCGTCGCGGTTGAGCGCGGGGATCACCAAGGGCGCGTCGGCTGCGCCTGAGATGAGCCCGGCATACGTGGCATCGATCAGCACCGGCTCGTACACGACATCGGGATGGACAGCCGCGGCCCGGTCCATCTCCTCCTTGAGCATCCCCTCGTAGATCGGTGACACCGTCCACTTGGGGCCGCCATAGACCCGGGCCCCCATGCGCTCAGCCGTTCGGAACGAGTACTCCGACACAGCGCGGCAGGTCGACCGGGTGATTCGCTCCGTCCGGAGGGCGACCTCGCCCGGGGAGCCGGGCTCGCCCTCCCGCCATTGCTCGGCCCCATAAGCATCGTCCACCGCCATGCGCACGATCGCGATGGGATGGTAAACGCCTGAGACGGTCGGCACTCCCGGCAGCTTGCGCCCGGTCCTCACGATGACCTTCCCGTCTACGTCTTCACGCAGGATCCGGTTGGGCGAGCCGACGTCGTCCCCTCCCTCGGGAGTGATGGTGGCTGCTTTGAGCCCCAACCCGGTCGCGAGCATCGCGGCGGCGGACTCGCGCACCACCGCGTTGGCCGTACGCCGCCGGCTGGCCAGGGAAAGGTCGAACCGGTCCAGTTCGATCTCCAGGCCGAGCAGGACCGGATCGAGGACTCGGATCGCCTGCTCCAGCAGCTCCTGGCCGGTCTGATCGCCCTCCAGAACTACGATCCGGATCGCCACCGGGCCACCATAACGGCCAAGGCGCGCGACCGGGCATGGCGGCCTCGGGACGAGATTCGTACCAAGAGCTTTGACCGGCTGCTCCGCGGCGTCATAGAGTCCGGCGCCGAACTGATCGTGGCGGCGGGAGGGAGACGTTGAAGCTTTCTGCGGTGTGGCATACGGCGTACATCCGACGCCTGCGTGCGGTGTGGCTGGCGGCTGGCCTGGTGATCCTGACCAGCAGTCTCTGCTGGCCCTCGGCGGTTGAGGCCAAGGGCTCGGTCAAGCGGCTGGCGGGGTGCGATCCCATCGACCCGTCGATGTGCTTGCTCCCGTACCCGAATGACTACTTCACTCGGCCCGATCGCACGACCTCGACCGGCCTGCGGCTGAACATTCGTGCGGCAGATACGCCGCGCAATCAGGCTGGCCAGCCGATCGTCACTACCGACTGGAACCGTCTGGATGGGTTCAGCCCGGGTTCTCCGATCGTCACGCACGTTCCGGGAATGGACAACCCGCAGGCATTCGCCAACACGAGCCCGCCAACGAACATCAACATCGCGGAGAGCCTGGCCCTCGATTCCCCGATTGTGGTCATCGACGCCAACACCGGCGAGCGCTGGCCGGTGTGGTCAGAGCTCGACCGCTCGGTGGACCTCAACGGTAACCCGCCGCCACCCAACCAGACGGCGCTGATCATCCGGCCGGCCAAGAACCTGACCGAGGGCCACCGCTACATCGTGGCGCTGCGTGCCCTGAAGGACTCGAGTGGCCAACCGATCCCGGCCCAGGCCGCATTCCAGGCGTTCATTGCCGGTGGCGGCCGGCCCGCCTCCCGGCAGGTCTACTACGACAAGAACATCTTCCCCCAGCTGGCGGCCGCTGGTATCTCGCGTGACTCGCTGTATCTGGCCTGGGACTTCACCGTGGCCAGCCAGCAGAGCCTGGCTGGGACCGCGCTGTGGATGCGTGACGACGCGCTGGCCAAGCTTGGTGACACCACCCCGGGTGACGGCATCGTGCAGGGCAAGGCACCGAGGTTCGTGATCGACAGCGTGACCCAGCAGCTGCCCTGCAGCGTTTCCATCGGCGTGCCGCCCGTCAATTGCTCAACCACCCTGCAGCCGTTGGACCCGCGCGTCTACGCACACGTGCAGGGCTACGTGCTCGTCCCGTGCTACCTGAATGCCCCCAACTGCCCACCCGGATCCCGGTTTGCCTACCTCACTCCGAACAGCAAACTGCCCACCCGGATCCCGGGCAACATGATGGCGGCCAACTTCCAGTGCAACATCCCGATCGGGGCCAAGGATGGCCAGACCTTCCGGCCGATGATGAACGGCCACGGCCTGTTTGGCACGGCCGACCAGGTCAACAGCGACGAGATGTACGCCATGGGCCAGTTCGGCCTGATGGCCTGCGCCAGCGATGAGATCGGGATGTCCCAGTCCGACATCCCCAACGCGATCGCCTCGATCTCCAACGTGTCGCAGTTCCCCTCGATCTCGGATCGCTTGCAGCAGGGAATGATCAACTTCCTGTATCTGGGGCGCGATCTGATCAATCCACAGGGCTTCTGCTCGAGCGCCGCGTTCCAGGTGAACGGCAAGTGCGTGATCGACACCTCGCACCTGTACTACGAGGGCGGGAGCCAGGGCGCGATTTTCGGCGGTTCGCTGACCGCGATCGAGCCCGATCTCACCCGATCCTCGCTGAATGTGGCCGGCATGGACTACGGACTGCTGCTCACCCGCAGCAGTGACTTTCCCACGTTCGCGGCCGTGCTCTATCGCACCTATCCCAAGCCGCTGGCCCGTCAGTTCCTGTACTCGTTCATCCAGGATCTGTGGGACCAGGGGGAGGCCGACGGCTACGCGCAGCACATGACCACCGACCCGCTGCCGGGAACGCCGCCGCACCAGGTGCTGATGACGGTTGCTTTCGGCGACCACCAGGTCACTAACTGGGCGTCGGAGATCGAGGCGCGGACGATCGGCGCCAGCATCCGCGCTCCCATCCTCGATCCGGGTCGCTACCCGGGCCCGACGCCCTGGTGGGGAGTCCCGACGATCACCTCCTACCCCTTCACGGGTTCGGCGGCGGTGATCGTGGGCGACCTCGGCCCGCTGCGCCCATGCCCCAACGACGGCGTGAGCGCATGCGCTGGCGCGCAGGCAGGGACCACTCCGCCGCCGACTGACAACAACGCCAACACGCAGGGGGTGGACCCCCACGGACCGGATTGGGCCCAGTTCCCGGAGGGCGAGGCCGAGATCGGGGCCTGGCTGGCGCCCGGCGGGTCGCTGCAACCGACCTGCGGCGATCCCACCGCACCCCATCCCTGCTACATGGCCGGCTGGAACGGGCCCTGACTCAGTAACGCGGCCAACATCCGCGGCTAGTCAGCTCCGCCCGCCGTGGACTTGCTCTCCATGAGCTCGTCGCCGCGCTCGGCCAGCGCCCCAATCACGACCTGGAGGTGCTCGTCGAAGTCCACGCCAAGCTCCTCCGCGCCGTGGCGCAGCTCTTCACGGTCGACCGCAGCCGCAAAGCTCGGCTGCTTGAGCTTCTTCTTGACGGACTTGGGAGCCATGCCCTGGAGCCCGTCCGGGCGGACGTAGGCGCAGGCCAGGATGAACCCGGATAGCTCATCCACGGCGTAGAGCGCCTGCTCCATCGGGGTCTCACGCGGCACGCCCATGAAATCGGCGTGGGAGGCCACGGCCCGCACCAGCTCGGGCGGATAATCCAGGCGCTCAAGCTCTCGGAGGGCGTACCGCGGGTGGCCGTCGTCCAGGTTCGGGTAGCGCTCGTAGTCCAGATCGTGCAGCAGGCCGGTGGCGCCCCACAGCTCCACGTCACCGTCGAACCGGGGCGCGTAGACCCGCATCGCGGCCTCCACGGCCAGCATGTGGCGCCGCAAAGAGGGCGAATCGACCCATTCAATAAGGAGGTCCCAGGCCTTCTGGCGCGAAACCTTTTCTGGCATGGCGGTTACGGTAGCTGAGCCCTCCGTTCGCCCCTCACCCCCCTCGACTCAGGGGGGACGCGGTGCAGTCACGGGGCGGCCGCTGACCCACCCGGGCCCCGGGGAATCCAGACACGGGCGCCACGGACAATCAGCCCGACTAAGAGCTAGTCTGAGGAAGGACATGGAGAAGTTCGTGATCGAGGGCGGCCGGGCCCTGTCAGGAACCATCGTCCCGGCAGGAAACAAGAACGGCGCCTTGCCGATCCTGGCCGCCTGCCTGCTTACCGAGGACGAGGTGATCCTGCGCAACGTGCCCCGGATCCGCGACGTGGAGGCCATGACGCTGCTGCTGGAGGCCCTGGGCGCGCGCGTGGAGTGGCTGGGCCCGGGCGAGGTATCGGTGGACGCCTCGACAGTGGACGAGAAGGCCGAGGTCGACGCCGAACTATCCGAACGGATCCGTGCTTCCTTCCTGCTCGCCGGGCCGCTCCTGGCCCGGTTCGGCCGAGCCTGCATGCCGCCTCCCGGTGGCGATGTCATCGGCCGGCGCCGGCTGGATCCCCATCTGGACGCCTTCCGGGCGCTGGGGGCCAGCGTGGAGCACGGCCACTACGTCAGGCTCGAGGCCCCGCTTGGCTTGCGGCCCTGTGACTTTCTGATGGACGAGCCCTCGGTGATGGCCACCGAGAACGCGCTGATGGCGGCCGCGCTGACCCGCGGGCCCACGGTGATCCGCAACGCGGCTTCCGAGCCCCACGTCCAGGACCTCGCCCGCATGCTGGTGGCGATGGGCGCCGCGATCGACGGGATCGGCTCCAACGTGATGACGGTCCACGGGACGAGCAGCCTGCGCGGCGTGACCCACAGCGTGGCTCCGGACCACATCGAAATCGGCTCGTTCATGGCGCTGGCCGGCGTGACCGGAGGCGAGCTGGTGGTTAAGGACACGGTGCCGGAGGACCTGCGCATGATCCGCCTGGTGTTCGAGCGGCTGGGGCTGCGCACCGAGGTCCGCGGCTCGGATGTGATCGTGCCCGGCAACCAGAAGCTGGTGATCCGCAACGACGCGGGCGAGTACATGCCCAAGGTGGAGGACGGGCCATGGCCCGCCTTCCCGGCCGACCTGACGTCGATTGCCGTGGCCCTGGCCACCCAGGCCGAGGGCTCGGTGATCGTGCACGAGAAGATGTTCGAGAACCGCCTGTTCTTCTGCGACAAGCTGCAGCTGATGGGCGCCTCGATCACGATCTGCGATCCCCACCGGGCGATCGTCCTGGGGCCGCGCCGCCTCAGCGGGCAGCGGGTTGAGTCTCCGGACATCCGGGCCGGTATGGCCATGCTGATCGCGGCCCTGTGCGCCGACGGCGAAACCGAGATCGGCAACATCCGGCAGATCGACCGCGGCTACGAGCGGATCGATGAGCGCCTGCGGGAGCTGGGCGCGCGAATCGAGCGGGTCGACGACGTCCCCGTTCACGCCTGAGCGGTCCCCTGGTCTGAAACCGGCCATGGTCGACCGCATTCCCAGCGGAACGCGCGATGTGCTGCCCGATGAGATGCGGGAGGTTCGCGCTATGACGGATCGCATCCGCGGCGTGTTCGGGCAGGCCGGGTACGGCGAGGTGTACACGCCCGCGCTGGAGTACGAGAGCACGTTCGCGCGGTTGGACGCGGCTCCCGCCCGTCCGGCCTACCGGATGTTCGACGAACAGGGCAACACGCTGGTCCTGCGCTCGGACATGACGATCCCGATCGCTCGGCTCACCGCCACCCGCTACGCGGCCTCCGAGCCGCCGCTGCGCTTCAGCTACTTCGCGCACGCCTACCGCGGTGTGCGCCCGCAGCGCGGCCAGTCGCGCGAGCTATTGCAAGCGGGTGCGGAGCTGATCGGCGCCGCGGCTCCCGAAGGGACGGCCGAGATCCTCGGGCTACTGTGCGCGGCGCTGGACGCCGCCGGTCTGGAGGGCTACCGCGTCGGGCTGGGGGACGCGTCGCTCTATCCCGAGCTGCTGACGGCCTACGGCGTTGAGGGCCCGGCCCGGGAGCGCATCCTTACCCACCTGGTGACGGGTAACTTCGTCGCGCTGGAGGAGGAGATCAGTCAACTGGGCGTGTCGGGTGCCGACGCCGAGCTGCTGCTGAACGTGCCAAGTCGCAGGGGCGGCCCGGAGATCCTGGCCGACCTTTCGGGGCCGCTGGAGGAGGCAGTCACCGGAATGCGTGATGTGCACTCGCTGCTGCCGCCCGACGCCGCCGCACGGATCATCTTCGACCTGGGACTGGTGCGCAGTCTGGGCTATTACACCGGCGCGGTGTTCCAGGTGTACGACCCGGCCTACGGCGTCCCCATCGGTAGCGGGGGCCGGTACGACGAGCTCCTGGCGGGGTTCGGGCGGCCCCTGCCGGCCGTGGGGTTCGCGCTCAACGTGGAGCGGGTGCACATCGCGCTGACCGGCGAGGAACGCGGACGGCGAGGCGCCCAGTGACCGACCTGAGGATCGCCGTCCCGCGCGGGGCGCTGTTCGCCGACACACTGGATCTCCTGGATCGGCTGGGCCTGGATACGAGCGAGGTCCGCCAGAACGATCGCAAGCTCCTGTTCGAGGAAGCGGGCATCGTGACGATGCGACCTTCCGACGTCCCCACCTACGTGGAGGCCGGGGCCGCCGACATCGGTATCACCGGCAAGGACGTGCTGATGGAGCAGTCCGAGCGCGAGGTGTATGAGCTGGTAGACCTGCGCTATGGCCGCTGCACGATGGTCGTGGCCTCGGTGGCGGGCGAGGACCGGGCGGCAGAGGCGCTGCGGCGGCTGGGCGTGGTCCGGATCGCCACCAAGTACCCGCGGGTGGCCGCTCGCCACTTCGTGGAAACCGGCCGCCAGGCCGAGATCGTCGAGGTCAAGGGGTCGGTCGAGCTGGCGCCGCTGACCGGCCTGGCCGAGGCAATCGTCGACCTGACGGCTACCGGAACCACCCTGCGGGAGAACGGACTGGTGGTGCGTGAGGAGATCGCCGAGTGCACCGCCCGGCTGATCGCCAACCGGGTCGCGCACAAGCTCAAGGCACGGCAAATCGAGTCGCTGCTGGAGCGGCTGAATGCGATGTGAGGTCCTCGCCAGCACGGATCCCGTGGTCACGGCGGCCGAGCTCCGGGGACTGATCCCGGGAGCGGGATCGGTCGCCGATGCCGTGAGCGAGATCATCGCCACGGTGCGGCGTGGGGGAGACGACACCGTCCTGAGCTACACCCGTGAGCTCGACACCTCAGGCGCCGAGCCCAGACCCTTGGTGGTTGAAGACCGGGACCTCGACGCAGCGGCCGAGCAGCTCGATCCGACCGTCCGCAGCGCACTCGAGCAGGCGATCGACAACGTCCGCCGGGTGGCCGAGGCCACACTTGACTCCAACGAATCGCGCAGCGTCGAGTTCGGGACTCACACGGTGGGGCTGCGGACGACACCAGTCTCCCGGGCCGCGGTATACGTGCCGGGCGGTCGGGCGCCGTATCCCAGCACCGTGGTCATGGGCGTGATCCCCGCCCGGGTGGCGGGCGTCGGCACGGTGGCGGTGTGTGTGCCGCCCCGGGCCGAAGGCGAGGTCGACCCGACTGTGCTTGGGGCCTGCCGGCTGGTCAAAGCCGACGTGGTGTATCGGATGGGGGGTGCCCAGGCTGTCGCCGCGCTGGCCTATGGCACCGAGTCGGTGGCGCCGGTGGAGGTGATCGTCGGGCCGGGCAACCTCTACGTCCAGGAAGCCAAGCACCAAGTCTCCGCGCACGTGGGAATCGACGGCTTTGCCGGACCCAGCGACCTGCTGATCATCGCCGGCCCCGGCAGCGATCCCCAGCCGCTGTCCCTGGACCTGTTGGCCCAGGCCGAGCACGGGCCCGGCACGCTGGTGGTGGCAGCGTCGACGTCAAGCCGGCTGCTGGAGGCCATGGCCGAGGCGCTGGTCGACGCGCCCGACACCGGGGCCGTGGCGCGCTTGGTGCACGTGCCTGACTTCGATACCGCGCTGGCGCTGGCCGAGGCCCTGGCGCCCGAGCACCTGCAGCTGGCCGGCGCGGAGGCAGAAGCGCTGGCGCCACGGATCACGAAGGCCGGTTGCCTGTTCGTGGGTCAGGACACGGGGACGGCGTTCGGCGACTACATCGCGGGCTCCAATCACATCCTGCCGACCTCAGGGGCGGCGCGCTTTGCCTCTGGGCTGACCCCATGGCACTTCATCCGCCGGTTCAGTGAGGTGCGGATCAGCGACCCGGCTCCGCTGGCCCGGCAGGCCGCCCCGCTGGCCCAGGCCGAGGGCTTCAGCCTGCACGCCCAGTCGATGCAGGTCCGCATCCGCGACAATCGATGACCATGGCCCGCACAGCTGAAATCGAACGACAGACCGGCGAGACCGAGGTCCGCCTGAGGCTGGCGCTGGACGGCTCAGGAAGCGGGCAGCGCCAGACCGGCGTGGGTTTCTTCGACCACATGCTCGATCTGCTCGCGCGGCACGGACGGATCGACCTTGACGTCTCGGCCCATGGCGACCTGGAGACTGGGGCCCACCACACGGTGGAGGACGTCGGCATCTGCGTCGGGCAGGCGCTGGACCGAGCGCTGGGCGACCGGGCGGGGATCGTGCGCTTCGGCCACGCGAGCGTGCCGATGGACGAGTCCCGAGCAGCCTGCGCGATCGACATCTCCGGGCGGGGGCTGCTCCACTTCGAGGGTACGCTGCCACCCGGCGCGATCGGGAACTTCGACCACGAGCTGACTGAGGAGTTCTTCCGGGCCCTGGCCACCAATGCGCGGCTGACCCTGCATGTGACGATCCAGGCGGGCACCAACGTGCACCACATGATCGAGGCGGCGTTCAAGGCGACGGCTCGAGCGCTGGCTGCGGCGGTTGAGCTCGACCCCCGCGAGTCGGGCATTCCCAGCACCAAGGGCACCCTGACGTGAGCTCTGACCGCCCCCAGATCGGCGTCGTCGACTACGGCATGGGCAATCGCCGCTCGGTGCA
>DATKRM010000313.1:0-9354 GCA_035532195.1 Solirubrobacteraceae bacterium
GCTCGAGTCCGAGGGTCCCCTGCCCGGCGATGACCGCGGGATCGTCAAACGGGTGGACGAACTCAAGCCCGGCCTCCGCGGCGTGCGCCCGCGCCGCGGCCAGCGATTCATCGACCCGGGAGCCGACCAGGCGCACGCTGGCGGCCAGCTCGCGGGCCGCTTCGACCTTGGCCACCGGGGCCTGCTCGGGCATGAACACCGCGCAGGGCACACCCCGGGCCCTGGCCGCGTAGGCCAGGGCCTGCCCGTGGTTGCCCGCGCTGGCGGTCACCACGCCGGGGGCACACCGATCGCCCAGAGCCGCCAGCTTGGCCACGGCGCCACGGATCTTGAACGACCCGGTCCGCTGAAGGTTCTCCGCCTTCAGGACGATCGTCGCGCCCAGACGCTGGCTCAGCGTGCGGGAGCTGAGCAGCGGCGTGTGGCGAACGATGTCCGCCCCCGCGACGGCGGCTCGCTCGATGTCCTTCCGGGAAACTGGATCGGGCGCAGAGGAGGGCGACCGGGTCACCCGGGTATCGCCACCACCGCGTCGATCTCCACCTTGGCCCCGCGGGGCAGGGCGGCCACCCCGACCGCCACCCGGGCGGGCGGATCGGACTCGAAAAACGACTCGTAGACCTCGTTGATCTGAGCAAACGAGCTCATGTCGGTGGTGTAGACCGTGAGCTTCACCGCATCACCCAGCGTGGCCCCGGCGGCGTTGCACACCGCGGCCAGGTTCTCCAGGCAGCGCCCGGTCTGGTCGGCGACCGTGGCGCCACTCAGCTCGCCGGTCTTGGGGTCGAGCGGGATCTGGCCGGAGCAGAACAGCAGCCCGGCCGCCCGGACGGCGTGCACGTAGGGCCCGATCGCTGGCGGAGCCTCAGAAGCGTTCACCGTCTCACGTTGCGTTGCCATGCCCTAAGCCTATTGTCCGGACCTGGCGGAGGGTAGGCTGACCAACGGTGCCCAACCGTCTGGCCCGCGAGACCTCGCCGTACCTGCTCCAGCACCGGGACAACCCGGTTGATTGGTATCCCTGGGGTCCCGAGGCGCTGGAACGGGCCCGGGCGCAGGACCGGCCGCTGCTGGTGTCGATCGGGTATTCGGCCTGTCATTGGTGCCACGTCATGGCTCACGAGTCCTTCGAGGACCCAGAGGTGGCGGCGCTGATGAACGAGCGGTTCGTGTGCATCAAGGTGGACCGCGAGGAGCGGCCCGACGTGGATGCGATGTGCATGGAGGCGGCCCAAGCCATGACCGGCCACGGGGGCTGGCCGCTCAACGCGTTTCTTTCCCCAGATCTGGTCCCGTTCTTCGCCGGCACGTACTTCCCGCCTGAGCCCCGGCAGGGGCTGCCGAGCTGGCGCATGGTGCTGCTGGCCGTGTCCGACGCGTGGCGGGAGCGGCGGGAGGAGATCTCGCGCCAGGGAGAGGAGATCATGCGCTCGCTGAACGCCACGGCTCGGCTGGAACCATCGACGGAGGCAATCCGGGAAGAGCCGTTGACCGACGCCGTGGCGCTCCTCGTGGGCTCCCACGACTCGGCCCACGGCGGCTGGGGCAGCGCGCCCAAGTTCCCCCAGGCTTCGGTGATTGAGCTGCTGCTGGCCCGGGGGGAGGCCGAGGTGGCCACGGCCGCGCTGGAGGCCATGGCGGAGGGTGGCATCTACGACCACGTGGGTGGTGGGTTTGCGCGCTATTCGGTCGATGCCACCTGGACCGTCCCGCACTTCGAGAAGATGCTCTATGACAACGGGCTGCTGGCCCGCGCCTACCTTCACGGCTGGCAGGTGTCAGGCCGGGAGCGGCTGCGGCGGGTGTGCACCGAGACGCTCGACTGGGCGCTGCGGGAGATGCGTGGACCCGAAGGCGGCTTTTACTCCGCGCTGGACGCGGACTCCGAGGGGGTCGAGGGCAAGTTCTACGTGTGGACCGAAGACGAGCTGCGCCAGGTGCTGGGCCCGCTGTACGAAGAGGCCGTGGCTTACTTCGGCCCGCGCCCGTTCGAGGCCGGCGCCAAGGTGCTCGAGGGGCGAGGCCCCGAGCCCGAGCGGCTGCCCGAGATCCGCTGCCAGCTCTACGGCGCCCGGTCCGAGCGGGTCCGCCCGGGCACCGACGACAAGCGCCTGACGGCCTGGAACGCGCTGATGATCTCGGCTCTGGCCGACGCCGGCGCAGTGCTGGGGCGCGACGACTACCTCGACGCGGCGGTCGGGTGCGCGGACTTCCTTCTGGCGCGCGGTCGGGTGCGCACTGACCACATCCCAGCGTTCCTGGATGACCACGCCTACCTCCTGGAGGCGCTGCTGACCCTGTACGAGTCGACGTTCGAGCCGCGCTGGTACCGCGAGGCGGTGGCCACCGCCGACACTATGATCGAGCGCTTCGGCGATCCCGAGCGCGGCGGCTTCTTCACGACGGCCGAGGGCCAGTCAGAGCTCCCGGTGCGACGCAAGGACCTGGAGGACTCCCCGATCCCGTCCGGCAACTCCTCAGCCGGGCTGGGCCTGTTGCGGCTGGCCGCGCTGTCCGGCCAGCGGCGCTACGAGGAGCAGGCGCTGGGCGTGCTCCGGCTGCTGTTCGGGGTCGCGGCGCGTCATCCGCTGGCCTTTGGACACCTACTGCGTGCGGCGGACTTCTATCTGGCCTCGGTCCGTGAGGTGGCGATCGTGGGACCCGAGCCCGGGGCGGACGCCCTCGTCGGGGTGGTGCGTGAGCAGCTGCGGCCGCACCTCGTCCTGGCCGGCGGCGCCGGCGACGGTGTGCCGCTGCTGGAGGGGCGCGGGCCGGTCGACGGCCAGGCCGCGGCCTACGTGTGTGAGCACTTCGCCTGCCAGGCGCCCGTCACCCGGCCCGACGAGCTCCGGGCTATGTTGACGGCTGCTCCAACCGCTGCTTGAGGCGCTCCAGCGCCTGATCGTTCCCCTTGCGCATCCCGGCGGCCAGGAACGGGGACAGCAGCTTGAACAGCCCACCCGGCTTGGGCGCCATGACCAGCTTGACCCGCGTGCCGTCGCCCTCCGACGTGATCTCCCACCAACCGGAGGGTTCCATCGACCCGGGGCCCGCTTTAACCGCGGGGCCGTGCCAAGCCAGGCGAGACGTGGGCTCAAACGTCGTCCACTCGAAGCTGCCCTCGCCACCACGGCTCATCTTGTAGCTGTATTGCGTACCGCGACCCGGCTCGCCGTCTGAGGCCTGCCGCACGCTGGCGAAGTCGGTCACGTAGTCGGGCAGGTACTCGGCGTGGGCGATGTACTCGAACACGTCGGAGGCCGGCCGTTTGACGGAGGTCTCGGATTCGACCCGCATCCCGGGCGACCCTACAGCACCGGCAGGTAGCGCTGGAGCTCCCAGGGTGTGACCTGCACCCGGTACTCCTCGTACTCCTGCCGCTTGCTCTCGATGTAGCGGTTGAACGTGTGCTCGCCCAGCGTGCGCAGCACGAGCTCTGACTCGGCCGTCAGCTCGATCGCCTCGCCCAGCGTCTCCGGCAGCTGCTCGACTCCCAGGCGGCGCCGCTCGTCCGCAGACAGGTGGTAGAGGTTCTTCTCCATCGGCTCGGGCAGCTCGTAGCCCTGCTCGATCCCCTCCAGGCCCGCCTGGAGCAGTGCGGCGAAGGTCAGGTAGGGGTTGCAGGCGGGGTCCGGGCAGCGGAGCTCCATCCGGGTGGTGCGCTCCTTGCCGGGGTGGTACAGCGGCACCCGGACCAGCGCCGAACGGTTGCGGCGCGACCAGGCCACGTACACCGGGGCCTCGTAACCTGGCACCAGGCGCTTGTAGGAGTTGACCCACTGGGCGAAGATCGAACAGATCTCCCGGGCGTGGCGCAGCTGCCCGGCCACGAACGCCTTGCCCACGTCGGACAGGTAGTACGGGTCATCGGCGTCGAAAAACGCGTTGGCCTCGCCGCGGAACAGCGACTGATGAGTGTGCATCCCACTGCCGTTCTTGCCGAACAGAGGCTTGGGCATGAACGTGGCGTGCAGGCCGTGCTTGAGCGCGTACTCCTTGACCGTGATCCGGTAGGTCATGCAGTCGTCGGCCATCTTCAGGGCGTCGGAGTAGCGCATGTCGATCTCGTGCTGGCTGGGGCCCACCTCGTGGTGGGCGTACTCGGTGTGAATCCCCAGCTGCTCGAGCGCCAGCACCGTCTCCCGACGCAGATCGGATCCGGCGTCCAGCGTGGTCAGGTCGAAGTAGCCGCCCTCGTCGAGCACCTCGGTGGAGCGCGAGTCCCGAAAGTAGAAGTACTCGAGCTCGGGCCCCACGTAGTAGTGGTCGAACCCCAGGGCGCTGGCCCGCTCGAGCGCGCGGCGCAGGATATAGCGGGGGTCGCCTTCGTACGGCGTCCGCTCCGGGGTCACGATGTCGCAGAACATCCGGGCCACGCCCTGCTCGACCGGGCGCCAGGGCAGGATCGCGAACGTACTGGGGTCGGGCATGGCGATCATGTCCGACTCCTCGATCGGGTTGAAGCCGGTAATGGAGGACCCGTCGAAGCCCATGCCGCCCTCGAACGCGTCGTCCAGCTCGGTGGCGTTGATCGAGAACGACTTCAGCTGGCCCAGCATGTCGGTGAACCACAGGCGGATGAAGCGGAGCTCCCGCTCCTTGACCAGCGCCTTCACGTCCTCGGCGCTGAGTGGTGTGGCGGTCGCGGTCATCGGAAGCGAACGTTACTTACTCCCCCGCAAACTATGCTCGGGCGGTGCGATTCTGGCTCCTGCCCGCCGTGATCGGGGGACTGATCACCGGCTGTGCCGCGTCGGCGGTTGCCCAGACCTCCCGAGCCGGAGCCGCCTGCGGCCCGCCGGGTGCGCGGACGTTGGCCATGGACGCCAGCGCCCGGGTCTACGCCACCGGGGGCTTCGTGTACGGCTGCTCGGACCGGCCGCGCCGGATCACGCGGCTGGGACGGTCAGGCAGCTGTATCGGCAGCTTGTCGGGGATCGACCGCGTGGCGCTGGCCGGTGTGACCGTGGCTTACGCGGTGCACCGCTGCGGCGTGGACTTCGGCTTCACAGACATCCTGGTGCGCAACCTGCGTGACGGCACTTCCCTCGGAACGTTCGCGGCCACCGAAAAATCGCTGGGGCCAGAAGCTACGAACTCGGTCAGCTCGTTGGTGGTCTCCTCGGATGGCGCCGCGGCGTGGATCGGGACGGCCCAATCGATCATCTCGACCGCCCGGGATACCGAAGTCCGTACGGGCCATGGTCACCGGCGCCAGCTGCTCGACTCGGGGACGCAGGTCAAGACCGGCTCGCTGCGGCTGCACGGTTCACGCCTCACCTGGCGCCACGGCCGGGCCACTCGCTCGGCGACCCTGCAGTAACCCGCAGCTAGACGGCGGCGGGCTCGGGGCGAACGTCTCTGAGCCAGCGCGCGGCCCAGCGCCCGATTTCCTCGAGCGCCGGCTGGAGGTCCCGGCCCATCTCGGAGAGCTCGTACTGGACGCGCAGCGGCGGGCCGGGGATCACCGTGCGCTTGACGATGCCGCGCGCTTCGAGTTCCTTCATGCGCTCAGACAGCAACCGGTCAGATAGCTCGGGGACGGCTTGGCAGATCTCGGAGAACCGCAGCGGGCCATCCATGAGCACCCGGACGATGGCACCCGTCCAGCGACGCCCGACCAGCTCCACGGCCTCGTGGTAGAGCGGGCAGCATGACGGGCTACCCGCTTCCCCCCGGGGGCTGTGCGAACGCTCGCCCATCGCGCTAAAGCTTACGCCGCTTTGAGCGACCGCGAGGCTTCAGCTGAGCCGTCGACGGGCACCTCACCGGCCACGTTGACCATCGCCGCGAATCCCTCCAGGGCCACGGCGCCGATCGCCTCGAGGATCTGCTCGTCGTCCCAGCCGGCCTCACGCGCCTCCTCGTGGAGGTGCATGGGCGCTCGGCCGTGCTCCTCCAGAAGGCTCTGGAGATACCGGAGCAGGGCGGCTTCACGGGGGTCCTTGGAGGTGAACTGCCGGGCCTGCGCCACCTCGTCGATGGCCAGACCGGCCGCCCGGGCGGTGCGCGAGTGCATCGCAATCCCCGGCTCCGAGCGGTAGTACTCGGCCACCGCCAAGGCGATCCGCTCCAGCGTGGCCTGGGTCAGCTTGCCGTGCCGAAGCTCGGAGCGGAACCGGGCGTAGGCCCGAAGCGCCGCGGGCGAACCCGCCAGGACGCCGAGGAAGTTCGGGAGCTGGCCGCCCGTGGCCAGTGCTCCCCTGAGCACAGGCACCGAGCCGTCGGGCGCGGTGAGATCGTCGTGGATTTGGAATCTGCTCATGGAGATTTTCATATGACCACCAGGCCTTAGGCCTGCTTCCTTTAGTTTCAAGACAAGCTTACGATTGATAAGGCTACCGGCGAATGCATGTTCGATCAAGGGCTGCGATAGAAGAGACGCCTCTTACGGAAGCGTCCTTCCCCTTCTTCTTATACGTCCACCGATAAACGGGGGATCAGCGAGGCCAGCGGATCCCGTAAGAGGGCTCGCCGGCTAGGGCCAGGCGGTGATGCGGCCGCGCGCGGCTAGTGGGCGCTCATCGCGGCCACCAGCACCAGCAGGAGGCCGAGGAACACGGCCCACATGGCGACGCGGTCCGGCCTGAAGGTGTGGCGGTGGTGCGGCAGGCGGGAGGAGCGGCGAGGCGAGATCCCGGTCTCCCACGGCATGTTGCGCTCCGCCCCTCGGCCCGTGATGACCACCGTGCGCCGGCCGGGAGCGGCCGGGGGTGTCGCCTCGCTGGCTGGCGGCGCGGCAGCTACCGCGGTGGCGGGGACCGGCGGGGGAGCCACGCGGTCGGCCACGCGCGCCTCGGGGCGCCGGGGACGTGCTGCCTCGGACCGCCGAGCCGGCACCGGCCGGCGGGCCGGCGCAGGGCGCCGTCGCCGCGGTGCACGTTGGTCAAAAGCTTCCTGCCAGACGTCATCTTCGATCCGGATCGCGTCCGGAGCTATGGATGCAGCTATGCGAGGCATCATCCTCTTTCCGTGGCTTACGGGGTTAGCTGACGGGCTCGCGCCGAAAGAGTGGCGCTACGTGCAAAACACGATTCGCCCCAACAAGTGGGTCCCCCGCTTCCTATGGCTCAGTACGAGTGCGGGAATTCAGCTCTGCGGGGGCGCATGCTAACAACGCATGCGGACGTAAGGCGCCTGCCCAAGCTGAGATTTGTCCGCATATTGCAGGGTCGACGCGCGGGGACGGCGGCGGGGTGGCCTGGCCGGCGGACGGACGGACGGACGGGCGGGCGGGCGCGCGGGCGCCCAATCAGGCCGGGGCGTGCCTACTGGGTCCCTGCGACCTTGGCCACGAAGTCGGCCACGTCCTGGACGTCCTTCCCCTGGAGGATCCCGGCGGGCATGACGCCCTGACCCAGGCAGTTCTGGGGTGAGGACGAGGACGGGGGACTCTGAAGGCAGCCGTACTGAATGGTGTGCTGGACGATGGCGTAACTCGGCTTGAGCATGTCCAGGTCCGGGCCGACCTTCCCCACCGTGTTGGCGGCCGCCAGGGTGTGACAGAGACCGCAGTTCTCGCCGAACAGCTGCTGGCCTCGCTTCTCGGCCCGGGTCAGCTTCACGCCGGCCACGTGACTGTCGGCGTTGGCGTGGTTGCCGACCAGGAACCCGATCGGCATGGCCAGGCCAAATCCCACGAACGCCAGCAGGAACCCGACCGTGGCCGCCCGCCGGCCCCGGGGCCGCTGCGAATGCAGCGTGGCTCGGGCGCCACCCAGCCCACCGCGCGCGGCGATGAAGAAGATGACGAACGCTATGACAACCCAGAGCGCGACGAAAAGCCAGACCGCAAGCACGGCGGAAACCTTATCCTGAGGGGGGCTGAGACGTGACCCACGTCGGCCACGTGACGCACGCGAGCATGTCCGACGTGGGTCGCGCCACGCTGTCTACCTCCGCCGTCCCGAAGCAAAGCTCATAACTGGCGGAGCGACAGCCCGGAATTCCTCTGCCTCGGCCCCCTCTTCGGCATGGGCGGCCCGCGCCGCGGCCTCCTGCTCGGCCCGGCCTCGCCGCACCTGCTCGTCGAGCATCGAGAAGTCCTTGATCTCGGCCATGACCTGATCCGGCGCGGCGATCGCCCCCACGCGGTCGACCAGGACGTTGATCGCCCCTCCGGCGGCGGCGAACCGCTCCAGCTTGCCCTCGACCAGCATCAGAGGCTCGGTACGCACGGTCAGCCGGTGGCGCTCGTAGACCTGCGCGGGGACGATCAGGTTGATCGTCCCGTGTTCGTCCTCGAGCAGGATGAACACGATGCCGTTGGCCGTCCCGGGGCGCTGGCGGGCCACCACCAAGCCCCCGGCCCGAACCCGGGTGCCATGGGGCAGGCGCTCGAGATCGGCGCTGGTCACCGCGTCCGCGGGCAGCCGCCCGCGCAGCAGCGCCAGCGGATGGGTGCGGGTGGTAAGGCCGGTCGAGGAGTAGTCGGCCAGCATGGTCTCCCACTTCGAGAGCGTCTTCAGCTGCGGCGGAGCGGGGAGGTCAAGCGGCAGCGCCAGCTGCATCCCACCGGGGACGCTGCGCCCCGGGGTGGCCACGCCGAGCTGCCACAGGACGACGCGGCGGTCGCCGCTCGGAGCCAGCGAGTCGCACGCCCCGGCCCAGGCCAGCAACTCCAGCGAGGGCGCACCCGCGCCCGCGCGGGAGGCGAGGTCGGACAGGCTGCGGAAGCCCCCGCCCTCCTGCCGCGCCGCCACCAGCTCTCGGATCTCGTGTTCGCGCACGCCGCGCACGTAGCCGAGGCCGATGCGGACGCGCGGGTGGGCGGGGTCCCGTATGTCCATGTCGCACTCCGCGTCGCTCTGGTTGACATCCGGGGATAGCACTTCGACGCCCCGGCGCTGGGACTCGTGCACCAGCGCGTCCGGCGGATAGAAGCCCATCGGCTGCTCGCCCAGCAGCGAGCACAACAGCTCGGGGCCGTAGTGCACCCGCAGCCAGGTCGACTGATAGGCCAGCAGCCCGAATGCGGCGCCGTGGGCCTTGGGAAACCCGAACCCGGAGAAGCCCCGGACCATCTCGAACACCCGCTCGGCGCACGGCTCATCGACTCCGTGCTTGCGCCGGGCGCCGGCCACGAACCGCTGGTGGTAGGCCTCGATCGCGGCGTCCGAGCGCTTGCGGCTCATGGCCCGCCGCAGCCCCTCGGCCTCGCCGACCGAGAAGCCGGCAAAGGCGATCGCCACCTCCAGGACCTGGTCCTGGAAGATGATCGTGCCCAGCGTCTCCCGCAGCACCGGCTCAAGCGACGGGTGCTCATAGGGGACCTCATAAGACGGGTCGGCGCGCAGCCGCTGGCGCCGCTCGATGTACGGGTTGACGGCACCGCCCTGGATGGGTCCGGGCCGG
>DATKRM010000314.1:0-3848 GCA_035532195.1 Solirubrobacteraceae bacterium
GGTCCTCACCCCGTCCGCCTCCTCGACGAGTAGCGTCTGGTACCGCTGGTCAGCCATCGGTGTGTCCTCCTGGTGCCCGAGTAGCTCGGCAGCCTCTCGCCGCGTCCTGGACCCTCAGTTCAGCTGAAGGGCGGAGGCGAGCCGGCGCCGGTGCTCGCGCGGATCGCCCAGGAACAGCTCGGACGACTTAGCCCGCTTGAGGTACAGATGGGCCGGGTGCTCCCACGTGAACCCGATGCCGCCATGCACCTGGATCGTCTCGGCGGCGATCTTGTAGTACGCCTCGGAGCAGTAGGACTTGGCCATCGCGGCGGCCACGGGCAGGTCGACGTCGTCGCTGGCAGCGCAGGCCGCCGCGTAGTACGCCGCGGACTTCGCCATCTCGACCTGCACGAGCATGTCGGCGCACCGATGCTTGACCGCCTGGAACGACCCGATGGCCCTCCAGAACTGAATCCGGTTCTGCGCGTACTCCACCGACATTTCCATACAGCGCTGCGCGCCTCCAACCTGCTCGGCAGCCAGTGCCACGGCCGCCAGCTGGAGGGTGCGCTCAAGTCCCGGCCAGGCCTCACCCTCGGCCCCGACGAGGATGGCGGGCACGGCCCTGAACTCGAGCCGCGCCAGCTTGCGGGTGAGATCCATGGTGGAGAGCGGTCGACGAGTGAGGCCGGGCGCGTCACCGGACACAGCGAAAAGGCTCGTGCCCTTGGGCGCCCTGGCCGCCACCAGGATCAGATCGGCGCTCCGGCCGTCCAGCACGAAGCTCTTGACGCCGGTCAACGTCCATCCGCTGTCGGCACCGGAGGCGGCCACCGTGACGGCCGATTCAGTCCAGCCGCCGGTGTCTTCGGCCAGCGCCAACGAGGCGACGATCGCCCCCGAGGCGATCCCTGGTAGGTAGCGGGCTTGGGCCTCGGTGTCGCCGCTCTCCAACAGGGCGTAGCCGGCAAGAACCGCAGTGGAGAGGAACGGCGTGCACATCAGGACTCGTCCCATCTCCTCCAGCACGATCGCCAGCTCACGGAAGGTGTACCCCGAGCCGCCATATTCCTCCGGGATGGCCAGACCCTGCAGCCCGAGCTGCGCGGCCATCTGATCCCACACGCCGCGGTCGAACCCCTCGTCGGTCTCCATCAACCGACGAACTTCGGCCTCCGGTGACTTTTGCTCCAGGAAGGCGCGGACCGTGCGGCTGAGCTCGCGCTGCTCCTCGGACAACGCCACGTTCACGTCTATCCTCCCTAGCCCCGAAAGAGTGTGAACTGACGCTAACACATCGGCGCCACGGGGGGCTTTGAGTGTGGCGGCCGGGCAACGAAGGCGGGGGGCTTGAACACGATTCGGCGCCCAGCTAGCGTGATTAATCACTGCTAGCGTGATAATCACTGTTAACGCAGGGATGGACTCGCGTCGCGAGCCCGGGGGGAGACAAGCGAACACGTGTGGCGCGGGTTTACGACCTCAGCGTCCGGGACGGAGGGCACGTGACCACCAGGCAGGCCAAACAAGGACCTTGGCACACGGGAAAGTCCGCGACCTCCGTCGTCGTCGCGATGTGCCTCTCGCTGCTTGTCGCTGCCTGCTCGAGCAGCAGCAAGTCGTCGACCACAACCGCGACATCCAGCACGGCCGCGCCCGCCACGGCCTCGGCCACCACCGCCGCGCCGAGTGGGCCTCCGATCAAGCTGATGTCGATCCTCGACTTGAGCGGTGGCACCGGCCTCGTCCCCCAGAACGAGGACGGCGTCCTGACGGCGGTAGCGGCCATCAACGCCGCCGGCGGGATCAACGGTCGCCCGCTCCAAGCGATCATCTGCGATACCAAGAGCGATCCGAACGGCGCCGCGAGCTGCGCGCACCAGGCGGTGAGTGACGGGGTCGCCGCCCTGGTGGGGTCGGAAACCCAGCTCGAGGCCAACTACCTGCCGATCATCGAGCAGGCTGGTATCGCCAACATCGGCATCGTCCCTATCGGGGCGCCGGCGTTCACCTCCTCGACGGCATTCCCCCTCTCGAGCGGTACGACCGCCTCCTTCTCCGGCCAGGCTCTCGAGCTGGTCGACCAGGGGGCCACCAAGATCTCCCTGGTCGCGATCGACGTTCCGCAGGCCACCGCGTTCGCCCCGGTGATCAACATCGGCCTCAAGTCCAAGAACCTCCAACTCTCCGGCACCGTGCTCGTCCCGTCGCCGTCACCGGACATGGCGAGCTACGTGGCCGCAGCCACGCGGGGAGGGGTCAACGGGATCGAGGTCTTGCTGCTCAGCGCCGACGCGGTCAAATTCGTGCAGGCCGCTCACCAGGCGGGCGTCACCGCCAAGATCGGCATGATCACCCAGGACCCAGAGGGCCTGATCAAGGCGCTCGGGCCGCTGGCCGACGGCATCTACATGACCTCTGACAGCAAGCTGCTCGCCCAGACGAGCGATCCGGCTGTCGCGAAGTACCTCGCCGACGCCAAGCTGGCCGGCAAGCCGGCCTCGGGACGCGCCATGGCCGACGGCTGGGCGCCGGTGCAGCTGTTCCAACTGGCAGCCAAGTCGGCGACAACGATCGATGCGGCCGGGATCCTCGCGGCGATGAAGGCGCTGACCAATGCCGACGTCGGCGTCTACCCGCCGATCAACTACACCCAACACATCACCGAACTGCCACTCACGCACATTTTCAATGACAAGGTCGTGTTCGCGGTCGTGAAGAACGGGCAGGAGGTCCCGCTGACCGGCCAGTTCGTCAACGCCTTCGGGCAGTAGCGAGAGCGGTCTCGGCCCGGGACAGCGGGATACGTGGATCCAATCCGCTTCGCGCTCCTTGGGATCGGGGCGGGCGCGATCTACGCCCTGGCCGCGCAGGGCATCGTGCTCGTCTACCGCGGGTCCGGAGTGCTGAACTTCGCTCATGGGGCGATGGGGATGGTCGCCGCCTTCGTCTTCTACGACTTACGCGGCGGCCCTCACTGGCCTGCGTTGCTCTGCTTCGGGGTGGCCGTCCCGAGCGCCGCTGCCATCGGCGCGCTGACCCATCTCCTGGTCATGCGGCCACTGCGGCACGCGTCAGGTCTGGCGCGTCTGATCGCCACGCTGGGCGTGCTCACGTTGCTCCAAGCCAGCGCCAGCCAGCTGTGGGGCAACGACTTCCGCGTCGTGACCGGAATTCTCCCTGATTCGAGCATCACGCCCTTGCCGCACACGACGATCGGTGTCGACCGGGTGTGGCTCTTCGGCATCGCCGCGGCGCTCACCACGGTCCTGATGCTCGTGTACCGCTACACCCGCTTCGGCCGCGCCACCGGCGCCGTTTCCGAGAACCCTCGAGCCCTCGCCGCCCTCGGGCACTCCCCCGACGTCATCGCCACCGTCAACTGGGCCGCCGGTGCCGGCCTCGCCGGGATCGGGGCCATTTTCATCGTGCCACTGACGAGCCTCCAGGTGAACTCGCTCACCCTCCTCGTCGTCCCAGCCCTGGCGGCGGCGCTCGTCGGCGGTTTCGCCTCCTTCCCGCTGACGCTGCTCGGCGGGATGGCCATCGGTGTCGCCGAGTCGGAAATGGCGCGGTACGTGACCGCTGGAGGATGGGCCCAATCCGTCCCGTTCCTCGCGATCATCGCCGTCCTTGTCCTTCGGGGTCGGGCCCTCCCGCTGCGCGGCGATACCTCGGACCGGCCACCCGAGCTCGGCACCGGTCAGGTGAGACCGCTGGCCGTCCTCAGCGCGTTCGTCGCCGGCGGGGCGCTGATCTGGTTCGTCTTCTCGGCCAGCTGGACCGACGCCGCCATCACCACCTTGACCGTCGGCATCGTGGTCCTGTCGTTCGTGGTCGTGACCGGGTTCGCCGGCCAACTCTCT
>DATKRM010000315.1:0-32547 GCA_035532195.1 Solirubrobacteraceae bacterium
AACGGATTGAACGTGTCGAATAGCTGGTCGAGGCTGACGTACGCCTGGGTGTGGTCCAAGCCGATCAGTCCGCCGCTGGGAATCTCCGGGGCCTGGCTCGGGCCTGGCTCCAGGACCACGTAGCGGTTGGCATTCCCGGACAGCGAGTTCTCGAACACGCGGGCCACCGTCCCCACGTGCAGAGGTGAGGCAGTGGAGTTGAGGCTGACCTGCACCTGGGCGTTCCCATCCGGCGTGAGCGTGATCGAGTTGACCGTCCCCACCGAGGCCGGACCGACGAATACCAGGTTGCCGGTGACCAGTCCGCCGGCGTCCTGGAAGTTGAGCCGCAGCGTGTACGACGAACCACTGGTCAGGAGCAGCACGGCCAGCACGACGATGGCCGTGAGCAGCGCGCCGCCGGCGGCGGCGCGAGCCACCACGCTGGAACGACCCGACGGTCCAGTTCCCTGCGTTACGAGCCTCTCCTTTGCCTCAGCTTCCCTGGGTGCCCCGTGGCGCCTCAGAACGTCCTCATTACTTCAGCGCCAACCCCGCGGCCCCTGCGCGCGAAGGATGTTGTCAGAGTTATGTCAAGAGTGCCAGCGGGAACCGTGGGGGTGCAGACACACCGCACGGCGCTGTCAGGACCCCGTTTGGTCGACCAGCAGCGCGGCTCCGATCGCGCCTCCCAGGTCACCCAGCGCGGCGACATGAACGTCCGGCGGATGCCCGTCGTTGAACAGGTGCGGCTGCACGGCCTGAGCGATCCGGTCGGCGAACGGCTGGCCGAACCGAACCCCCAAACCACCACCGATGATCACCGCCTCGACGTCGAGCAGATTGATGGCCGACGCCACGCCCGCGCCGAGCGCTTTGATCGCCCGGTCGATGAGGTCTGTGGCCAGGTGGTCCTTGTGCTCCAGGGCATGGGCCCAGATCGCGCTGGTCAGGCGTGTACGTCCGTGCTCTTCCATGAGCTTGAACAGCACGGTGTCCTTACCCTTCTTGGCCTGCTTGCGGGCCCGAGCCTCCATCGCCGCCCGCCCGGCATAGGCCTCCATGCAACCGCGGCGGCCGCAGGGGCAGCGGGCGCCGCCCAACTTGACCACCATGTGGCCGATCTCTCCCGCCCCGCCGCGGCCCAGCCACGCCTTCCCGTCGAGGATCAGCCCGCCGCCCACGCCGGTGCCCCAGAACACGCCGAGCAGAGATGGGTAGGGCTTTCCGGCGCCCAGGTGGAACTCGGCGTCGGTGGCCACCTGCACGTCGTTTCCCACGCGGACCTTCGTGCCCAGCTCTTTCTGGAGCGTGGCGGCCAGCTCAAAGCTCCCGTCCCATCCCGGCAGGTTCCGCGCGCTCGAGACGGCACCGCTGGTCGGATCCACGATCCCCGGCGAGCCGACGCCGACCCCCTCGAGCGCCCTCGGCTCTCGACTGGCCGCCTCACAGGCCGCCTTCATGGCCTCCGCCATCTGCAGGGCGACGTCCTCGGGACCACCCTCAGTCGGGGTGGGACGGCGCGAGGAGCCGAGCACCGTGTTGCCCGAGTCCACGACGACCGCCTCGATTTTGGTCCCGCCTAGATCGATCCCTCCCCTCGCAGCTGCCGCCGGCATAGGCGCATCCTTACAGAGCACCGACCCGCCGCGCTAGTGGTTACCGCGCGGACGGCTAGGCCCAGGACTCCCGGTAGTCCTCCTGCTCGGGAGTCGGCTCGTCGATCTTGACCCCCAATGCGTCCAGCTTGAGGCGGCCCACCTCCCGGTCGATCTTGGCCGGAACCGGGCGCACCCCGGGCTCCCATTGCCCTCCATAACGGACGAGTTCTTCCACACACAGAGCCTGTAGTGCGAACGAGACGTCCATCACCGCCGCCGGATGACCCTCGGCCGCGGCCAGGTTGACCACTCGGCCGTGGGCGATGAGGTTGAGGCGGCGCCCATCGGAAAGCACGAATTCCTGCACCAGCGGCCGGACGTCCCGCACCCCGCCCCGAGCCAGAGCGTGCAGCTCCTTCAGGTCGAGCTCCACATCGAAGTGGCCTGCGTTGGCCAGCAGCGCTCCGTCCTTCATCCGCTCAAAGTGCTCGCCGCGCAGCACGCGCCGGGTGCCGGTGACGGTGATGAACACATCTCCGCGCTCGGCGGCCTGGAGCGCGGGCATCACTTCGTACCCGGCCATCCGCGCCTCGAGCGCGCGCAACGGATCGACTTCGCATACCACCACGTGGGCTCCGGCCCCCCGGGCCCGTTCGGCCACCCCCTGGCCCGCCCACCCGTAGCCCAGCACCACCACCGTATGCCCGGCCAGCAGCACGTGGCTGGCCCGGATGATCCCGTCGAGCGCGGACTGCCCGGTGCCATGCCGATCGTTGAGCGCGCGTTCGGTGCGCGCCTCGTTGACCGCCAGCACCGGGCAGCGCAACCGGCCGTCGTCCTCCAGGCGGCGCAGCCGCACCAGTCCGCTGGTCGTCTCCTCGGTCCCTCCGATCAGCGGCTTGAGCTGGTCCTCACCCAGCTCGTGCGCGGTCACCATGAGGTCCGCGCCGTCGTCGATCGTGATCTGCGGGTGACCTTGCAGCGTGGCCCGAACGTGCCGCGCGTAGGTGTCGAGATCCTCGCCATGCACCGCCGTGACTTCGATCTGGTGCTCGCGCACCAGCGCGGCCGCCACGTCGTCCTGGACCGACAGCGGATTGGCCGAGCACAGCGACACCCGTGCGCCCCCAGCGCCCAGCGCAATCGCCAGGTTGGCCGTCTCGGCGGTTACGTGCAGACAACAGGCGATGCTCACCCCGTCCAGCGGACGCTGACCGGCAAACCGCTCCGCGATCCGGGCCAGCACCGGCATCTGTCCCGACGCCCAGCTGATCCGCGCCACCCCGTCCGGGGCCAGACCAAGATCGGCGACCTCGTGAGGTGGGAGCGAGGCGCGGGCCACGACGGTCGCGGCCGCTAGTACCGGTAGTGGTCGGGCTTGTACGGCCCCTCCGGCGGCACGCCGATGTAGGCCGCCTGGTCCGGGGTCAGTGACGTGAGCTTGGCGCCCAGCGCGGCGAGGTGAAGCCGCGCGACTTTCTCGTCCAGGTGCTTGGGCAGCGTGTACACACGCTTCTCGTAGATGTCGGTGTGGCCGAACAGCTCGATCTGAGCGATCACCTGATTGGTGAATGAGTTCGACATCACGAAGCTGGGGTGCCCGGTGGCGTTGCCCAGGTTGAGCAGCCGGCCTTCGGAGAGCACGATCACCGAGTGGCCGTCCGGGAAGACCCACTCGTCGACCTGCGGCTTGATATTCACCCGGCGCACGCCGTCGATCTTGGTCAGCCCGGCCATATCGATCTCGTTGTCGAAGTGGCCGATGTTGCCCACGATCGCCTGGTGCTTCATCCGGCTCATGTGCTCGGCGGTGATGACGTCGCGGTTGCCCGTGGCGGTGATGAAGATGTCCGCCTCTCCGACCACATCGTCCAGCGTCACCACCTGATAGCCGTCCATCGCCGCCTGCAGAGCGCAGATCGGGTCGACCTCGGTGACCAGCACTCGAGCCCGCTGCCCGGCCAGCGACTCGGCGCAGCCCTTGCCCACGTCGCCGTAGCCGCAGATGACCGCGACCTTCCCACCGATCAGCACGTCGGTCCCGCGGTTGATCCCGTCGATCAATGAGTGGCGGCAGCCGTACTTGTTGTCGAACTTCGACTTGGTCACCGAGTCGTTGACGTTGATCGCCGGGAACAACAGCCGCCCGCTCTCCGCGAACTGGTAGAGCCGGTGCACGCCGGTCGTCGTCTCCTCGGTCACGCCCTTGATGTCGGCAGCGGCCTTGGTCCAGCGCTGCGGATCCGCTTGCAGCGAGCGCGTGAGCAGTTCCAGCACGATTCGAAACTCTTCCGAGTCGGCGCTCGCCGGATCCGGCACCGCCCCGGCCCGCTCGAACTCAACGCCTTCGTGGACCAGCAGTGTCGCGTCGCCGCCGTCGTCGAGGATCATGTTCGGGGTGGGCGGGGTTCCATTCCCCCCCCAGGTGAGCGCCTGCTCGGTGCACCACCAGTACTCCTCGAGCGTCTCCCCCTTCCACGCGTATACGGGCACGCCGCGGGGATCCTCGGGCGTGCCATCCCGGCCGACGACCACGGCCGCCGCGGCGTGGTCCTGGGTGGAGAAGATGTTGCACGAGGCCCAGCGCACCTCGGCCCCGAGCGCCACCAGCGTCTCGATCAGGACGGCGGTCTGGACCGTCATGTGCAGCGACCCGGTGATCCGGGCTCCAGCCAGCGGCTGGCTGTCGGCAAATTCCCTACGGATGGCCATCAGACCCGGCATCTCGTGCTCTGCCAGCCGAATCTCGTTCCGGCCGAACTCGTGCAAGCTCAGATCGGCCACCTTGAAGTCGCTGGTCGTCATGACGGTTGTGCTCATGCTTCCTCCAGATCGTGGTAATGGCCGCCTCCGGACAGCAGCCGCTCGTGCTTCTCCTGTTCGAACCGAAGCCAGTCCCCGGCGCTCACGTGCTCAGGCCGGCGCGGCTGTGCCTCCAGCCATGACTCCACCGCTTCGCGCAGCTCAGGCTGACTGGCCATCCGGGAAGCGAACGCGACGTCCGACAACCCAATGTCGAAGCGGGCGACCAGCTCCTTGAGGGTCCGCAGCCGCTGAAGCTGCGCTGGCCCATAGAGCCGGTACCCCGACGTTGACCGCTCAGCCGTGACCAGACCCGCGGCCTCGACGTAGCGGAGCATCCGCGGCGACCATCCGGTGGTCTGCGCGGCCTCGTTGATGGTCAACCCATCCATCTCCGCGCAACATTACCACGATCGTGTCAAGGTTAGCCAATAGCCAAAAAACTAGACGTTTGGACTACAACGTTCGTTTAGCAACGGCCCTTGCCCAATCAAGCTCCTCGAACATCTGTCGATAATCGTGGAAAAGCCGACTGCCTGGCTAGGCCTCCAGGGACCAGCAGAAGGCAAGTTCACGGAAGGTCCACCATTGATTTCCCGCAGCAAGCTGATCTGCACAGCCACGCTGTTGCTGGCACTAGTCGCCGTAGCTCTCGCCCCGTCAGGCGCAGTGGGCCGTGCCCACTCCGACAAGGCTGGCCCCGCGGCGCCGGCTCCGGCTCCGCCCACTCCGGCTCCGCCCATCCCAGCTCCGCGCACCCCGGCTCCGCCCGCCCCGGCGCAGGCTCCGCTCCAGGCCCACCACCACGGCGACGTTGGAGGTGACCAGGGCAACGGCGGCGGCCAGGGCAACGGCGGCGGTCAGGGCAGCGGAGATGCCGGCGCCGGTCAGGCGAGCGGCGACCAGGGCAAGGGAAACGGGGGCGACCAGGGCGGCGGTCACGGTCACGGCCACGGGGGCGACCAGGGCCGGGGCCAAGGCAATGGCCAAGGGAACGGCAAGGACAACGGCGGGAACAGCAACGGGAAGCCCACCGCCCCCACGCCGGCGCCCACCCCGGTCACGGCCGCGCCCATCGCGGTCGCGACGAGCACACCGATCTCGCTGCCCACCAGCGCGGCTCCGGCCGCCGCGTCCACCCCCATTTTTGCGCCCACTCCAGCCACTCCCGCTTCTCCCGCCAAGCCGTCGTCGACCGCCAGCACCGTCTCCACCTTCGTGCCGATTCCGGGCAGCGCCACCCAGCTGTTCGTCCCCAGCGGTCGCTCCGCCGGGAACGGTGCGGGGTCGCCGTCGGGTGCTAACGCAGCTTCGGTTCCGGGCGGTGGGACGCCGGGCCTGCGCGGCCCCCTGGCTCCGGCAACGGCGCTCATCGGCCCGCATAGCGGTGAACCATCGCACTCCCCCGCCTCCCGCCACTCCGGACACGGCGGGTCGAACCCATCCAGCTCCGCCACCAGCATCGAGCGGTTCATCAGCATCATCCCGACCGCGGTGTGGATCGCGCTGGCCGTGCTGTTCGCGGCGGCCGTCGTGGCCACAGGCGCAGCCGTGCGCTCCGGCCGCCGCGCCCGTAAGCGGCTGGATGAGGTGGCGGCCGCCACCAGCGTCGCCCTGACCGACGTGCTGACCGGGCTGCTGAACCGCCGAGGCTTCACCGCGCAGGTGGACCAGGAACTTGAGCGAGCGCGGCGCTACGGGCACCCCCTGGCGCTGGCCTTCGTCGATGTGCGCGGGCTCAAGGCGGTAAACGACAGCCAGGGCCACCTGGCCGGCGATCGCCTGCTGCGCGACGTGGCGCAGCTGCTCACCGCCTCGGCCCGGACCTACGACATCGTCGGCCGGATCGGCGGCGACGAGATGGCCCTCCTCCTGCCCGAGCAAGCGGCGGGAGGAGTGGCCGCGATGGCCGAGCGGATCCGCCACAAGGTCCCGGGGCACCGAGCCGCCCTCGGCGTGGACGCGAACTGGGATCTGACCATCGGCACCTCGGTGTTCCCCGAGGACGGCGAGGATTTCGACTCGTTGCTGGCCACCGCCGACCGGCGTCTGTACGAGCAGCGCGGGATCCACATCCGCTAGCCGCGGGCCGAGTCGGGGCGGACCAAATTCGGGCACTTCTGACCGAAGGCCCGGTTTCTTGACTTACGATCAATCGGCTGCCCAACCTAGGTGTGGGCTCGGCGTTATGCCTACCCCGGCGGCCTACTTTGCGCCCGCGGGGAGGCGCGCGCAAAGCGCCCACCTTCCGTCTGCCTATGTGGTTCCTGGTCGGACTCTCAATTGCCCTAGCCATCCTGTCAGTCGCTGTCGCCGCGTATTACCGGCGGCACGCCCGCCGCTCCGCGGGCGAGGCTGAGGCGGCCCGCGAGTCGGCGTTGACCGACTCGCTCACCGGGGTTTTCAACCGCCGGGGTTTCCTCGAGGCCGCAGAGCGCGAGCTGGACCGAGCCCGCCGCTACCACCATCCGCTGGCCTTCGCATTCGTGGACGTCCGGGGACTCAAGAGTGTCAACGACACCCGGGGCCACGGAGCCGGCGATCGCCTGCTCAAGGACGTGGCCACACTGCTCACCGAGTCCTCGCGAGCCCACGACATCGTCGGGCGGATCGGCGGGGACGAGCTCGCTCTACTGCTGGCCCAGCAATCTGCCGCGGGCGTCACGGCGGTCAGCCGGCGCCTCAAGGCACGGATCCCGGCCCGGAGACTGGAGCTGGATGTGGGCGCCGACTGGGACCTGACGGTCGGGATCTCGGTCTATCCCAACGACGGCACGACGATCGACGAGCTCCTGAGCGCCGCGGACCGCCGCCTCTACATGCAGCGCGGGATCGACCTGCACCGGCCGGACATCCTAGCCTCCGGCCAGCGCGCTCTTGAGCCGGTCGATCGTGGCCACCGGCGTGGGGTCTATTCCACGCAGGACAGCGAGGTAGACCGACACCAGGTCGCCCAGCACCACGAGTGACAGCAGTCGCTCGGTGGCGGTGGACCCCACGGTCTCGACCCGGAACGTGGCGGCCGCATCGGCCGCGATCAACCCCCGGGTCAGCTCGATCCGCTGGCGAATCCGCGGGTGCAGGTCGCAGTCATCCAGGAACACGGCGCTGAAGTTGCCCAGCTCCCGCGCGGCTTGCCAGCCCACGATCTCGTTGTGGTCGAGCTCGGGCAGCTCCGCCCAGAACGCCGGCATCTTGGCGTTCTCGTTGATCTGGGTCTTCCACCGGTAGGCGATCGGCGAGGTCAGCTCCGAGCCGGCGATCTGCGGCACGGTCTGATGCAGACCTCGGGACAGCTCCTTGGGGAAGCCTTCCTGTGGGCCGCCCGGCCGCCAAGAGTCGATCAGATTCTCGGTGTGCGCGGCGGCCACATCGATCTCGGCGTGCAGACGCTCGGCGGCGCCACACAGCCAGGCCACCTCAAGCGCGACCACCAGGGCGTAGGCCACCGCCGCCCGAGGTTGAAAGCCGCCCGGGAGCGGGATGATCGGCACCCCGTCTTCTCGCGCGGTGGCGGCCAGCTGACCGCCTGTGGTGGCCACCACGCGATTGGCCCCCAGCGCCCCGGCCGCCTCGTAGGCAGCCAGTGTCTCCTCGGTGTTGCCCGAGTAGCTCGAGCACAGCACCATCGTGTCTGGGTTGGTCCACGAGGGGAGCGCGTAGCCCCGGGCGATGACGATCGGGCGCAGCGCCCGGTCACCCAACGCGGCACGCGCCAGCGCCCCACCGATAGCCGACCCTCCCATCCCTGCCACCACCAGCCCGCCGACCGCATCCCGGGGCTCGAGGCCGACGGACTCGACGCGCCACAGCGCGTCCCGCAGCTGTTCGGGGAGGGCGAGGATGTCGGCGAGCTGGCTAGCCGAGTCGATGGCCTCGATGGCCACCGGATCCAGCGTCGGGGCGCTTGTCACAGGACCTGCCGGACCAGCTTCACGGCGCAGAAGATACGCCGTTACCGGAGGGGCCGGTGGCGCGACCCACACCCTCGTAGGTCAGACCCGCCGCCTTTACCTCCGCCGGATCCAGGCAGTTGCGCCCGTCGACCACCAGGGTGCCCGCCATCTCCCGTGCCGCCTGCGTCCAATCGAGCTCGGCGAACTCGGCCCACTCGGTCACGATTACACAGGCGTCAGCTCCGCGCAAAGCATCCAGCGCCCGCTCGGCGAACTGAATGCCGACCATCAGCTTGCGGGCCTCCTCCTCGGCCACCGGGTCATAGGCCTGAACCTTCGCGCCGTCGGCTTGCAGTCTCGCCGCCAGCACGAGCGACGAAGCCTCGCGCATGTCGTCGGTGTTGGGCTTGAAGGCCAGCCCCAGCAGGGCCACGGTCTTGCCGACCAGCGACCCCAGGTGCTTCTGCAGCTTGCCCATCACCCGCCGCTTCTGAAGCTCGTTGACCTCGATCACCGCGGTCAGCAGCTGGAAGTGATAGCCAGAGTTCCCGGCCAGCTGCTTGAGGGCCGAGACATCCTTGGGAAAACACGAGCCGCCGAATCCCAGGCCCGGCTTGAGGAAGCTATGCCCGATGCGCTGGTCCAGACCCATCCCCCGCGCTACCTCGACCACGTCGGCCCCGGTCTCCTCGCACACGTTGGCGATCTCGTTGATGAACGAGATCTTGGTGGCCAGGAACGCATTCGCCGCCAGCTTGATCATCTCGGCGCTGGCCACGTCGGTGCGCACCAGCGGTGCGCCCAACGGGGCGTACAGCTCAACCACCGCGTCCCCCGCCCAATCGCCGTCGTCGCCCACCACCACCCGGTCGGGCTTGAGGAAATCGGCCAGCGCCGATCCCTCCTTGAGGAACTCGGGGCAGGACGCGTAGGCGAACGCGCCCTTGCCCTGCTCGGCGAAGATCCGCCGGATGGCGGCGCCGGTGCCCACCGGCACGGTCGACTTCATCACCAGGGCGTGGCGATCCGATTCCGGCATGGCGGACACGACCGCGTTGACCGCGCTGAGGTCGGCGTCCCCGGAATAGGTCGGCGGGGTGCCGACGGCCACGAACAGCAGACGGGCATGCTCGAGCGCCTCGCCCAGCTCGGTGGAGAAGTGCAGGCGGTCGCGGTTGCGCTCCAGGCACTCGGCCAGCCCCGGCTCGTAGATCGGGAGCTCGCCTCGCTTCAGGCGCGCGATCTTCTCGGCGTCGATGTCCACGCACCACACCTGGCTGCCCAGCTCGGCAAACCCGGCAGCCGTGACCAGACCGACGTATCCGGTGCCGATGACCGCGATCGGCTCGCGCTGGGCTGACATAGGACGCGTGAGCGTAGCGGGCGGCTCCGGGCGGCTCGGGCCCGCGTAATTAGGCGAGGCCGGAGGCCGAGCGCGTGGCAGGTCCGAGGGGACTCAGCGAGGCTGCGATCGCCACCATCTGCCGGTTGGTCAGGTCGTCGGTCAGCGTGTTCGAGATCCAGTACACCGCCCCCGGGGTGCGCCAGGCCACCAGGCTCAGCTTGTGGCCGTTGAAGTACTCCAGCAGCTGCTTGCCGCCCACCGTGCCGGTCTGCTTGGTGCCCTTGAGGATCGGCGGATCGGTCCAAGTGGTGCCCTGTACCCCGTAGTACTGCCCCAGGTTGGGGTTGAGCTCCAGCGTCATGTGGTACGCCGGGTGCATCGTGCCGTTGATGTCCCGGATCTGGTAGGCCCGGGGGTAGGACTCCGAGCTGGGGATTTCGGTCGGGCAGTTGCCGCTGGCCCCCGAGCAGTAGCTGGACCCTGAGGCCAGCACTCGGGGGTAATACACGGGCATCCCCGCGCCGCGGAGCGCCCCAGACTGAGCCTGGCCACCGGCGGGATCCGCTGTCAGGTCCGCGCTCCCGCCGCCCTGACCCCCGCCGGGCTTGCCCGCTGCGCGCCCGCCCGCGCCCCCGCCGCCGGCTGGCTGCTGGAGGGTCGGCGTCATGAACCGCTGGAACGCTTGCTGCTCGGCCCCCGCATCGGCGCTGACGTAGCACGGGATCTTCCCGTTCGGGTCGCAGGGCTGGAGGATGGCCGGGAACGGGACCTGCTTGACCGTGTGACCAGCTGAGAACGCGACCAGGTTGAACAGGTTGATCAAACCGTCGATTGAATGCAGGTCGGCGTCGGTCTGCGTGTGGGCTCCGAAGATGCCGAGCAGCCGGTCCCGGTTGGAGATCAGATACGAGGTCCCGAACTCGTCCTTGACCCAGCGCAGGAAGTCCTGCTGGCGGGCGTTGCGCACGATGTCGGTGTCGGTGTGGCGGAAGCGCACGAACGCCAGGGCATCGGACCCGCACAGCCGCTGGTAGCCCGGCTGGATGTCGATGCTCGAGTAGTTGGTGACCGCGGTGTTGTTGTAGTAGCGGTGATCGACGTCGACATACACGCAGCCCACGGTGTCGACCAGCGCGGCGAAGCCCCCGAAGTTGACATCGATGATGTGGTTGACGTGGAGTGACGGGAAGACCTGGTCCTGGAGAGTCTTGATCAGCAGGCCCGGCCCGCCAATCGAATACGCCGCGTTCAGCTTGGCCGGTCCGACCGCCCCGCCCTGGGGCAGCTGGACCTCGAGGTCACGCGGGATCGACAGCACGTTGATAGTCAGCGAAACCGGATCCAGCCGGACCAGCATCATCGTGTCGGTGTTGGCCGAGCTCCAGGGCTCCCCGGCCCGGTGGTCTGATCCGATCAGCAGCAGCGTCTGGGGGTTGCCCGGATCGGCGATCGTCACCGAGGCATGCTTGAGCGCCGGGGTGCGGTCGAGCTCGGCCGTGAACTGCTTGAACTGGAGCAATCCCGCCACCGCCGTGGTGGCCGCGGCGAACGCCACCACGATCACCGCCCCCAACGCGAACCGGAGCAGCGCGCCCCGGCGCGAGGTGGGAAACAGGCTCACGCCAGTCCGCCCTCGATGGCCCGGAGCGGGCCCTCCTGTCCCAACGCTTCCAGGTGGAGCGGCAGCGATCTGACAAATTCGCCCAGCACCCGCCGGTACCGGGCCAGCGACGTGATCGATACCCACTCCTCGGGCCCATGATGGCCGGCGCCGACCGGACCGAACTCCACCGCCGCGATGCCTGCGGCCAGGAACGCCGCGGCATCGGAGGCGCCGTCGCGCCCGACGCTCAGGCGCTCGCCTTGAACGGCCTTGGCCACTGCGTCACGCAGCGCCCGGACGAACGGGTTGCTGGGGGAAACTCGGACCGGTGGATGGACGAACGTCCGCGTGACCTCGATCCCCTCGATGGCCTCGATTTCGGCCAGGATCTGCTCCGGGTCCTGACCGGGCAGGTAGCGGATATCCACCGCCATCGTGCAGTCGTCCGGCACCTTGTTGAGCGCGTCGCCCCCCCGGATGCGTCCGAGGTTGATCGACGGGCGGTCGAACATCTCCGACGACTCCCGGGAGAACGGGAGCGACTCGATCGTCCGGAAGCTGTCGATCGCCTTGAGCACCGCGTTGTCGCCCAGCCAGGGGGTCGAGCTGTGGGCGGCCCGACCGTGGACCTCGATCTGCATGGCCAGCACCCCCTTCGCCTCGACGCCGATCCGCAGGTCGGTCGGCTCCCCCGTGATGGCAAAGTCGCCGCCCAGCCCGCGCTGGACCACAGCGTCGGTCGAGCGCAGGTCAAGCTCCTCAGACTCCTCGTCTGGCACGCAGATCATCCGCACAGTCACCCGCTCCTGTCGCTCGAGGTCCTTGAGCGCGCACATCATGGCGGCCAAGCCGCCCTTCATGTCGTAGGCGCCGCGACCGATCAGGTTGTCGCCGTCCGCCCGCGGCTCGAACTGGTCGTCGTGCGCCGGGACGACGTCCAGATGGCCGTGCAGCACGACGCACGGGTGCTGATCGTCCCGCGGCCCGACCTCGGCGATCAGCACCGGCAGACCCTGATGATCGAGCACCTGAACCTCGATGTCGCGAGATTCGAGCCAGCCGCGGACGAACCCTGCTGCCGCGATCAGCTCCTCGGGCTTCGAGGTGTCGTACCGGATCAGCCGTTCTGCCAGGACACGCTCATCGAGCATGCGAAGACAGGATAGGCGACAAGAGGAGGTGTCTCGACCCCCTCCGAAAGCGCGCCTGCGCTTCGCGCGAGCGCTTTCGGAGCGTGGTCGCGCCGTCCTAGCCGCTGCTCTCAGCTATCTCTAAGAACGCTTCCCAGCGCCGCTTGTCCGCCGCCGCCATGCGCTGCCGCTCAGAGTCCTCCTCCGCGCCCTCGAGCGACTTCTCCGCGTCCTGCAACCGCTCACGCAGCTGGGCGGCGTCGAGCTGCTCTGGCGTGTGCGCTTCCTCAACCAGCAGCAGCACGCCGCCTTCGGCGACTTGCATGTAGCCCTCGGCCTGAGCGAACCGCTCCACGTCGTTCTCATCCCGGTACAGCCGCAGCTCGGTGGGATCGAGCATGGCCAGCACGGGCTCGTGTCCGGCCAGGATGCCGATCGAGCCGGCCGTGGTCTTGGTCGAGATCTGCTCGACCTCGCCCTCGAACACCTGGCCTTCCGGGGTCAGGACCTCGACCCGGAACTTCTCGTGGGCCACTACTCGCCGCCGTCGCCGTCGCCGCCCTCGCCGCGGCCCTCCTTGACCACGTCGTCGATCGGGCCCTTCATGAAGAACGCGCGCTCCGGGATGTCGTCGTGCTTGCCCTGGAGGATCTCGTCGAAGCCGCGAATCGACTCGGCGATCGGCACGTAAACCCCGGGGGTGCCGGTGAACTGCTCGGCCACGTGGAACGGCTGGGACAGGAACCGCTCGATCTTCCGCGCCCGGTTGACCGAGACCTTGTCCTCATCAGACAGCTCGTCGATGCCGAGGATGGCGATGATGTCCTGCAGCTCGCGGTAGCGCTGGAGCACCTGCTTGACCTCGTTGGCCACCCGGAAGTGCTCCTCGCCCAAGATGTCGGCCTTGAGGATCGTCGAGGTCGAGTCGAGCGGGTCCACGGCCGGGTAGATCCCCTTCTCGGCGATCGACCGCGACAGGGTCGTGGTCGCGTTCAGGTGCGCGAACACCGACGCCGGGGCGGGGTCGGTGAGGTCATCGGCCGGGACGTAGATCGCCTGGATTGAGGTGACGGACCCCTTGCGCGTGGAGGTGATCCGTTCCTGGAGCTGGCCCATCTCCGATTCCAGAGTGGGTTGGTAGCCCACCTGCGAGGGCATGCGGCCCAGCAACGCCGAGACCTCTGAGCCGGCCTGCACGAACCGGAAGATGTTGTCGATGAACAGGAGCACATCCTGTCCCTCGTGATCACGGAAGTACTCCGCCATCGTCAGCCCGGAGAGGGCGACCCGCATACGCGCGCCGGGCGGCTCGTTCATCTGGCCGAACACGAGCATCGTCTTGTCGAGGACGCCTGACTCCTTCATCTCCAGCCACAGGTCGTTGCCCTCACGCGAGCGCTCGCCCACGCCGCAGAAGGCCGACAGGCCGCCGTGCTCCTGGGCCAGGTTGTGGATCAGCTCCTGGATGATCACGGTCTTGCCCACGCCGGCGCCCCCGAACAGGCCGACCTTGCCACCTCGGGCATAGGGGGCAAGCAGGTCGATCACCTTGATCCCGGTCTCGAACATCTCGGCCGTGGGGGTCAGCGCCTCGATGCTCGGCGCGACGCGGTGAATTGGCCAGCGCTCGACGTCATCGGAGAGCGGCTCTCCCAGATCGATCGGCTCGCCCAGCAGGTTGAAGATCCGGCCCAGCGTCTGCTTACCCACGGGCACGGTGATGGGGCCCCCGGTGTCGATGATCTCGGCCCCGCGAGACAGACCATCCGTCGTGTCCATGGCCACAGCCCGCACCCGGTCGTCGCCCAGGTGCTGCTGGACCTCGCAGACCAGCCACTCGTCCTCGGCCGCAGCGACGTCGAGATCCTCCTCCTTGCGGGCGACCTCGGGCCGTTTGACGATGATCGCGTGGTTGATCTCCGGTATTTGGTCCGGGAACACCGCTTCGATCACGACGCCCTGGATCTCCTCGATCCGGCCGCGGTTGCGGCCGTCGCCGTCTGGTCCGGTCCCTGCTCTGCGCTCTTCTTCTGTGGTGGCCATTGGTCTCCAGTCTAGGTGGTGTCGGCGGTCGTTTCCGACTGCCTAGCCGGCCAGCCCCTCGGCCCCGGCGACAACTTCCATGATCTCCTGCGTGATCTCGGCCTGGCGGGCTCGGTTCATCTGCAGGGTGAGATCGTCGATCAGTGCGCTGGCGTTCTCGGACGCGTTGCGCATCGCGGTCATCCTGGCTCCGTGCTCGGACGCGGTGGACTCGAGCAGTGCGCGGTAGATCGAGATCTCGACGTAATCCGGGACCAGGCGCCCCAGGATCTCTTCCGGGTCGGGCTCGTACTCGACCAGCGCCCGGGGTCCCTCGCCTTTCGCCGCCTCAGCGGCCTCATCCTCCTCCAGGATCGTGGCCCGCTGCAGCGGCAGCAGCGTCTCCCGGCTCACCCGCTGGGACAGCGGCGAGATGTAGTGGTTGTAGAAGATCTCCACCCGGTCCACCTCCTGATCCACGTAGGCGGCCATCAGCCGGTCGGCGATGCGCCGGGCGTCCGCGTAGGCCGGGCGGTCCGTGTAGCCGCTCCAGCTTTCGGCCACTTCCAGACCGCGGAAGACGAGCGACGAGCCGGGGCGCCGGCCGGAGGCGAAGTAGCGCGGACTGTGACCCTCGCCGGAATGCTCCCGGCCCGCGTTCACGCCGGCCCGGACGATGTTGGAGTTGAACGCGCCGGCCAGCCCCCGGTCCCCGGCCACCAGCAGCAGTCCCACTGCGGACACCTGTTCGTGCTCGGCCAAGATGGGCAGCCGGGGCACCGCGCCCGCGGCCTCCGCCGCCTGACGGGTCATGCGCCGGATGGCGTCGGCGTAGGGCCGCAGATGCTCTATCCGCTGCTCGGCGCGGCGGAGCCGCGCCGCCGCGACCATCTCCATGGCCCGGGTGATCTTCTGGATGTTCTTGACCGCGCCGATCCGCTCGCGGACGTCTCGCTGCGTTTGGGCCATGAATCCTCGGCGACCGCGCTAGGCGGGTGCCCCTGCCTCCTCCTGATCAGGCTCGGCTTCGGACTCCTCGGCGGCGTCGGCCGGGGCCTCTGACTCGCGCCGCACGGGCTCATCGCTCTCCTGGAGCGGATGGCCCTCCTCGTCGAGGTCGTAGCCGAAGTCCTCGGCGAACTGCTTGACCGCGGTGTCCACGGCCTGCTGGGTCTCGTCGCTCCAGTCGCCGCCGGCGATCTTCTTCAGCAGCTCGGGCTCGTTACCGCGCACCGAGTCCTGGAGATCAGCCAGGAACCGCTCGACCCGGTCGACCGTGATCCGATCCAGGTAGCCGCTGGTGGCGGCGTAGATCTGGATCACCTGGTCCTCCACGGGCATCGGCTGCCGCTCGCCCTGGTTGAGCGTCTTGACCAGGCGCTCGCCCCGGGCCAGCGTGCGCTGGGTCTCCGGGTCGAGCTCTGAGCCGAACTGGGCGAAGGCCTCGAGCTCCCGGTACTGCGAGAGGTCGAGCTTGAGTCGCCCGGCCACCTTGCGCATGGGCGTGATCTGGGCGTTGCCGCCCACCCGGGACACCGAGATGCCCACGTTGATCGCCGGCCGCACGCCCGAGTAGAACAGCTTCGGCTCCAGGAAGATCTGCCCGTCGGTGATCGAGATCACGTTGGTCGGGATGTAGGCCGATACGTCCCCGGCCTGCGTCTCAATGATGGGCAGCGAGGTCAGAGACCCGCCGCCCGGAAGCTTCTCGCGGCTGTGCGGGTCGACCAGGTCGTCGGCCAGCTTGACCGCCCGCTCCAGCAGCCGGGAGTGCAGGTAGAACACGTCTCCGGGATAAGCCTCACGGCCGGGGGGACGGCGCAGCAGCAGCGACATCTGCCGGTAGGCGAACGCGTGCTTGGTCAGGTCGTCGTAGACCGTCAACGCTGCCCGGCCCGAGTACAGGAAATACTCGGCCATGGCGCAGCCCGCGTAGGGGGCCAGGAACTTGATCGGGGCCGCCTCGTCGGCCGCCGCCATCACGATGATCGTGTTGTCCAGCGCGCCGCCGTCCTCGAGCTGCTTGGCCAGCGCTACCACGGTCGCCTTGCGCTGGCCGATGGCCACGTAGACACAGACCAGATCGCGGTCCTTGTTGTTGATGATCGTGTCGATGGCGATCGCGGTCTTTCCGGTCTGGCGATCGCCGATGATCAGCTCGCGCTGGCCGCGGCCGATGGGAATCATCGAGTCGATGGCCTTCAGACCGGTGAGCATCGGCTCCTTCACCGGCTGGCGCTGCACCACTCCGGGTGCCTTGTGCTCGGCGGGCCGCGTTTCACTGGTGTTGATCTCTCCCTTGCCATCCAGCGGGTTGCCCAGGGGATCCACGATCCGGCCCAGCAGCTCCTCCCCCACGGGAATGTCCAGCAGCCGGCTAGTTCGCTTGACGGTGTCCCCCTCGACGATCTTCTCCCACTCGCCGAACAGCACGGCGCCGACGTTGTCTGACTCCAGGTTCAGAGCCAGCCCGGTGACGTCGTGCGGGAGCTCCAGCATCTCGAAGGACATGCAGTTCTCCAAGCCGTGGATGCGGCAGATGCCGTCGGCCACGGACAGCACGGTGCCGACCTCGGTCAGCTCTGCGCTCTCGGTGTCCAGCCCTTCGATCCGGCTGCGGAGGATTGAGGTGATCTCGTCAGGTTTGATCTGCACGTTGAATGACTCCTTGACGCGAGGCCCTACTGCGCGGCCGCGACTTGCTTGCGAAGTTGTTCCAGTCGGTGGCGGATCGAAGCGTCGAGGATCAGGTTGCCCACCCGGAGCACGATTCCGCCCAGGATGTCGGGATCGACCTGGCTTGACAGCTCGACCGTACGGCCCGTCTGCTGCTGGACCCGCTGGCCGATGCTCTGCACTGCGGCCTCGTCCATCTCCACCGCGGTCGTGACATCTACATCGAGCAGCTTGCGCTCGTCTTCCCAGAGGGCGTGAAACTGGGTCCGCGCGCGGAAGATCACCGGCATTCGGTGACGCTCGATCAGGGCCTCCAGGAAGTTGAAGAAGGCAGGGTCGGCGCCCTCGATGGCCCGCCCCAGCGCCGCCTTCTTCTCCTCGCTGGAGAAGTACGGGGAGAAGAAGAACACGGCCAGGTCACGGTTCTGCTCCAGCGCGTCGGTGAACTGGCCGAGCTGGTCGTGAACGTCGTCGAGCCTGTCCTGGTCACGGGCCACCTCGAACAGCGCCCGCGCGTAGACCTCGGCCACCTCCTCCATCAGTTCTCCGATCCCGGGCTGAGCGCGGCGAAGTCGAGCTCCTGCAGCGCCTCGTCGAGCAGGCGCCGCTGGTCCTCCGGGGTGAGCATCTTCCGGGTGACCTTCTCGGTGGCCAGGATCGTCAGGTCGGCCACCTCCTGGCGGATCTCCTGAATCGCACGGCGCGTCTCGGCCTCGATGTCCCGCCGGGCCCGTTCCATCAGCTCCTCGCGGCGAGTCTGAGCCTCCGACTCGGACTCGCGTTCGTGGGTTTCGGCGGCCTTGCGAGCCCGGTCGATGATCTCGTCGGCCTGGCGTCGCGCTGCCTGGAGCCGTTCCCGATACTCGCCCAGCAGCTCGTCCGCCTCGTGCCGGATCCGCTCGGCGTCGTCGATCGAATCCTCGATCATGTGCTGCCGCTTGTCCAGCGCCTGGGTGATCCGCGGGAAGGCCAGCTTGGCCAGCACGTACATCGAGATCCCGAACAGCAGCAGCGTCCAGACCATCAGCCCGACGTTGGGCTTGATCAGGAACGAGCCGCTGGAGGCGGCGAGCGGCGTGGTGACGACGCCGGCCATCTACTTGAGCACGTAGGACAGGAGGCCGGCCACCAGCCCGTAGAAGAAGGTGGCCTCGGTGAGGGCAAACCCGAGCCACTGGATGCTGGTGATCTCGTCGCGCATCTCCGGCTGGCGGGTGACGGACTCGATCACCTTGCCGAAGATGATCCCGATGCCGACGCCGGCGCCCACCGCGCCCAGTCCGCCGCCGATCGCGATCCCCAGCCCGGCGGTGACCCCGGACGAGGCTGCGAACGACAGGAAATGAATTAGCACTTTGAGCTCAGCTCCTTTGCGTGGTTAGTGGTGAGTGACGGAACCGGCGATGTAGATCGCCGCCAAGGTGGCAAAGATGAAAGCCTGGAGCGTGGCCACCAGGCCCAGCTCGAACAGGTACACGAGGATGCCAAAAGGCAGGGTGAACCAGCCCAGGAACGAAAGCCCCAGGATCACCGCCAGCCCACCGGCCATGAACAGGATGATCAGGTGGCCGGCCAGGATGTTGGCGAACAGTCGGACGGTGAGCGAGATCAGGCGCGTGAATACCGACACCACCTCGAGCGGGAAGATCAGCAGCAGCATGGGGCCGCCGACGCCGGAGGGGACCAGGCTCTTGACGTAGCCGATCGGGCCCTGGGCCCGGATCCCCACCCAGTTGAACGCCACGAACACGATCAGCGCCAGGACCAGGGGTACCGAGATGTTGGCGGTGGCCGCGTAGAGGGCGAACGACGGGATGTGGGCACCGAACAGGTTGAACTTCTGCTCGCTGTTGGTGGGCAGCGGCAGGTAGCCGATGAGGTTCGACCACCACACGAACAGGAACAGCGAGGCCAGGAACGGGAACCACCTCGCGGCCATCCGGTCGGGCATGTTGCCGCGGGTGACGTTGTCTCGCATCAGCGAGTAGAGCACCTCTACCGCGGTCTGCACGCGGTTGGGGCGCGTATGCATCCGCCCGGAGATCCACAGCATCGTGCCGATGGTGAGAATCGCGGCCAAGATCAGATAGACCACCGCCCGATTGATGCTGAAGATGCCCAGATGGACCCAGTCGACGAGCTTGAACTCATTCTGGATCTGAAACGAGTTGTTCCGGTGGCCGAAGCCGAAGGCCGCAACCAGCGCGATCAGGCCGATCACGTAGATGCCGATCAGCGTCCACAGCGGGTGTTTCCGGAACCAGGTCATCGGGAGCGCCCCCGGGGACGCGTCACCGCGGAGGTGGCCAGCTGAACCGTGAACGCGACAACAATCACCACCAACGCGGCCAGGCCGTCGTTCTTGGAGCCGCTGGTCCGGGTCACCACCACGGCCAGAGCCAGCAGGAACAGACGGCCGAGCATGTAGCCCATGCGGATCGAGATCTGCATCCGCGGGTCGCGCGCCCCGCCGATCGCGCGCTCCATTCCCACTCCGGCTGCGCGCAGCACCAGCCAGGCGCCCGCGCCCACCCCGTAGCCCACCGCCGGGACGCCGATCAGCAGCATGATCGGGGCGGCCACCACGACCAGCAGGACGTCCAGGTAGGCCAGGGGCGCCAGCGGGGACTCTGGCATGGCCGGAGCTCCTAGCGACACCTTCCCTCCGGAGTGCGGCGGGACGGCGATTGGTTACGGTGTGGATTACTGCTGTTCAAGGCAAGGCGCCGGGTGAGAGGGCCGGAAGGGTACCGGCCCTCGGAAGCGAGGCGCCCGCTCAGGACAGTATCGGCTTGCCTCTCAGCGCGCCGCGGCGGGGCGTGCCGGGGCCGCGCTTCGCCGCAGCGTCGGCTTGGGCAACTGGCCCTCGGCCCACATCGCGGCCAGCCCGGTGCGGGGCAGACCCAGAGCCCCCTCATAGACCAGGTAGCGCGGCTCCCACCGGGGGAAGAACTTGGCGTTGAAGCGATACAGGCTCTCGATCTGGAAGTACGGGTTCCCCACGGCCACGAGCTTGCCCAGCAGCCGCTCGTGCCAGCGCTCCGGGCTGTGCATCCACCGGGCGAACGCGGCGAAGTTCAGCGACAGCTCGCGCATGCCGCGGTCCCGCAGGAGCTCGGTGGCGCTGGCCACCATGAACTCGGTCAGGCCGTTGGGCGTATCCGGATCGCGGCGCATGAACGACAGCGACAGGGCCTGGCGGCCGTAGCAGGGCACGAAGTGCAGCACCCCCCGGATCTGGCCCTCGCCGTCCCGGGCCAGCAGGACCAGTGTGTCCTGGCAGTGATCGCCGGACAGGCTGTCCATGGCCATCGAAAAGCCGCGCTCGGGTGCTCCCAGGCGACCCAGCTCCACCACCCGCTCCACCTGCGCCAGGGTGGTCGCGTCGAGCTCCGAGGTCTCCAGGACCTCGGCCGCAAACCCGGCCTTGCGCAGCCGGGTCACCGACTGGCGGACCTTGCGGATCGGACGGCCTTCGAGCGAAAAGCGCTCGAGGTCGATGATCGCCTCATCGCCCAGGTAGATCATGCGCAGCCCCAGCTGCTCGTACAGCGGCCGCATCCTCTCTCCGGCTCCCACCGCGCCGAGCTTCAGGCCCCGGGCTTCGGCGAACGCCCGCAGCTGGTCGAGCAACCGGCCGAACGCCTCCGGCGGCCCCACCGGGTCGCCGGCCAGCAGCAGCACGCCGTTCTCAATCCGGTAGGCCACGAACGCCCGGCCGTCCTCGGAGAAGAAGTAGTGCTGGTCGGCCCGCAGCTTGAAGAACGACAGCGTGTCGCTGCCGTGGGCCCGGACCAGCGCGCCGGCCAGGTGGCGCGCGGCCGGGCTGGGCAGGCTCCGGGGAGAGGCCAGCGGGCGGAAGATCACGTAGGCGATGGCCAGCAACGTCCCCAGCTCGACCAGGTGCACCGAGAGCGGGATCCAGGCGAAGTGCCGGTGCAGCGCCATGTGGTAATGGAAGTGGATGGGTCCCGATTGCCAGATCAGCAGGTCGCCGGTCTCCCGCAACACCGAGCCGGGCGACGGACGGCCCTGCGACGCCCAGGTGGCCACGGCCGCCGCGAGCAGACCGGCCAAACCCAGCAATGGCACCCGCCACACCGCGGAGCGCAGGCTGATCGGCTCGTGCTCGACGGTGAACCCGCGGCGTCCGGCGATCAGGATCGCCGCCACGCCCCAGGTGATCAGGGTCTCCTCTAGGTCGAGCCCCTTGAGCACGTCGAACACGCCCAGCGCCAGCATCAGCAAGACCGCCGCCTGGAAGGCGCGCCGGCGGCGCTTGAGCAGGTAGGGCGAGACGAGCAACAGAGCGGCACCGGCCGGGAGGGCCAGCGCGTGGAACAGGCGCACAGCCTCGACCGGCTCGACGTCCAGCAGCAGGTGTCCGCGCCAGCGGATGTTGGGCGTGAGCGCGGAGGCGATGTTGACCAGCCCGACCAGCCCTGCGCCGATCGCGGCGAGGGTGGGCAGCCGGCTATGCAGACTCGACAAACGCAAGGTATCCAGAGGTTGGGGCTGTTCAGGTGCGGCGGGGGCGCCGATAAGTCCTGTGATGAGGCGCCGCCGACCGACGCTCCGACAAGTACCGAGAAGCTTTCCCGTAGTTACGCCCCTGAGTGTTGCAATCCTGCTAGCTCTGGGCGCCGGATCGGCTGCCGGCAAGGCATATTTGCCGCCCCCGGGGAAGATCTTCCAGGGCGAGGCCGGGCAGCCCGTGTCCTCTTACGTGCACGCGGCGGGCAAGCATCCCGCCGTGTATCAGGAGTTCCTGGCCTGGGGCGAATACGTGCCACCGATCACCCAGGACGCCCTGAACGCTCGCTCGCGCCTGATGATCATGGTCAGCACCCGGTCGGGGAGCCAGGAAATGATCACGCCCGGGAAGATCGCCCTGGGCCGGGGCGATGAGTGGCTGATCTCGCTGGCCGGATCGGTGGCCAACCGCGGCCTGGTCACCTACGTGCGGCTGATGGCCGAGATGGACGGCTACTGGAACGCCTACTGCGCCTACAACCAGGACGGCAGCCCGCGGGACGCCGCCCATTCGACCACGCAGTTCCGCCGGGCCTGGAAGCGAGTCACGCTGATCTTCCGCGGCGGCAGCGTCCAGCACATCGACGCCGTGCTGCGCCGGCTGGGCATGCCCCGGTTGAACGCCGGCGGACAGCCGGCGCTACCGGCCGGGAAGTTGGCGATGGTCTGGGTGCCGCAGGTGGCACCCGGGGACCCGGACGTGCCGGGTAACCAGCCCGGCAACTACTGGCCCGGGCGCCAGTGGGTGGACTGGGTGGGCACCGACTTCTACTCGTTCGCCCCCAACTTCGCGGGGCTGAGCACGTTCTACGTCAACTACCCCGGCGCGCCGTTCCTGTTCGGCGAGTACGCCGTGGGTGAGACCGGCGACGATCCCGGGTTCGTTGACCAGCTGTTCGGCTGGGTCGCGTCCCATTCCCGGGTCCGGATGATGATCTACAACCAAGGGGTAAATCCGACCGGCCCGTTTCGCCTGTCGCGCTTCCCGCGAACCTCAAGCGCTCTGCGCCGCCTGCTCGGCGGCTCTGAGTTCCCGGCCTTCGCCCCCGAGTTTCAGGGCTGACGCCGCGGGCACGCCCTTGGGCAGGGCGAACGTCAGCGCCAGCGCCAGCACTGGGAGGACGGCGATGGCCACGAACACCGACGTCAGCCCGTGTGCGTCGGCCAGCAACCCCAGCAGCGGCGCGCCGACCCCGCCCAGGCCGATCGACAAACCGATCGTGACGCCGGAGGAGATGCCCAGCCGACCGGGCAGGTACTCCTGACCCATCACGATCGTCACCGCGAACGTGGCGATCGTGGCCGCTCCCGCCACCGCGGCGAACACCACCGCCAGGCCCGGCCCGGACAGCAGGAAGCCGACCACCAGCGGCGGCAGCACGAGCATCGAGCCGGCCAGCACGGCGCGGCGGCCGAATCGGTCGGCCAGCGGCCCGCCGATCAGCGTCCCCGCGGCGCCGCCCAGGAGCATGGCGGCCAGAGCGCCATTCCCCAGCGCCTTGCCTGAGTGCAGCACGCGCAAGTAGTAGAGCGGGATGAAGGTCACCAGGCCGAAGTACACGAACGATCGCAACGCAATCACCGCCGCCAGCACCCCGAACGGCCTCCAGGCTTCGGGCTGCCGGGTCCGCTGGACCCTCCCGCCGACCAGATCCGAGCGGAAACCGCGCAGGCGCGGCAGCTCGAACACCATCACGGCCGCCATCACCCAGGTTGGAATCAGCACGAACAGCGTGCCGCGGAGCCCGAACACCAGCACCAGCGGGGTGATGATCACCGGCCCCAGGGCGAAGCCCACATTCCCGCCCACGCTGAACAGGCTCATGCCGCTGGCCCGGCGCGCGCCCGAGACGTAGTTGGCAAACCGAGACCCCTCGGGATGAAACGCCGCCACGCCGAGGCCGCTGAGCAGCACGCAGGCGAAGATCAGGCCGTAGCTCGAAGCGATCCCGATCAGGGCCACGCCCAATCCGCCCAGGGCCGGGCCGAGCGGCATCAGCCAGGGCAGCGAGCGCCGGTCGGACAGGTGGCCGAACAGCGGCTGGATCACACTGCTGGAGATCGTCGCCGCCAGCACCAGGGCCGAGGCCGAGGCGTAGCTCAGGTGGTCCTTGGCGATCAGAAACGGGAGCAGCGCCGGCACTGAGCCTTGGGCCACGTCGGTGAACAGGTGGCCGGCCGACAGCGTGGCCATGGCCCGGCGATCGACGCCGTGGATCCTCATCCGCCCAGGCGCTTCAGCTTGTGGGTGACCTCTCGCTGCTTGTTCACCAGCTCCTGTTCGAGCTGTTCGAGCTCGTGCCGGCGTCCGCGCACCAGCTCCAGCTGGGTGGCGATGTGGCCCAGGGACTCGCCCAGCAGGCGCCGGCGGGTGTCGGGATCCTCCGACTGCCGGTACTCACGGCGAATCTCGGCCCGCGCGGTTTCGGCCTCGAGTAGCTGGGAGAGCTGTTCCAGCGAAAGCCCGAGCAGATCGCGGAGGCGCAGGATCTCCTTGACCCGATCCAGGTCGGCCTGGGTGTAGGAGCGGTGCTTCCCCTGATCCCGGTCATCGGCTGAGCCCAGCAGCCCGATCTCCTCGTAGTAGCGGATCGTGCGCGGGGTGGTGCCGGCCAGCTCGGCCAGCTCGCCGATGCGCAGGGTCTTCTCGACGGTGCTCACGTCGCTGCCACCTGCGGCCGGGGCTCGGCCACCGCTGCGGCCCTCTGGTGGCGCGGGCGGGCGGCGGCCACGAACGCGCCGAGGACCGAGATCCCAGCCAGGCACCACATTGCGGTGTGCATGTTGGCGATGAACGGGTTTAGCTGCGAGGTGGAGATGTGGTTGGCCAGGCCGGAGAACACCTTGAACAGGACGTTCTTGGGCACCGCCGCGGTGACCACGGCGAGCACGAAGGCGATCGAGATGACCGCGCCGGTGTTTTGCACCAGCACCCGGGCCGCTGCGGCGATGCCCCGCCGGCTCGCGGACACGCTGCCCATCATGGCCGCGGTGTTGGGCGAGTTGAACATCCCGGATCCCAGACCCACGATCAGCATGAACAGCCCGCTGGCCAGGTACGTCGTGTTTCGCTCCAGCGTGGTCATCAGCGCCAGGCCGGCGCCGGTGACCAGCATGCCCGCCACGGCCATTCCGCGCGAGCCCCGGCGGTCGGCCCAGATGCCGGCCAGCGGAGAGGAGATCAACATGCCCACCGCTAGCGGTGCCAGCTTGACTCCAGCCAGGATCGGCGAGTTGCCTTGCACCCCCTGGAAGTAGAAGACGAACACGAACATCAGCGCGAACCGCGCCAGCCCGTTGATGAACGCCGCGGCGGAGGCGGCCGCGAACAGCCGGTTGGAGAAGATCGACAGGTCGAGCATCGGCGAGCGGTGGTGGCGCTCGATGAGCACAAACGCCGGCAGGAAGATCGCGGCGGCGATCAGCCCGCCGATCACCAACGGGGAGCTCCATCCTGAGAGCCCGCCCTTGGAGATCCCGAGCACCAGCCCGGTCAGCCCGACCAGGAAGGTCACCGTGCCCAGGAAATCGAACGTGGTGTCTCCGTCGCGGGCCACCAATTCACGCAGGATCAGCCCGGCCCACGCGCTGCCGGCGAGGGCCAGGGGTACGTTGAACCAGAACACCCATTGCCAGCCGACGGCCACCAGGGCCCCGCCCAGCACCGGCCCGATGACCAGCCCCACGGCGGCCACCATCGTGTTGGTGCCCATCGCCAGTCCCAGCTGCTCACGCGGGAACGCGTCGGTCACGATTGCCGCCGCGTTGGCGAACAGGAACGACCCGCCGATGCCCTGCACGATCCGCCACAGGATGAGCTCGGTGCCGCTGCCCGCGAATCCGGCGCCCAGGGACGCCAGGGCGAACAGCACGAAGCCGCCGATGTAGGCCCGCTTGCGGCCGAACTGGTCGGACAGCCGTCCGGCGCTCAGCACCAGCACCGTGGAGGCGATCATGTAGACCAGGATCACCCACACCAGCTCGAGCAGGCTGGTGTGCAGGCTCCGCTCCAGGTTGGGCAGCGCGATGATCAGCGTGCCCGAGTTGATCGTGGCCAGCAGCATGCCCAGGCTGGTGCACGACAGGGCCCACCACTTGTACGTGTGGTTAGTCGGACGAAATCGCATTCTTACGTAAACGTAAGGTTAGCGCAGAATCGCGGGCCGCGCGTCGGGCGCGGCGGTCCGGCTTGGCGGGCGCGACCGGCTTGGCGGGCGCGGCGGTGCGGCACACCCACGCGGGCGGTGCGGGGTCGGTCGCGGTTTCGTCGCCTCGGGACCGCCACACGACCGACCCCTCGGCAGGCAGAGGGGTCGGTCGTGGTTTGGCTACCAACGTGGGCAACGGGGAAATCTCCCAAGCCACCGCGCCGTAGCGCGGCGCGGCGCGCCCGCGTGGCCAGGCCCCCAGCGGCCGTCAACACCGCGCCGGGCCGGGCCGCGGCGCGCCCGCGCGCCTAGCCCTCGAACCCGGCGACCACCGCGAGCACGATGTAGGCCGAGATCAGAGCCAGCCCCTCCCACACCGGCGCCTCGCCGTCGCCGGTGACCTGCCAGACCAGAACCGCGGCGCCGAACATGGCGCCGGCGTACACCGGGGCCAGCGAGAAGGTCAGCGTGGTCGCGGTGGCCAGCGACACCAGCACCATCAGCGGGAACAGGAACGCCGACAGCTGGGCCACCGAGCTCTTGACCACGGCGATGGCCAGCTCGTACTGGCCCTTGGCCGCCAGCACCACACCCGTCGCGTGCTCCACCGCGTTGCCGGCGATGGCCACGATCACCAGGCCGGCGAAGGCGCGTGAGATGTGCAGGCTGCGAACCGTCGGCTCCAGCGCGTGGATGAACCAGTCGGACACGAAGGCCGACGCGGCGCCGCCGGCGACCAGCAGTACCACCCCCAGACCCGTGCGCAGGCGCGGTGGCTCAGCCAGCTGCTGACCGGCTTCGCCCGAGCGCAGGTAGCGAAATAGCCAGGCGCTGTAGAGCGCAAGCAATACCGCGGCGCCGACAATCGAGACGGGCTTGGCGTGGCGGCTGGCGGCGTCATGCGAGAGGTTGGTCAACGCGATGACCACGATGATCAGCGTCGAGCTGAGCAGCAGCGTGGTCGTGTCGTTGGGCAGGCGCGGGTTGAAGCGCATGAGGCCGCCCGGCGCCCGCGCGGCGCCGGCCACGATGACCAGGCCCAGCACCAGCAGCGCGTTGACCAGGATCGAGCCGACGATGGCTGTCTGGGCCACCACCAGCTCGCCGGCCCGCAACGCGAACAGCACCACGAAGAACTCGGGCAGGTTGCCAACCGTGGCCTGGAGCAGCCCGGTGACCGGTGCGCCGAACCGCCCTCCCACCTGCTCGGTCGAGAACGACACCAGCCAGGCCAGCCCGGCCAGCGCCAGCGCAGCCACCACGAAGGCCGCGGTGTGGGACACGCCGTGCCGGTAGCGCGTGAGACCAGCTGCCACGGTGATCACCACCACCGCGGCCAGGAGCCCCCGCTCCAGGCGGGTCAAGGCACCCTCTCGAACTCGCCGGTCTCGAAGTCCGTTTGGACCCGCACTTCGATCTCGTGCTCGGAGGTGTCCGGGTCGATCTGCTTGAGCTCCCGGCTGCGCCGCGTGCCCCACTTGAGGATCTCCAGCACGTAGACCAGGTACACGCTGGCCGCCACCGCCAGCACACCGAGGGCGACCATCAGGATCACCCACCCCGCGTGGTAATGGAACGGCGCGTGGTGGTCGTGGTAGGGCACGAACCGCAGCGCCACGGCCACGCCGGCCAGCAGCAACGACCACGCGTACAGGTAGGTCACGGTCTTGCGCTGGCTGAACCCGATCCGCGCCATCCGGTGGTGAAAGTGGTTGGCGTCGGCTCGCCACGGGCTGCGCCGGTACCTCAGCCGCTTGGCGATCACGAAGCCGCCGTCCAGGAACGGCACGGCCAGCACGACCAGCGGCACCACCAACGCCACCACGGCGTTGGTCTTCAGCGACCCGATCACCGTGGCCACCCCGAGGAGGTAACCCAGCAGGTTGGCCCCGGAGTCGCCCATGAAGATCGACGCGGGGTGGAAGTTGTAGAACAGGAAGCCGATGGCTGCCCCGGCGGTCAGCGCGGCCAGGGTGCCTGCCGCGGCCACGTTCAGGTCGAACGCGATCACCGCAAACGCAATGCCGTCGATCGCGCACAGGCCGGCAGCCAGTCCGTCCACCCCGTCGGAGAAGTTGACCACGTTCATCAGGCCGACCAACCACAGCACGGTCAACGCTCCGCCGGCATTCGGGAACTGCAGCGGGCCGACGAAGGGCAGCGTCACGTCGGTGACCACCGCTCCCCCCTCCACCACGATGACCGCGGCCGCCACCTGACCCAGCAGCTTGAGCACGGGATGCAGATCACGGTAGTCGTCGATCGCGCCCACCAGCGTGATCACCACGGCACCCACCAGGATGGTCCAGGTGTGCACTGTTCCGGCCGGCCCGGACCGGCCGTGGGCGGTATGCGGGAGGTGGATGGTGGCCGGTATCCAGATCGCCCCCGCCACCAGCACCGCGACCAGGATGGCCAAGCCGCCCCACTGGGGGGTGGCGGCCTGGGCCAGGCCGCGCTCGTTGGGCTGGGCCATCGCCCCCACGCGCCGGGCCAGCCTCGCGGTCAATGGCGTCAGCGCGACGGCGAGGGCCATCGCCACCACGAAGGCGAGAACGGCGTCCACGATCCGCATGCGCCTGCGAAGGATCGCATCCGCCCAGGATTGCAGCGGCTACGGTGTCGGCTACAGCGCGGCGGGGGCGGTCAGCTCGGCGTATAGCGGGTAGCGCTCGGCCACGGTGGCCGCCCGTTCGGACAGCTCCGCGCGGCGCGACTCGAAGTCCTCGGCCACCAGCGTCTCGGCGATGATTCGGCCCACCTCGACGAAGTCCTCCAGCTGGACGCCGCGGGTGGCCAGGGCCGGCGTCCCGATCCGCAGCCCGCTGGACACGGCCGGCGGGCGGGGGTCGAACGGAACCGCGTTGCGGTTCACGGTGATGCCGACGGCGTCCAGTCGATCCTCCGCCTGCTTCCCGTCCAGTTCCGATTCACGCAGATCGCACAGGACCAGATGGACGTCGGTACCGCCGGTGAGCACGTTCACGCCCCGCCCCGCCGCCAGCAGCTGGTCGGCCACGGCCTGGGCGCCGGCCACCGTCCTCTCCTGACGCTCGCGGAACGGTTCCGAGGCCGCGATGCGCAGGGCCACCGCCTTGGCCGCGATCGCGTGCTCCAGCGGACCGCCCTGCTGACCGGGGAACACCGCCGAGTCGATCTTCTTGGCCCACTCCTCGGTGCACAGGATCATCCCGCTGCGCGGGCCCCCTAGCGTCTTGTGGATGGTGGTGCTCACCACGTGGGCGTGGGGCACGGGATTGGGATGCAGCTCCGCGGCCACCAGGCCGGCGAAATGCGCCATGTCCACGAACAGCACGGCGCCGACCTGATCGGCGATGGCCCGGAAGCGCTCGAAGTCGAGGACCCGCGGGTAGGCCGACCAGCCGGCCAGGATCATCTTCGGCCGGTGCTCCGCGGCCAGCCGCTCGACCTCGTCCATGTCGATGATTGAGTCCTCCTCCCGCACGTGGTACGGGATGGGGCGGTACAGCTTGCCTGAGAAGTTGACGCTCCGGCCGTGGGTCAGGTGACCCCCGTGGTCCAGCGCCAGCCCCAGGAAGCTGTCGCCGGGCTCCAACAGGGCCTGATAGACCGCCTCATTGGCCTGGGCCCCGGCGTGTGGCTGCACGTTGGCGTGCTCGGCCCCGAACAACTCCTTGGCCCTATCGATGGCCAGCTGCTCCGCGATGTCCACGTACTCGCAGCCGCCGTAGTAGCGGCGTCCGGGATACCCCTCCGCGTACTTGTTGGTGAGGACCGAGCCCTGGCACTCGAGCACCGCCTGGGGCACGAAGTTCTCCGAGGCGATCATCTCCAGCGTGCGCTGCTGGCGCTCCAGCTCGGAGGCCAGCACCTCGGCGATCTCCGGATCGACTTCGGCCACGGGCCGGTTGAAGAAGTCGGGGGGCAGCTCGACGGTCACTGGACGCGCGACGATAGCAGTGGCCATGGCGGCCGAATCGGGCTAAGGTCTCGCTCGATGGACCCTGAGGTTCGGGGCGGTCAGGAGAACAGCCGGGAGATTCTCGCGGCGATGGCGCGCGACCTTGAACCTCAGCGCCCGCACCGGCTCGAGCCAGGCCCGGTTAGGTTCCAGCTCACGCCCGTCGAGAACAAGGCGCCTTGGGTTTGGCCGGGACTGGCGCTCGAGCTGATCGGGGTCGCGGCGCCCGCCGCCTACGTGCTGATCAAGGCCAAGAACCAGAACTTTGGCGGCTCGCTCACGCCGGCGACGGTCAAGCTCTCCTGGCATCAATCGGTGCACTCGAAAGCGGGGCTGGCGGTGCTGATCGGCGGGGCAGTCGTGGTGGCCATCGGGGCAGCCCTGGTCGCGCGGCCCTGGGTGCCGAACGCGCTGGTGTGGCTCCTGGCGGTGCCGCTGGCCGCGGCTGCCGGAGCGTTGCTCCTCGGCGTCGGCATGCTGATCATCGTGTTTATTGGGGCCATCGTGTTCTACGGCCTGGGCGATTTTGGGGATGGAGGCGGCGCAGCGCGCCGCAAGAAGAAGCCGGCCGACCGCCCGGCCCCCTGGTCGGCCAGCTGAGCTAACCCGGACGTCACCTCCGCGCGGCGATCACGGCAAGGTCGCCCTCCTCCCAGAGGACCGTCACGTCGAATCCCGCCTCGGCCAGCCACCGAACCTGGTCGGCTACGGAGCTCGGCTTATCGAACCCGGGCGTGAACGGAGTCCGGTCTGCTGCCGGATCAGCCGGCAACACCAAGTCGGCCAGAACGAACCGGCCACCCGGCCCGAGCACGGCCCGCACCCGAGCGAACAGACCGGCCTTCTCGGCTCCGTCCAGGTGGTGCACGCACAGGGCGCTCGCCACCAGGTCGAATGGTCCCGAGGGCAGCGCGTCCTGGATCCGGCTCACCCGCAGCTCCACCCGGTCGCCGGGCAGTAGGTCTCGGGCCGCCGCGAGCATCCGCTCGCTGTCGTCGACGCCGACCAGCGACGCCTCGGGATGCTGCTCGAGCAGACGCCGTGCCGTCTCCCCCGTGCCGGTGCCCAGCTCGAGGATCCGCCGCGCACCTGCGCCGCTCGCCGCCACCAGCTCCTCCTGGAGCCGGTCGAACAGCGGCAGGTCCGAGCGAATCATCTCCAGATAGCGGTCGGGGTTGAAGTGCCACTGCTCACCCAGGACACCGCCGAGCTCGTCCTCGCCGACCGCGCCGCTGCGCACCACCCGCCACGATCCCTGCTCCTCGTAGCGCCGCAGATCCACCACCGTCGACGCCGTCCCCGGAAGCTCGCCGCCGTCGAGCACGAGGTCGGCCTGGCGGCGGATCGCCTCCGGCACGTCGTCGAGGCGGCGGGGATCCGGGCCGCCGGCCAGGTTGGCGCTCGACTGCAGCACGGGACGCCCGATCCGGCTCAACTGCGAAATCTCCGGGACGCGGACGCCCAGCCCCGTCGGGTCCGCCCCACCGGCCAGCGGAAAGCGCCGGGCGGGGTTGGGCACCAGGAGCGTCACGGCTCCGGGAATCAGCTCGCGCATCGCCACCCGGGTGCGCTGGCCCAGCTCGGGCAAGGCCTCCAGCGCTCGCTCCACCTGAAAGAACATCACCGCCGAGGGCTTGCCCGGCGCGCGGCCCTTCAGTCCGTACAGACGCTCCACCGCGGCGGGGTTCTCAGGGTCGCAGGCCAGGCCGTAGACGGTGTCCGACGGGAACACCGCCACGCCGCCCGAGGCAATGCAGCGCTCAAGCCGCTCGCTGTCGCGCACCGCGTCCGACGATCACCCGCTCGTGTCCGGCCAGATCCCGGATCACCTCGGTCCGAAAGCCGCGGCTGCGCAGCATCTCGACGGTGGGGTCGGCCTGCTCGGGGCCGATCTCCAGGGCCAGCAGCGTGACGCCGTCAGCCGCCGCGACCATCCGCCGGATCTCGTCGAGCCCGTCCGGGCCGGCGAACAGCGCGTCCTCAGGCTCAAACCGCGAGATCTCCGGCTGCAGGGGGGTCCCCTCGGCCACGTAGGGCAGGTTGGCCAGCACGGCGTCGATCGGCCCGGGCACCCCGTCCAGCAGGTCGCCCTCCACGAAGTGCACGTTCAGCCCCAGCCGCCGGGCGTTGTCGCTGGCCACCGCGATTGCGTCGGCGCTTACGTCGGTGCCCCACACCTCGAGGTCGGGGCGTTCGAAGCCCAGGGCCAGGGCCACCGCGCCGCTCCCGGTTCCCACATCGACCACGCGCGAGCCGCTGGGTACGGCCAGGCCGATCTCCACCAGTAACTCGGTTTCGGGGCGCGGGATGAGGACCCGGCCGTCCACGGCCACGTTGATCCACCGGAAGTGCTTGTTGCCCAGGATGTAGGCCACCGGCTCGCGCTCGGCCCGCCGCGCCAGGAGGGCGTTGAACCGGCTCAGCGCCTCGGGCCGCACGGCCTGCGGGCCCTCGATGACCAGCCGCTCGCGCCCGACTCCCAGCGCCTCGGCCAGCAGGAGCTCGGCGTCCAGCGTCGGGGTATCTACGCCGGCCTGCTCGAGTGTCGCCGCCGCGTCACGCAATACCTCGCACATGCCGCCAGCCTCAGGCAACGGTCTGCTCCTGGAGTCTGCGGCGTTTCTCGTCGTCCTGCAGCGCGTCGGTCAGCTCCTGCAGCTCTCCCATGAGGATGCCGTCCAGGTTATGGGAAAGCAGGTTGATCCGGTGGTCCTTGACCCGCCGCTCGCCGTAGTTGTAGGTGCGGATCTTCTCCGAGCGCTCACCGGCTCCGACCTGCGCGGAGCGGGTCGCCGCCTGCTCGGCCTGCTGCTCAGCCAGAGCCCGCTCATACAGGCGGGCTCGGAGCACGCGCATCGCCTTCTCGCGG
>DATKRM010000316.1:0-18677 GCA_035532195.1 Solirubrobacteraceae bacterium
GAACTTCTCGGTCAGCTCACGCGCTTCGTCGTCTGGCCGCTGGTGCATCGGTGACTTCATCAAGTAGGAGCTGGGCCCGTCGAGCTGGCCCGCGAGCCCGTTGTTGAGCGCGAGCTTGCAGCAGCGCACGGCGTCGATCACGATCCCGGCCGAGTTGGGCGAGTCCCAGACCTCGAGCTTGAGCTCGAGGTTGAGCGGCACGTCGCCGAAGGCGCGGCCCTCGAGGCGGATGTGGGCCCACTTGCGGTCGGTGAGCCAGGGCACGTAGTCCGAGGGGCCGATGTAGACGTCCTCGGGCGGCAGCTCGTGGCCCATGATCGAGGTCACCGCGTTGGTCTTGGAGATCTTCTTGGACTCCAGCCGCTCGCGCTCGAGCATGTTGTAGAAGTCCATGTTGCCGCCCACGTTGAGCTGCGAGGTGCGGACCATCTTCACGCCCCGGTCGTGGAACAGCCGAGCCAGCGCGCGGTGGACGATGGTGGCGCCGACATGCGACTTGATGTCGTCGCCCACGATCGGCAGCCCGGCCTTCTTGAACCGCTTGTTCCAGTAGTCCTCACGGGCGATGAACACCGGGATGCAGTTGACGAACGCGCAGCCGGCCTCCAGCACCTGCTCGACGTACCACTTGGTGGCCTGCTCGGAGCCCACCGGCAGGTAGGAGACGACCACGTCAGTGCGAGTGTCCTTGAGGACCTGAACGATGTCGGCGGTCGGCCCGGGGGCCTTGGTGATCTTCTCCTTGAGGTACTTACCCAGGCCGTCATGCGTCATCCCGCGCTGCACCTCGACGCCCAGCTTGGGGACGTCGTCGCAGAACTTAAGCGTGTTGTTCTGGCCGGAGAAGATGGCCTGCGAAAGATCCTGGCCGACCTTGTCCGCGTCGATGTCGAACGCGGCGGAAAACTCGATGTCCCGGACGTGGTAGCCGCCGAGGTCCACGTGCATCAGCCCGGGCACCGACTGGGCGGAATCGGCGGAGGCGTAGTAGTGGACGCCCTGGACGAATGAGCTGGCGCAGTTGCCTACGCCGACGATGGCCACGCGAACCCTGTCGTCCTGGTGGCGCGAGGAGCCGTTGCGGGAACCGTTGCGAGTGGGCACGCTGTAGTTAGTCCGCTGAGCCCGGTTGGTTACACATCAGGCCGCCCCTCGAGGCGCGTGAGCTGCGCCCGAACATGGAACACGCGCTGCACAACGGTGATGAGCGTGAGCCCGGCCAGGACGTACACGGCCGGGGCCAGCAGCGAGAAGTTGCCCAGCGAGGCGCCCCCGGCGAACACCAGGCCGATCGACAGGATCACCACCCGCACCGGGCGGGTGGCCAGGCCCACCTTGCACTCCACTCCCAGCGCCTCGGCCCTAGCCCGGGTATAGGACACCATCAGCGAGCCGAGCACCGCCGCCACCACGGCGGCCACCGCCACCTGGTTGTGCCGCGAGGCGAAGTAGGCGCCCACGGCGGTCAGGACGATTCCCTCCTCCAGGCGGTCTAGCGTGGAGTCCAGGAACGCCCCGAAGGGCGTGCCCTTGCCGGACATGCGCGAGTACCGGCCGTCCAGCGTGTCCATGATCGAGCCGACGATGAACGCCACCCCGGCGAGGAAGAACAGCCGGGCCACCACCAGGCCGGCGGCCGCCAAGTTCAGTGCGAATCCGCTCAGCGAGATCGCGTTCGGGCTCAGCCGCGACTCGATCAGCCGGTTGCGCACCAGCTCCTGAGTGGTGGGACCCTCGCGGCTGCGCCTTCGGCGTGGCCGGGGCGGTGCCGTCCGGGTCGCCGGATCGGGCATGGTCAGGCGGGGGCCGGCGCGAACGCCCAGACCTCGGGCCGCGCCCGGGCCAGCAGCCGGTGCGCCATCAGCGCGGAAACAGCGGCAGTGATAGCGCCCAGGAACACGTCGACCAAGTAGTGGTTGGCCGTGGCAACGACGACGAAGGTGACCAGCAGCGGATACAGGTACCAGAGCACGCGAACTGTCCGGTGACGCACCAGCCGGGCCATCGAGACGCCGATCACCACGGCAAAGCAGACGTGCATCGACGGCACCGCGGCGTAGAAGTTGGTGAACAGCTTGGCCGTCCCGTTGTCGATCCAGCCGGTGCCGTGATACAGGAACTGGGAGACCGAGTCGGTGAAGCCCCACTCGGGGAGCAGCCGGGGCGGGGCGGTGGGATACAGCCAGTATCCGAGCAGGGCCAGAGCCATCGAGATCATCAGCGCGTTGCGCACGAAGTAGTAGGACTCATTGCGCCGTGAGTAGATGAAGATCAAGGCTCCGAGCGTGACCAAGAAATGGCCGTTGAGGTATGCGAAGTCCGCGGCCCAGATCAGCCAGTGCTGCCCCTGGGCCCAGGCCTGCACGCTCGGCTCGACGAAGATGTGCAGCGTCCGCTCGAAGCCGATGATCTGGGTGGCGTGCCCGAACGGCGCGTAGCTCCCAGTGCCGACGATGCCACGGACGATGTCGTAGATGAAAAACGCTCCGGCGAACAGCCCCATCTGGCGGAACAGGTCGGTCCAGCCGCGGGGCAGCAGCCGTGCGGCAATCAGGGCGGGCGCGCGCTGCATGGCGTGCGCATCCTAGCGACGCACTGATAAAGGTTTGATCAGCGCCGGGTTAGGTGCAGCGGGCCGAATCGGCGCGGATCCGGCCCAGCGAGAAGCTGATGGCCAGTCTCACCGGACCTGGGCGGCGCAGCCTGAGTTCCACCATTCCCTGGTTCGTGCGGCTCACGCACCCGGCGCCCCGGGTGATCGCCCAGTACGGAGTGAAGCGGACATGAACCAGGGCTCGGCCCGGACGGGCGGCCGTGAGCTGGATCCAGTTCGGTCCGGCCGCCTGGGCTCTGGCCACCCCCTGGGCCAGCGGTGTCGCGCGCTGCACCTCGTAGATGCGCCAGTGGGCGGTTCGCAGCGCCAGGCGTAGATACGGTAGGCCACGGTCGATTAACCGCGTCTCGGCGCGCGCGGAGTAGTCGAGCTCCGCATCGGGCACGGCCACGAACCGCACGGCCAGCTGGTCGAGCCACGCCCGGTAAGTACTGGGCGTCAGCGGTCCGCCGTAGAACAGGTGGTTGTACTTGATGTCCAGCTGGCGCTCCCAGCCCCGAGCCAGCGGCACGCGTTGCCCGACCTGGTAGGCCTCCCAGTGGAACCGGGTGAACGGGATTTCCACCCGGAACGGCCCGCCGCTCTGGCGGCTCAGGAACGACAGCACCGGCTGGTAGTAGCCGGCTGTGACGCTGGGATTGCCTATGGCGCCCGTCAGGTCGCGCACCGGCGCCTGGAACTGCAGGTAGAGCAACGGGAGCGCCGCGGCCACGAACAGGGCCCGGCGCCGCTGCCACCACAGGATCGCGGCCAGGGGGCCGGCGACCGTCTCGCCCAGCCGCACGACGTTGCTGCCCAGGGCGCTGGGGATGGCGAATGCGAGAACGCAGGCCAGCGTGTACAGAGCGGTCCCGATGCGCAGTGTCCGCGCCCGGACCGGCAGAGCGATCAGTGTGGCGATTCCGATCAGCGGCAGGGGCAGGAACGCCGAGGTGGCGAACGGCTCGCTCCCGCCTTCGGGGAAGGCGACGTTCAGAGCGGCCACCGGGAGGACGGCAGCCAGGACCACGCCCGTCCCGGGCAGCAGCGGGCGGGCTCCGGCGCCCCGGCGATAGCTCGCGATGGCTTGCGCCGCCCCAGCCAGGGCGGTGAAGGCGGCGGCCACGGGGCTACACAGCGCGGTGATGAACGCAGCCCCTGAAGCCAGCGCTCCCTGCCGGCGCTGAAGCGCCAGGGCCGTGGCCACGGCCGGCAGCAGCCCGAACGCGAACGCCAGCCGGCCGGCGTACAGCGTGGCGGCGGTGCCGGCACCGAACCACAGCGACCCGGCCAGCGCGTCGCGGCCGAAGTGGTGGAACGCCAGCTGTTCGAACAGCGCGGCTGTGGCGACCGAAGCCAGTGCCGCCGCCACCTGGGGCGTCAAGGCCGCCGCCACCGGAGGAAACAGGACGCTGTACAGCGGCACGTGATGGCCGCCGTACCACCAGTTGTTCCACAAGCCGAAGCCCTCGACCGAGAACAGCTTGGCTCGCAGGAGGTGGGCGGGTAAATCGCCGCTGGGCGGCGACAGGATCACGTAGACGAGGGCCGGAACGCCCGCGACCAGCGTCGGAGCTACGCGGCGAGCCAGGCTGACACCCGCTCCACCACCTGCCGATCGTCGAGCCACGGCCAGTGTCCCGCGCCCGCCACCGGCTCCAGTGTGGCCCTGGGCAAGCGGCTCGCGTAGGCCTTCGCCAGCTCCGGTCGGCACCAGGGGTCGCGATCTCCCCACAAGACCAATGCTGGCATGGACAGCCGACCCAGGTCCTCCTCCAGCGCCTCGGCCTGCGCTGGGTCCCAACCACGCTGCCAGCGCAGGATCGCCCGCTGGGTCCCCTGGTCGAACTGCTGCCACACCGTCTCGACGCGGCTTTGCGGCCAAGCCGCCGGGCTGGCCGAGGCGCGTCGCAGGCCTCGGGCGAGTAGCCCGCGAGTGGTGGATCCCATCAGCAACTCTCCCACCAGACGCCGGCGCCAGGCCCGCTGGAACCACGTCCAGCCAAAGCCGGGCAAGACGGCCGCCGGAGAGACGAGCACGAGCTTGCTTACGCATTGTGGCTCCGCGATCGCGAATCGCAGAGCCACCAGGCTTCCCCAGCCGTGGGCGACCAGGTTCACCTCGTTCAGCTGGAGGTGGTCCCGCAGTGAGGCGAGGAACTCGGCCAGACCGGCGGCGCTGTAATCCAGATGGCCGCCCTTGCCCGAGCGCCCGAAGCCGATCAGGTCGGGCGCGACCCCGCCCGTCGTCTCCAGGAACGCGATCCAGTCGTCAGAGCTGGTGGGGATGCCGTGGACGTAGAGGCAGGGGGTCCCCTGGGGCCGGGCCGAGCGGTAAAAGACCGGCGAGTCGTCGAGCGTGATCGTGTGATCGTCGACGCGCACGCGGCGGCGAGGATAACGTGGGCGGAGTGACACCGAGCGCAACGCTGTGCCTGGGCGAGGCGCTGGTCGACCTGATCTCCGAACGCCACGTGACCAGCCTGGCCGACGCGCGGGCGTTTGTGCCTCATTTCGGCGGGGCTGTGGCCAACGTCGCGGTCCTGGCGGCCCGAGAGGGCGCCGTGGTCAAGCTGGCCGGCGGGGCCGGCGACGATGCGTGGGGAGCCTGGCTCAGGGACCGGCTGGTGGCGGAGGGGGTCGATACCTCCTTGTTCCGCCTGCTTTCCGGGCAGCGGACGCCGTTGGCGCTGGTCGGGGTGGCGGAGAGCGGTGAGCCCACCTACGAGATCTTCGGGGAGACGATTGCCACGGTCGTGCAAGCGCTGGGCGATCAGGTGCAGTCCGCCGTGGCCGATGCGGCCGCCCTGTTTGTCAGCTCCAACACCCTGGTCGGACCTCAGGAGCGGGAGGTCACGATGGACGCCCGTCAGGTGGCGCTCGACCTGGGTCGGCCGGTGATCTTCGACCCCAACCTGCGGCTGCACCGCTGGCCCTCGGCGGTCCAGGCCGCCGCCGCGGCCAACGCTTGCGTTCCCAATGCGCTGCTGGTCCGGGCTACCGCGGCCGAGGCGGCGCTGATGACCGGTGAGGAGGATCCCGAGCGCGCGGCCATCGCGCTGATCAAGGCGCGGGCGCGGATGGTGCTGATCACGCTGGGCTCCTCTGGCCTGATCCTGCGCGGCGAGCTGCGGGCCGACGTGCCCGGTGTGGCCGCCCGGGTTCTCAGCACTGTGGGGGCCGGAGACGCGCTGACCGGGATCCTGCTGGCCCGGCTGGCGCTGTCGGATTTCTATCCCTCCGCCGTGGCCGCCGCATTACCCGAGGCGGTGGAGGCGTCGGCCCGGGCCTGCGAGCGCTGGGGCGCACTTGACTAGCCGGCCCGGAACGCCGGCTGTGCTAGCTGCCGAGCGAGCAGCCGGATGACTCGCGCGCCGCGCGCGGCGCTGCGCGAGGGTCATCGGTGACCAAGAGCGGAGCGAAGCGAGGCCAGAAGCCGGATGCGGCCTCCTGGCGCCCGCCCAGCCCCCGCCGGGTGCGCGCGATACGCGACCGGCTGCGCAAGGTGTACGGGATCCCGCTGGCCAAGCCCCACGGTCATCCGATCGCCGAGCTGATCCTCACCGTGCTCTCGCAATCGACCAACGACCGCAACCGGGACGTGGCGTATCTGGCCCTGCGGGAGCGGTTTCCCACCTGGGTGCAGGTGCGCGACGCGCGGGTGGACGAGATTGAGGAAGCCATCCGGCCTGGAGGGATCTCCCGGATCAAGTCGGCGCGGATCAGGTCGATCCTGAATGGCATCAGCCGCGACCCGCGTCCCCCCGACGCCCCACCTCCGGTCGGGCCCGACGCCCTGTCCCTGGACTGGCTGGCCAGCCAGCCAGTGAGCGATGCACAGGCGTACCTGTGCTCGCTGCCCGGCGTGGGCCGCAAGACCGCGGCCTGCGTGTTGCTGTTCGCCCTCGGGATGCGGGACGTCCCGGTCGACACCCACGTGTCTCGAGTGGGCACGCGGCTCGGGCTGTTTCGTCCCGGCGCTCCGTTCGAGGAGCTCCACGACACCATGCTCGAGATCACCCCGCCGGGCGAGGAGCTGGAGCTTCATCTCAACCTGCTGCGCCACGGCCGGCGGACGTGTTATGCGCGGCGGCCGGCGTGTGGCGAATGCGTGCTCGCCTCGCTGTGCCCGAGCGCTTTCCAAGTGGACTAGCTCGGAGTCGTTCGCTGGGCGTGGGGGCATCCCCGGCCCTCGGCGCGACCACGCTGGGCCCGGCGCCCAGGCCGAAGGCGGCTCGGCCTCGTCCGATGCTGGGCCAGCGCGTCCGGCCCGGCGCCAATGACCGGTACCTCGGGCCGGCCGGCTCGGTGAGCGTGGTGCTCAAGGTGCGCCACGGCGAGGTACAGGAGGTCGGGGTAGCCGAGCGCCCCCTGACCCTGACCAGGCGCGCCCAGGCCATCTTCATGGGCTCGTTCGGGTAGCGGCGGCAAAACGAGGCCGCTGCGGCCGCGTCCCCACCCGGCTCGGGGGGGCGTGGGCGATTTGCCCATCTCTGTGGGCTTTATCTCCCACAACCGCGGGTGGGTGGGGGGATTTCTCGGGCTATGTCCGAGTTTTCGCCTACGCGGGCACCAGCCAGGGCCAATTCCCCGAGCCGATCCACCATGATTGGCGCACAAATCTGCTATAACAGCACTAAGATTTTGTCGAACCGATAGGAGCAACTTCAATATGGGAAAAACCATTGGAATCGACCTCGGTACGACCAACTCGTGCATGGCAGTGCTCGAGGGTGGCGAGCCGACGGTCATTGAGAACGCAGAGGGCGGCCGCACCACGCCGTCCGTCGTCGCCTTCACGCAAGGTGGCGAGCGCCTGGTGGGCACCGTGGCCAAGCGCCAGGCGGTGACCAACCCGCAGAACACCGTCTTCTCGATCAAGCGCTTCATGGGCCGCAAGGAGGCCGAGGTGAAGGAGGAGGAGTCGATCGTCCCGTACAAGGTCGTCTCCGGACCCAACGGCGACGCCCGCGTGGAGGCGGGCGGCGAGCAGTACTCCCCGCCGGAGATCTCGGCCATGATCCTGGGCAAGCTCAAGAGTGATGCCGAGGCCTATCTGGGCGAGACGGTGGACAGCGCCGTGATCACGGTCCCGGCCTACTTCAACGACGACCAGCGGCAGGCCACTAAGGACGCGGGCAAGATCGCCGGTCTCGACGTCAAGCGGATCATCAACGAGCCGACCGCTGCCTCACTGGCCTACGGCCTCGACAAGGAGAGCGACCAGACCATCCTGGTGTTCGACCTGGGCGGCGGGACGTTCGACGTCTCGGTGTTGGAGATCGGCGACGGGGTGTTCGAGGTCAAGGCGACCGCCGGTGACAACCACCTCGGCGGCGACAACTTCGACAAGGCGATCGTCGACTGGCTGGTTTCGGAGTTCAAGAAGAGTCAGGGCATCGACCTGGCCGCCGACCCGATGGCGCTTCAGCGTCTGTATGAGGCGGCCGAGAAGGCCAAGATCGAGCTCTCCACCACCCAGGAGACCCAGATCAACCTGCCGTTCATCACGGCTGACGCCAGCGGCCCCAAGCACCTCGACATGCGGCTCACCCGGGCCAAGCTAAACGAGCTGACGAGCGGCCTGCTCGATCGCACGGTGGCTCCGGTGCGCCAGGCGCTGGATGACTCCAAGGAGAAGGGCGCGGACAAGATCGACCACGTGGTTCTGGTCGGCGGAATGACGCGCATGCCCGCCGTGCAGGAGAAGGTCAAGGAGCTGACCGGCAAGGATCCGCACCGCGGAGTCAACCCCGACGAGGTTGTGGCCGTGGGTGCCGCGATTCAGGCCGGCGTGCTGGCCGGGGACGTCAAGGACGTGCTCCTGCTCGACGTCACCCCCCTGACCCTGGGCATCGAGACCAAGGGCGGCGTGATGACCAAGCTGATCGAGCGCAACACCACCATCCCCACCCGCAAGTCGGAGATCTTCTCCACGGCCGAGGACAACCAGCCTTCGGTGGAGATCCACGTCCTCCAGGGCGAGCGAGAGATGGCGGCCTACAACAAGTCGTTGGGCAAGTTCCAGCTGACCGGCATCCCGCCGGCGCCGCGCGGCATTCCGCAGGTCGAGGTCACGTTCGACATCGATGCCAACGGGATCCTGAACGTCTCCGCCAAGGACCTGGGCACTGGCAAGGAGCAGAAGATCGAGATCAAGGCCGGATCCGGCCTGTCTGAGGACGAGATCAAGCGGATGGTGACCGACGCTGAGTCCCACGCCGAGGATGACCGCCGCCAGCGCGAGCTGGCCGAGGCCCGCAACAACGGCGAGCATGCGGCCTATCAGGCCGAGAAGCAGCTGGCTGACCTCGGGGACTCCGTGGACGCCTCGTCCAAGGAGGAGATCGAGGCAGCGATCAAGGAGGTCCGCGAGTCGTTGACCTCGGAGGACGCCGAGGCGATCACGGCCAAGACCGAGGCGCTTCAGGCCTCGTTCCACAAGGTGTCCGAGGCCATGTACCAGCGGGCCCAGGAGCAGGCTGCGGCTGAGGGCGCGGCGTCCACCGACGGCGCGGGCGCGCACAACGGCGCCAGCCATGAGGAGGAGGACGTCGTCGACGCCGAGGTCGTGGACGAGGGTAAGAAGTAATGAACGACCCGACTCGCCGTTACTCGGGAGGCGCGCCCACCCCCTCAGCACCGCACGCGAGTGCTTCGGAGGAGCGCAACCAGGAAGGCGCACCCGCGCCCGAGGCGCCGCACGCGAGTGCCTCGTCCGCGGACGCGCCTTCCGGGGCGCCCCATTCCTCAGTGGAGCCGGGTCCTCAGCCTGGCTCTGAGCCGGACGAGAACCACGAGGCGAAGCTGGAGCACGACCTCGAGGAGCTGGCGGCCAAGGCCCAGAAGGCCGACGAGTACCTGGAGCTGGCCCAGCGGACCAAGGCCGATTTCGAGAACTACCGCAAGCGGGCCGCCCGGGAGGCCGCGATGGCCCAGCAGCGAGGCGTGGCCAAGTTGGTCAGCGAGCTGCTGCCCGCCGTGGACAGCCTCCAGCATGCACTGGCGGCGGCTGAGGCCGGAGGCAACGGCGACGATCTGGTGTCCGGCATCAAGCTGGTCCAGGCCGAGCTCGTGGCCGCACTGAACCGAGTCGGCGTGGAGCTGTTCTCGCCCGAGGGCGAGCCGTTCGATCCCGAGCATCACGAGGCCGTGGCCCAGCAGCCGTTCGACGGCGCGCAGCCGGGAACCGTGGTCGAGGTCTACCAGCGCGGCTGCCGCCTGGGAGACACGGTGATCAGGCCGGCCCGGGTGGTCGTGGCCGGTTAGGAGGTCGACGTGGCCACGAGACCTGACTACTACAAGATCCTCGGGGTCGGCAAGGGCGCGTCCGACGAGGAGATCAAGAAGTCCTACCGCAAACTGGCGCGGCAATACCACCCGGACCGCAACCAGGGCGACAAGGCGGCCGAGGAGCGCTTCAAGGAGATCTCGCAGGCCCACGACGTCCTGTCCGATTCCGAGAAGCGCAAGGCCTACGACCGCGGCGGAAGCCCGTTTGGTGGGTTCGGCGGCGGTGGCGGCGGTTTTGATCCGGGCGGGTTCGCTGGCGGCTTTGGCGACATTCTCAGCAACCTGTTCGGTGGGGCCGGAGGGCCCACGCGGGCCGGCGGCGGCGCGGGTCCGGCCGCCCAGCGCGGGCGTGATCTGGAGACCGAGGTCTCGCTCAGCTTCGACCAAGCGGTCAACGGAGCCCAGGTGCCGCTGTCGATCAACGTCACGGCGGCATGTCCTACTTGTTCGGGCACCGGCGCGCAGCCGGGCACGTCGCCCAAGGTCTGCCCCGTGTGCCAGGGCCGGGGCGTGGAGTCCCAGAGCCAGGGGATCTTCTCCATCTCCCAGCCCTGCTCCAATTGCGGTGGCACCGGCACAGTGATCGACGAACCCTGCCCCACCTGCGGCGGCTCTGGCGCCAAGCGGAGCGTGCGGCGGCTGCGGGTCAACATCCCGGCTGGGGTGCACGACGGCAGCCGTATCCGGCTGGCCGGCAAGGGCGAGGCGGGTCCCCGCGGATCCCAGCCCGGCGACCTGTACGTGATCACTCGGGTTCAGGAGTCCCCGGTGTTCCGGCGCAACGGCGAGAACCTGGAGGTCGAGGTCCCGCTGACCATCCCCGAGGCGCTCCAGGGCGCCGTGGTCGAGGTGCCGACGCTGCAGGGGTCGAAGCGCCTGCGTGTCCCGGCCGGGACCAAGAGCGGCACCGTCCAGCGGCTGCGCGGCGAGGGTCCGCCACGTCCCGGTGGCAAGGCCCGGGGAGACATCCACTACCGCTTTGTGATCGACGTTCCGCAGTCACTGTCTCCCGAGCAGGAGGATGCGGTCGAGCGACTGTCCCAGGTGATGAACGGCAACCCACGGTCGAAGCTGTTTGCGGCTACGGGCGGCGGGGCCGCCTGATGGCCGCGCGGCGAGAGCAGCGGGCGACGGCCCGGGTCAAGGTCTCATCTGGGCGCGGCGTGTTCATGATCTCGGTGGCGGCGGAGCTGGCCGAGATGCACCCGCAGACGTTGCGCATGTACGAGGCTCGCGGGCTGATCGAGCCCCAGCGCTCGCCCAAGGGCACCCGTCTGTATTCCCATCAGGACGTCGAGCGGCTGCGCCGCATCCAGGAGATGACGGCACAGCTGGGCATGAACCTGGCCGGGGTGGAGCGGGTGTTCGAGCTCGAGGAGAAGCTGCACGCGATGGCCCGGAAGGTCCAGACCATGGAACGGCGGGCCAGGGCGCTGGCCGCCGAGGTCGAGCGCCTGGAAGCGCTGCGCCGGGAGCTGCGAGCCGAGATCGTGCCCTACGTACCGGGCGGCGAGCTCGTGCGCAGCGCCGACCTGAAGCACCTCACGCTGCGCATCCGGCGCGGCCAGTAGCCCCGCCACCGACCCGGTCGTCGGTGACGACGGTGGCCGCGGCCCCGGGCGCGAGCGCCAACAGGCGCCTCGGCTGCTTAGACACGAAGCATCCTGGTTCGAGGTTGGACGGGCATAGTGGGTAACCGGCGCGGCCGATATGGATCCAGCCCGTTTCCAGCCCGTAAACCCCTGGTTAACGGGCTTTTGCGCCACTTAGCGGTAAATCGCCCGCCGTGAAATCTGAGTCTGATACACTTAGATCTGTAACCGGCCGGAGACTGGATTATTCATGCAACCTGACCGCTTTACGATCAAATCCCAAGAGGCGCTGGCAGCCGCGCAGCGGCTGGCTGACGAGCGCCACAACCCCCAGACCACGCCCGAGCATCTTCTGGCGGTCCTACTTGAGCAGGAGGACGGGCTGGTCGCACCAGTCCTGCGCAAGCTGGGGGTCGAGCCCGCCGTCGTGCGACAGGCTCTGGGGCCGGCGCTCGATGCGCTGCCGATGCTGAGCGGGCCAACCAACGCCGAAGCGGGCGGTCCGTCGGGCGAGTTCGTCCAGGTGCTGCGCGAGGGCGAAAAGGAGGTCCGTGAGCTCGGCGGCCAGTACATCTCGACCCAGCACCTGCTGCTGGCGATCGCCGGGCACCCGGGCAAGGCCGGGGAGGCGCTGCGGTCGAGCGGTGTGACTCGAGACCAGCTGCTCAAGGCGCTGGAGGAATTGGGTGCGCAGCGGGTCACCGACCAGAACCCTGAAGACAAGTTTCAGGCGCTCGAGCGCTTCGGCCACGACCTGACCGAGGCGGCGCGTGAGGGCAAGCTCGACCCGGTGATCGGCCGAGACGAGGAGATCCGGCGGGTGGTCCAGGTGCTGAGCCGCCGGACCAAGAACAACCCGGTGCTGATCGGCGAGCCGGGCGTGGGCAAGACGGCGATCGTCGAGGGCCTGGCCCAGCGGATCGTCGACGGCGACGTCCCCGAGGGCCTGCGTGACCGCCGACTGGTGGCGCTCGACCTCGGTGCGATGGTCGCCGGATCCAAGTACCGGGGTGAATTTGAGGACCGGCTCAAGGCCGTGCTCAAGGAGATCGCCGACGCCAAGGGTCAGATCGTGGTGTTCATCGACGAGCTGCACACGATCGTCGGCGCCGGCGCGGCCGAGGGCGCGATGGACGCCGGCAACATGCTCAAGCCGATGCTGGCCCGTGGCGAGCTACGCGCGGTGGGCGCGACCACGCTGGACGAGTATCGCAAGCACATCGAGAAGGACCCGGCATTGGAGCGCCGGTTCCAGCCGGTGTACGTGGGGGAACCGACCGTCGAAGACACGATCGCCATCCTGCGCGGGCTGAAGGAGCGCTACGAGGTCCACCACGGGGTCAGGATCCTGGATTCCGCGCTGGTGGCCGCGGCCACGCTCAGCCACCGCTACATCGCCGACCGCTTCCTGCCCGACAAGGCGATCGACCTGATCGATGAGGCGGCGTCGCGGATCCGGATGGAGATCGACTCCAAGCCGACCGAGATTGACGAGGTCGACCGGCACATCATGCAGCTGGACATCGAGCTGGAGTCGCTCAAGGACGACGACGACGCGGGCACGGTGGCTCGGCGCGAGCAGCTCGAGCGTGCCCTGGCCGATGAGCGCGAGCGCTCGGCCGCCATGCACGCCGAGTGGCAGCGTGAGAAGGAGACGATCGGCGCCGCCGACGAGCTGCGCAAGCAGCTCGATCAGGCGCGCAGCGAGCTCGAGCGGGCTCAGCGCGAGGCCGACCTGGGCCGCGCGGCCGAGCTCCAATACGGCACGATCCCTGAGTTGGAGAAGCAGCTGGAGGCCGCCGAGAGCGCTGAGGCTGCCGCCGAGGCCGGCAGCGCGCCGAAGTTCCTCAAGGAGGTAGTCGACGCCGAGGACGTTGCCGAGGTCGTGGCCAAGTGGACGGGCGTCCCGGTCAGCCGCCTGATGGAGGGCGAGATCGAGAAGCTCGTGCACATGGAGGAGCGCCTGCACCAGCGGGTGATCGGGCAGGACGAGGCCGTGGAGGCGGTGTCCGCCGCGCTACGGCGCTCGCGGGCCGGCCTCCAGGACCCCGACCGACCGATCGGCACGTTCCTGTTCCTGGGGCCGACCGGCGTCGGCAAGACCGAGCTGGCTCGCGCGCTGGCCGAGTTCATGTTCGACTCGCAGGACGCGATGATCCGGATCGACATGTCCGAGTACATGGAGAAGCACTCGGTGTCCCGGCTGGTTGGGGCTCCGCCCGGCTACGTCGGCTACGACGAGGGCGGGCAGCTCACCGAAGCGGTGCGTCGCCGGCCGTATTCAGTGGTCCTGCTGGATGAGATCGAGAAGGCCCACCCGGACGTGTTCAACACGCTGCTGCAGGTGATGGACGACGGACGGCTGACCGACGGTCAGGGCCGGACGGTGTCGTTCAAGAACGTCGTCCTGATCATGACGTCGAACATCCCGGGGGGCCGGGCCGGAGTCGAGGCGCAGTTCAAGCCCGAGTTCATCAACCGGCTGGACGACATCGTTGAGTTCCACTCGTTGACCCGCGAGCAGATCTCCGAGATCGTCGAGCTCCAGGTGGACCGCCTGATCGAGCGGGTGCGCGAACGCGACGTCGAGGTGGAGCTGACCGACAAGGCCAAGACTCTGCTGGGCAACCTGGGCTACGACCCCACCTACGGGGCCCGCCCGCTCAAGCGCGTGATCCAGAAGCGCCTGGTCGACCCGCTGGCCCTGGCCCTTCTGGAGGGCCGGTTCGCCCCCGGCGACACCGTCCGCGTGGATGCGGCCGACGGCGAGCTGAAGCTCGTGAAGGTCACGGAGCAGGCAGCCGCTGCCGCGGCCTAACCGAGGCCGCGGCCTTCAGCCACGAGCGCGAACCCGGCAGGGCCGGGCCACCGCAATGGCAGACAGAGACCGCGTTGTTGCCAGGTCCCGCCGCGGCGACTAGGGTCCCGGGCGATGGACGCCTCGGAAGAGCGCCTGGCGGCCGAGCATCCCGACGAGCATCTGCGCCGGCGGGAGTTCCTGCAGCGAACCGCGATGGCCATCGGAGCCAGCGCGAGTGTGGCCGCGACGCTGTCTGCCGAAACTCTCGTGGCTCATGCCGCGCAGGCCGAGCTGAGCCGGCGCAGACTGCCCAGCCCGCGCAACTTGCCGCTGGACACGTTCGTGATCCTGATGATGGAGAACCGCTCGTTCGACCACTACCTGGGCTGGATGCCCAGGGCCGATGGGCGCCAGGCCGGCCTGAGTTACGTGGACGCCACCGGCGTGCGCCGCGCGACTCATCCGCTCGCCCCCGATTTCCAGGGCTGCGGCCATCTCATCCCCGGACATCTGTGGAACGAGGCCCGGGTCCAGTTCGCGGGCGGGCGGTGCGACGGGTTTCTGGCCAACGGCAGCGGAAACGACACCTACGCCATCGGCTACTACCGCCAGCGCGACCTTCCGTTCACTCCGAGTCTGGTGCGGGAGTTCACCGTGTGCGACAGATGGTTTGCCTCGCTGCTCGCCTCGACGAACCCAAACCGCGCCTATGCGCACGCCGCCCAGAGCTATGGCCAGAAGTACCTGCTGACCCTCCCCGGTGACGGCGCGCCCCAGTTCCCCACCCCCAGGGGCTTCCCTCCCTCCACGTCGATTGAAGGGGCCCTGGCTCGGCGGGGCAGGCGGGGAATCACGTTCTATTCCGACGACAACTACGCGTCCATGTGGGGGCCGGTCGGCGTGCGACGCAGCGCTCCGATCTCTGACTTTTTCGTTCGCTGCGGCGCCGGGACACTGCCGGCGCTGTCGTTCGTCGATCCGCACCTGAACTCGTTCTTCGAAGCCACGGGCACGTCGAATGACGACCACACCTACGGCGACGTACGAACGGCCGAAGCCTTCATCAGCGACGTCGTGCACGCGTTCATCCACTCGCCCCAGTGGAAGCGCGGCGCGCTGTTTGTCGTGTTCGACGAATGGGGCGGATTCTTCGACCACGTCCGCCCGCCCAGCGTGCCCGACATCCGTCAGAGCCGGAACCTGGATAACGATTTCGGGCAGATGGGCTTCCGCGTGCCCGGGATCGTCGTGTCCCCGTATGCACGCCGGGGCAGAGTCGTGCACACGCGCTTCGGCCACGAATCGATCCTCAAGCTCGTGGAATATCGCTACGGGCTGCGGTCGCTGACGCGTCGCGACGCCCGGGCCAACAACGCCGGTCTGGCGCTGGACTTCAATCAGAAGCCGCGCAACCCGCCCTGGCTGCCCACACCTCAGCACCGGATCTCACAGCCCTGCCCCCGGGGCTGAGCCGCGGTGCCTCCAGCACCCAGCCGCCGGATTCCACGCCCCGCGCCAGGCCGGTCTGGGACCGCCCTCATCCCCGCCGGATGACCACGTGGAACCGGGCCACCGGCCCGGTCGCCTGCGCGTCGTAGCTCTGCGCCGTGTCGACCTGCAGCGTCCACCGGCCCGCCGCCGGAACGAATGGGAAGACGCGGATCCGGCGGGTGACCAGGTAGCCACACTGTCCTCCGGCCCGACCTAGGGGCACGGTGGTCCGCACCCGCCCGTGCGGTGGGACGTAGTGCAGGTACAGCGAGCGCTGGGTGCCGTCCATCGAGAATCCCCAGGCTTGGAACAGGGCCCGCAGCTGGCGCGGGTCCCCGCTTGAGACCTCGAACCGCGCGCCCGTCTGACGGGTCACAGTGAACGCCGCCGACGCGTCACTGGTGCCGTCGGTCACGTCAACGTGGTGCACGCTCTGCACCACACCGGCGCCCAGGCCGCCCGGAGAGAAGTGGGTGGCAAAGCCGCCGTCGGCGTCGGTCTTGGACTGTCCGAAGTCGACGCCGTCCACGGCCACGTCGTAGGTCCGCGCGGGCGCGAAGCCCGAACCGTAGAGCGCCACCGCGCTGCTCACCACATAGCAGCCCTGATCGGTCTTCACCGTCGCTTTTCCGCTGATTGCCCCGGCAGCCGAGCCGGCGCAGCCGAGCACCAGCGGGCAGACCAGCGCCGCGATCCTCAGCCGCTCCCGCATCAGAGAAGGCATGTTGGCACGAGATCGGGTAGAAGTGGTCTCCAACCGCCGAGGCGGAGCGAAAGGAGAGTGCAGTGCCGACCTACATCATGCTTTCGACGCTCACCCCCGAGGGTGTGCAGACGATCAAGAACAATCCGGCCCGGATCCAGGAGGTCAATCGCGAGGTTGAGCAGCTGGGGGCCACGGTCAAGGCGCAGTGGGCAACGCTGGGGCACTTCGACTTCGTCAACGTGGTCGAGGCGCCGGACGAGAAGACCATCGCTCGGGTGTCGCTGGAGCTCGGCTCGCGCGGAACCGCCAAGTACGAGACGCTGAGCGCGATTCCGATCGACGACTTCATTGGCTCCATCTGACCGGCGACGGGTCCTCGTTGTCGGGGCAGGAGCCCGCGAGCACGCCATCGTCCATGCCCTGCGGCGCTCGGCTCGCCGGCCCGAGGTCCTGTGCGCGCCGGGCAACGCGGGCATCGCCGATCAGGCGCGTCTGCTCGACGTGGGGGCCGACGACGTGGCCGGGCTGGTCGAGGCGGCGGCGCGGGAACAGCTCGACCTGGTGGCAGTCGGGCCGGAGGCGCCGCTGGTCGCCGGGCTGACCGACGCGCTGGCCGAGGCCGGTGTCCGCTGCTTCGGGCCCGGCGCCGCGGCCGCCCGGCTGGAGGGGTCCAAGGCGTTCTGCAAGGAGGTGATGTCGGCCGCGGGGGTGCCGACCGCGGGCTACCAGGTGGTGAGCGATCCCGAGGCCGGGCTCAATGCCATCCGCCGCTATCCCACGGTGATCAAGGCCGATGGCCTCGCCGCGGGCAAGGGGGTCGTAATCGCCCAGCACGAGGACGAGGCTCGCCGGGCGCTGGAGCAGCTCCTGGTTGAGCGCCGGTTTGGCACCGAGCGGGTGGTGGTGGAGGAGCATCTGGAAGGCCCCGAGCTATCGCTGCTTGCCCTGTGCGACGGCGAGCGGGCGGTGCCGCTGGCCTCGGCGCAGGATTACAAGCGAATCGGCGAAGGCAACCACGGCCCCAACACCGGCGGCATGGGCTCCTACTCGCCCGTGCCGGACGTAGACGCGGACCAAGCCCGGCTACTCTGCCGCGCCATCCACCAGCCGGTGCTCGATGAGATGGCCCGGCGGGGCTCGCCGTTCCATGGCGTCCTGTACGCCGGCCTGATCCTCACCGCCGACGGGCCGAAGGTGCTCGAGTTCAACGTCCGGTTCGGCGATCCCGAGACGCAGGCCATCCTGCCCCGCCTGGGGTCTGATCTGCTCGAGCTGATGGAGGCGGCGACCGAGCCGGGTGGCCTGACCGACGTCGCGGAAATGGACTGGGCGCCGGACACGGCGGTGACCGTCGTGCTGGCCAGCCGCGGCTATCCCGAGAGCTCCTCGAGCGGGGATGTGATCGCCGGGCTCGACGCGGTGCCGGACGACGTCTACGTCACTCACGCGGGCACGGCGCGCAACGCCGCCGGTCAGCTGGTCACCGCGGGCGGACGGGTGCTCAGCGTCACCGCCCTGGGCCCGGATGCCGATGCCGCCCGGGCCGCGGCCTATGCTGCCGCCGACATGATCCATTTTGACGGTCGGCAGTTGCGCCGCGACATCGCGGCAAGAGTGACCGCAGCGTGAGCGAGCAGTCAGCCCCTCAGACCTACGTCGACCCCGAGGCCGAGTTCGACGAGCTGGACGTCGATGCCCCGCGGGTGGGCATCGTGATGGGCTCCAAGAGCGACATGGCGGCCATGGAGGCGGCGGAACAGGAGCTGACCGAGCGGGGCATCCGCAGTGAGGTCAGGGTGATGTCGGCCCACCGCGAGCCGGACAAGGTGGCCGAGTACGCGCGCAACGCCCGCATGCGGGGGCTCCGGGTGATCATCGCGGGGGCCGGCCTGTCGGCGGCGCTCCCCGGGGTCGTCGCTTCCCACACCGACCTGCCAATCATCGGGGTTCCGCTGACCAGCCGGACCTCGGTGGGCGGAGGGCTGGATGCGCTCCTGGCCATCGCCCAGATGCCGCCGGGAGTTCCGGTGGGCTGCGTCGGCGTGGACAACGCCCGCAATGCCGCTCTTTTGGCCGCGCGGATCCTCTCGATCTGAGCGCTAGCCTTGCTCCGGCGGGATTCATGCCCGAATCAATAGTTCATCTTTCATCGCTGGTGGGGAGTCCGCTGCTGGACTCCGCGGGTGAGCGCTTAGGCCGGAT
>DATKRM010000317.1:0-4045 GCA_035532195.1 Solirubrobacteraceae bacterium
GCCTCCGGGCTGGACGGCCTTGCGCCGGGCCCGCATGTCGGCCAGCGTCTGCTTGACCTGGCTGGGCTCGGCGGACGCCAGCCCGAACGACGCCTGCGCAATCACCTCGCCCTCACCCAGCGAGGAGCGGCGATACTCGAAGCCCAGGTCGGCCGGCGTGCGGCGCTCGGTGCCCTGCGCGCTCACCACATCCACCCACTCGAGCACCCGGGCCAGCTCTCCGCCGTAGGCGTTGGCGTTCATCCGCACTGCGCCACCGACCGTTCCGGGGATGTTGACGCCGAACTCGATCCCGGTCAGGCCAGCCTGAGCCGCCCGGGCCGAGACCGTGGGCAACCGCGCGCCGCCGCCGCAGCGAATGCGGCTGCCCTCGAGCTCGATCTGGCTGAGCTCGCGATCCAGTTTCAAGACCAGTCCGTCCACGCCGGCATCTGCTATCAGGAGGTTCGACCCCGAGCCCACGACCCCTACCTTCACCCCCTCGGCGCCGGCCCAGGCCAGAAGTTCCTCCAACTCCTCGATCGAGTCCGGCCGGGCGAACAGCTCGGCTCGGCCACCGGTGCGAATCGTGGTCAGACGGGCCAGGTCGAAGTCTGGCTGGACACCGGGCGGGGGGTCGGCCACTCGGCCAGAGTAGACACGGGGGCGGCTAGTCAGGCCGGCGCGATCGGCGCTCAGCCCACCAGCGAGCGGGCCAGCGAGTCGATGTCCCCCGCGCCCATCAGCAGACACAGATCGCCGGGGCGGCGGGCGCCAGTCAAAAACTGGCGCGCGTCGTCAAACCCGGGCACCCAGGCCACGGGGCGCCCGCCGGCGGCGTCGGCGGCCGCGGCGGCCACCAACCGTCCATCCACGCCGGGAAAGTCCTCCGGTCGCTCGCGGGCCGGGTACACGTCGAGCACCGCCACCACGTCGGCCGCGGCCAGCGCCCGGCCGAAAGCCTGGTACAGCGCACCCGTACGCGAGTACAGGTGGGGCTGGAACACGGCCACCAGCCGCTGGGGCGCGAGGGTCCGCGCGGCGGCGAGAGCGGTGGCCACCTCGGTGGGGTGGTGGGCGTAGTCGTCGTAGACCGCGCCGCCGCCCGGCGCCTCCCCCACCCGCTCGAACCTCCGGCGGGCTCCGGCAAAGTCCCGGAGCCCAGCCGCCGCCTGCTCAGGGTCGGCTCCGGCCAGGGCGGCTGCGGTCAGCGCCCCCGCGGCGTTGATCGCGTTGTGGGCTCCCGGGACGCTGAGCTCGACCTCCATCCCCCGCCAGGCAAACCGGGACCCACCGGCAAACAGAACGGGGTCGGGGGCGTCGTAGGCGATCGCCTGAGCCGGGGCCAGGCCGCGCACCGCCGGCCGGTCCCAGACCACGGCTCGCTCGGCCCGAGACAGGAAGGCGCGAAACGTGTCCTCCAGCTCCAGGCGCGAGGAGTAGGTGGCGTGGTGATCGAGCTCGGCGTTGGTCAGCACCGCGATCTGCGGGTCGAGCTTGAGCAACGACCGGTCGGACTCGTCGGCCTCGACCACCATCCACTCGCCGACACCCCAACCCGCCCCGGCGCCGGTGGAGCGTAGTTCGCCCCCCAGCGCGTACGGGGGGTCCAGGCCACAGGCCCGCAGTACGTGGACGATCATCGCCGCGGTGGTGGTCTTGCCGTGGCTGCCGGTCACCGCGATGCACCGGCGCAGCGCCGCGATCTGGGCCAGCAGGTCGGCGCGGTGGAGCTCGCGCCCAGCGCCCGCCTGGCGCTCGGGGTTCTCGGGGCCCACCGCCGTGGAGTAGACGATCTCTGCCCCCGCGGGGACGTTTTCCGCGGCGTGGCCGATCACCGGCTCGATCCCGTGTTCGCGCAAGCGCTCGGTGTAGGAAGACTCGGCCCGGTCGGATCCCGTGACCGAGGCCCCCAGGGCCTGGGCGATGATCGCCAGGCCGCTCATGCCGGCTCCGCCGATGCCCACGAAGTGGAGGCTCCGACTAGACCAATCGTCCACTCGCATCGTGCGAGCCTACTTGGGGTTTCGCCCGACGAGTTGCGTGCCGGAAATCGCCATGACACACTGGCTGCCATGACGGGGGCAAGACTTCGAGCCCTGGTTGGGGCTATTTGCGCGGTGGGGCTGGTCGTGGCGTTCGGTCTGCCGTCGGCCTCGTCAGGCCGGACGCGGCACGGTCGGGCCAGCACGTGTGCCAGCCCTGACGTCAACAGTCCCCGAGATCCGGCCAACCCGCTGGCGCTGCCCACCCGTCTGTCGAATGGCGATCCGCTGCAGGGCGCCCACCTGTTCGTCGATGGGCCCCGGCACGGTCAAGCGGCCGGAGCGGTCGCGCAGCTCATCGGCGTCGACCCGAAGAACCTGAGCGAGAGCTTGAGCTGGGCCGACTTCAAGGCACAGCACCAGGCCGCTATCAACGGCGACGGGAAGGCCAAGGCGATCAGCAAGATCGCCGACCAGCAGGAGACCCAGAACATAAGCCTGTACTCCGAGGGCGGCGGACCGGGCGCGATCAATGGTCAGACCTCGAAGCTCCTGTGCAACAACATGGCGGCCGACGCAGGGGACGGCTCGGTGATGGTGTTCACCACGTTCTTCTGGCCCAACGGCAACGAGTGCCCCTCGGCCGGCGATCTTCGTGGCTGGGACGGAACCTTCCACCGCCTGGTCGGCGAGATGGCCCGCGCGATCGGGAACAAGCGCGCCGTGGTGCTGATGGAGATCGACGGAATCGGGCTCAGCTCATGCATGAAGCGAGACGCACTCCCGCTCTGGCTGGGTGACCTCAAGTACGAAGCGAAGACGCTTGGTGGGCAACCGCACACCGTCGTCTACATGGAGGGCGGCTACTCAGATGCGAATTCGGCCGGGCTGACGGCAAGGCGCTTGTGGAAGGCCGGCGTGAAGAATGTCCGCGGGTTCTGGACCAACGGCACCCACTTCGCGTGGTCGATCAACGAGATTCATTGGGCCCAGGACGTCGTGAATGACCTCAAGACGATCTCCCACGGCCGCTACGCGGCCCACTTCGTGGTCAACACCGCCCAGAACGGCCAGGGCCCCAAGATCCCGACGAATATCGTCAAACAGGGCAACGAGGAATTGTGCAACCCGCCCGGCCGCGGGCTGGGGCGCATGCCCACGGGGGACGTCAACCCCACCTTCGACGGGAAGAACTTCCAGAGCCTCGACGGCTTCCTCTGGACTGGCGTTCCGGGGCGCAGCCACAACTCCAACTGCCCGGGCGGGCCGTGGAAGCCCTCCGGTGTGTTCGACCCCAAGTTCGGACTAGAGCTGGCCCAAAACGCCAATCAGAAGCTGGGGCCAGGGAGCCCCAGCCAGCCCTACTAGCTACTGACACGCTCGGGCCCGGCTTACCCAGCCAGCCGTGCTAACCGCGATTCCGTTCCTCCACTGCGGCCAGGATCTCCTGGGCGATCTCGCGGGCGGCCTGGGGCCGAGCCAGTGACGCCGACGCGCGGGCCATCTCCCGGAGGCGGGGCTGGTCGGCCAGCAGCCGCCCCACCTCGGAGGCCAGCCGGGCCGGCGTCAGCTCGGAGTCGGTGATCACCACTGCTGCCCCAGCCCGCTCCAGGTAGCGGGCGTTGGCCATCTGGTGGTCAGCCGTGGCGTACGGGTACGGGATCAGGACCGCCGGCCGACCGTGGGCGGCGATCTCGAACACCGACCCACCCGCCCGGGCCACCACCAGGTCTGAGGCCAGCAGCGCGTCACCGAACTCGGGGATGAAGCCGCGGAGGTCGTAGAACGGGTTGGGCGCGTGGAGGCCGGGCAGGTCACGGTCGCCCGCGGCGTGCAGGACGCGAAACGTGGCGCCGGCGAATGCTTCCACCGCGGCCAGGTTGATCGAGCGGGCGCCCTGGGAGCCGCCGAACACCAGCACGCAGGTCTCGTCGGCCTCGATCCCAAACCGGCGCCGGGCCGCCCCGCGGTCGGTGGCCGGCTGCGGCACCGGCCGGCCGGCCACGCGGTAGCGCTTCCCCTCCCGGCCGACGATGGGGAAGGCCAGGAAGACACGGCGAGCGAACCGGGCCAGCATCCGG
>DATKRM010000318.1:0-6187 GCA_035532195.1 Solirubrobacteraceae bacterium
CTGGCCGCCCACCCCGATCTGCCTCAGCTGGAGCTCGAACCGTCACCTGGCGAGCCCGAGCTCGAACGGTTCCTCACCGAGGACTCAGGCGAACGGCAGCTCGACCACCTGGGCGCCGACGGCCTCCGCACCCACCGCGACGGTTGAACCCAGGGGAACCTCGCGCCGGACCAGGGCCAGGGCGATGTGGCCCAGGCGGGGCGACTCGGCCACGCTACCCAGATGCCCCACCTCACGCTCGCCGGAGGAGATCACCTGGCCGGTGTGCCCCTCGGCCTGGAGCTTGAGTCCGCGCAGATGGCGGTTCGGCTTGCCGCGGTAGTGGAGCCGGGCCACCGTCTCCTGGCCCACGTAGCAGCCCTTGGTGAACGACACCGCGCGCTGGTTAAGGCCCGCCTCCTGGGGGATAACCGAGTCGTCGAGATCCAGGCCATAGCGAGGCCGGCCGCGCTCGACCCGCAGACACTCAGCCACCGATTCGGACACCGGCGCGGCGCCGACCCGCTCGAGCTCCGCGACCAGGCGCTCGGTGTCCGCGCTCGGGCAGAGCAGGTCGAGCCCCATGTCGGTGCGGATGGCGCGCACGCTCACACCGCCGATCTCCACCAGCTCGTGCCCATGCTCATCCCGGCCGGCCAGCTCGGGGATCCCGGCCAGCTCGAATGACCCCGGGCCGAGGAGCGACAGCAGCCCGCACTCCAGGGTCCGCTTGTGCAACTCGACGTCGTAGCCGACGCTGAACCGCCGGATCAGGTTGAACAGCGCCTGCAGCGTGGACCGCTCGGTGTCCAAAAGGAGCTCCGCCTCGGTGGCCAGGACGCGCAGGTCGCCGAGCATCTTGCCCTTCGGGGTCAGGAACGCCGCGTAGCAGCCGTTTCCAGCCGCCAGGGACTCGATGTCGTTGGTCACCTGGCCCTGGAGGAACTCGCGGGCGCCGCTGCCGGTCAGCGACAGCTTGCCCCGCTCCGAGCGATCTAGCAGTCCGCAGGCTTCGCTCACCGTGCGGTATTCGCTGCTGGCTACGACGGTCTGGGTCACATATAAAAAATAGCTAGGCTCCGAGACCGGATGGCTCTCGCCGACACTTTCGAGCTTGTCGTAGGCTCGCTGCCCGACGACTGGACCGATCTGGAGCTGGACCTGCGGATCTTCGACGAACACCGGTACGTGGATGCCGCGGTGCTCCTGGTCACCTGCAACGCCCAGCCGTACTCCAAGCACGACTGGCACTGGCGGCTGCTCGTGGCCCACCGGTTCGGACACGCCGCGGCTCCAGAAGCGGTGCACACGGCGCTCAAGCTGCTCGACGACGCGGCCATCGCCGGCGAGCTGGCGGTTCGCCAGGTCCGCACCGGACGGACCGAGGTGGTCCCGCTGTGGGGCAGGCCCGAGTCGGTGCGCCGCGAGTTCAAGCGGCTCCGAGTCCAATAGCGTGGCCCGGGTCGTGGCGTTCGTGCCCGACCTCTTGTTCGGGTCCAGCGTGCACGCGGCTCTGACCGCGGCCGGGCACCAAGTGGAGCTGGTGGGCGAGCTCGCCCCGGACATCGAGGCCGATGTGCTGGTGGTCGATCTAACCGCCGACGCGGTCGGGCGGATCGAGCACGCCCGGCCGGTGGCGGCGCGGGGAGTCCCGACGCTGGCCTTCTACTCGCACGTCGAGACCGACGTCCGCGAGCTGGCAGATCAGGCGGGGTTTGATCTGGTGGTCCCGCGCTCGCGGATGGCGCGTGAGTCAGCGACGTTGGTCACCAAGCTGGTGTCGAACGCGGCCTGAACGTCGGGCGGCCGGCGCACGATTCCGAACCGGGCCTCCCAGGCCGCCCAGCGGCGCAGCATGGCCGGGTCAAGCTCGCCCACCTGGCCATCGGGAGCCCGGAAGGCGGGGAGCAGAGCGCCCAGCTGCTGGGTGACCAGCGCCGGGTCAAGCCCGGGCACCAGGTGTTCCAGCTCCGCCGCACTGCGCTTAGGGTCGAACAGCGTGAGCTGATAGCCGCGGGTCAGGACCCGGACCAGCGCGCTGGCCCGCCCCGGGTCCCGCCGGAGCGCAGCCGATGTGGCACACACCACCAGCTCGGGATACGCCGGCGCGCCGTATCGGTCCACGCGAAACACGTGAAAGCCCGGGCGGCGATGGGTGAGCGTGACGCCCTCGTCATTCCAGAACCCGACCGCGGCCTCGACCTTGCCGGACAGCAGGTCCGGGACGGCGTTGAAGCCGATGGTGATGGTTTTCAGCCGGCGGGGATCGCCGCCGTCCCCGGACACGATCGAGTCGAGGACCGCGGTGTCACTGGGCACACCGGTGATGCCCACGGTCTGGCCTGGGAGCTGGCGCGGGCGGCCGATGTTCGGCGCTGCCAGCACCGCGGCCAGCGGGCGCTCGACGATGGCCATGATCCCGACCACGTCCTGACCTCGCTCGCGGGCGATGGCCAGGTCGTGGATGTCCAGGATCGCGAAGTCGGTCCGGCCCGTCTCCAGCAGCTTGATCGAGTCGGTTGATGCCGTCGGAGCCACCAGGTGCAGCCGAAAGCCGGCGTCCTGATCCAGGTGCTGGGCCAGGGCGGCGTAGATCCCGGTGTGAACCGGGTTGGGGGTGAAGTCGAGCACCAGCGTGGTGTCCCGGGGCTGGGGCCGCGACGAGGAGGAGCCACAAGCCGCCACCAGCAGGGCGGCCAGCGCCAGGGCGACCAGGCGCAACCAGCCGCCGCCGTAGAATCTGGAGCAGGCATGCGCCGCCGCGTCACGTTCAGCCGGAATTTCACGCTGTCGCTGTCTCGGACCTGCCGCTGCTATTGCAAGTACTGCGCGTTTGCCACTCATCAGCCGCATCTTTACACCCCGGAGGAGACGCTGCGGATCCTGGACCACGTGGCCCGGCGCAACGTAAAGGAGCTGCTGGTTCTCACCGGCGAGCAGCCTGAGCACAACCCCGAAGTGGCCGGGCGGCTGCAGGAATACGGCCACGCCGACTTCACCTCATACGTGGCCTGGACGTGTGAGCGAGCGCTGGAGCGCGGGCTGCTGCCCCACACCAACCTGGGCGTTCTCCCCCGCCAGGACCTGGCCCGGCTGCGGGAGGTCACGGCCTCCCAGGGCCTGATGCTCGAGTCGGTGTCCGAGCGGCTCATGGACACCGTGCACGCCGGATCGCCGACCAAGCACCCCCGGCACCGGATCGACACGATCGCCGCGGCGGGTGAGCTGAAGATCCCGTTCACCAGCGGCATCCTGGTGGGCATCGGGGAGACCGAGGACGAGCGGATCGACTCGCTGCAGAAGCTGGCCGAGCTGCACTCCGTGTACGGGCACATCCAGGAGGTGATCCTCCAGAACTTCGTGCCTCATCAGAGCTACTACGGCCGCGAGCCGGCCCAGATCGCCGATCAGGCCGCGAGCGAGTACTGGCGTACCGGCGCCTGGAACGGCCCGCACGTCAGCGCGCCGAGCTGGGCCTGCCCAATCAGCATCGAGGACATGAAGCGGCTGGTCTCACAGGCTCGACGGCTCCTGCCCGGGGTGGGCATCCAGGTGCCGCCCAACCTGTCCGATTGGTGGGTTGAGCTGGTGCAGGAGGGCGCGAGCGATCTGGGTGGCCTCAGCGCCAACGGGGACCACATCTCGCCCGAGCATCCCTTCCCATCGCCGGCCACGACGCGCAAGCGGCTGACCGCCGAAGGCTGGGCGCTCACTGAGCGGCTATGCGTTTATCCCGAGTACATCGATCCAGAGTGGCTCTCGCGGCCGGTGATGGACGTCATCAAGACCCGCTTCTGGTCGTTCATCCCTCGGCGGGGCTCCGGCCGTCAAACCGCGCCGTTCACGCTGGCCGACGACGCGGCACCGCGGGCCGTGGAACGGGGCAGGGAGGGCCTGGCGCTCAGCCCGGAGGAGCTGACGGCCCTGTTCTCCGAGCGGCGTCCTGAGGTCATCGAGGACATGCGCGCGGCGGCCGACGAGCTCCGAGCCGGGCTGGCGGGGGACACAGTCACGTTCGTGGTCAACCGCAACATCAACGTGTCCAACATCTGCACAGTGGGCTGCGCGTTCTGCGGGTTCGGCCAGTCGCGACGCTCCCCAGACGCCTACGAGCACTCGGCTGACGAGTTCGCCCGCCGGGTGCAGGAGGCGGTGGACTTCGGGGCGACCGAGATCTGCCTGCAGTCGGGCATCCATCCCGACTGGCAGCTGTCCGACTACGAGCGGTGGCTGCGGCTGGCCAAGCAGCTCGCTCCGCAGCTGCACCTGCACGCCTACTCGGCGATGGAGGTGGCGCACATGTGCGACGTCAGCGGCCTGGAGCCCCGAGTCGTGTTCGAGAGGCTGCGGGAAGCCGGCCTGGACTCCACGCCGGGCACGGCTGCCGAGGTCCTCCACGACGGCGTGCGCGAGCGGATCTCCCCCAACAAGCTTCCGGTGGCCCGCTGGGTGGAGATCATCGAAGCCTCGCACGCGGTCGGCCTGCGCTCGACCGTGACCGTGATGTTCGGCCACATCGAGGAGCCTTGGGAGCTGGCCGAGCACATGCGCGTGGTGCGTGAGCTCCAGGAGCGCACTGGGGGCTTCACCGAGTTCGTGCCCCTGTCGTTCATCCCGTTCCACACGCTGCTCGGCCGCACCCACGGGATCGAGGAGATCTCGGCCGAGGAAAACCTCAAGCACACGGCGGCGTTCCGGCTCGCTCTGGGTCGCACGGTTACGAACCTGCAGGCCAGCTGGGTCAAGATGGGACTGGATGCGGCCACCGAATCGCTGCGCTGGGGAGTCAACGACCTGGGGGGAACGCTGATGGAGGAGTCGATCTCCCGCATGGCGGGCAGCTACCACGGAGTGATGCTGACGCCCCAGGATCTGGTGGCCGCCGCGCATAAGGCAGGCCGGCCGGCGGCCGAGCGCACCACTCTGTACGACATCCGCCGCCGGTTTGAGGTAGAACCGGTCGCCGCCTGATGAGCTCGTTCTCCGGCCAACGCGTTTTGATCACGGGCGCCGCGCGCGGGATCGGCGCCGCCCTGGCCGAGAGGCTGGCCGCCCAGGGCGCCCGGCTGGCGTTGGTGGGACTCGAGCCCGACCAACTGGCCGCAGTGGCGTCGCGCTGCGGGGAGGGAACGTTCGTCGCCGAGTGCGACGTTTCGGACCGCGACCAGGTGACGGGCGCCGTCGATGCCGCCGCCGAGGCCCTGGGTGGGCTGGACGTGGTTGTGGCCAACGCGGGCATCGCCACCGGTGGTCCACTGCGGCTCCAGGACATCCGCAGCTGGGAGCGCGTGGTCGAGGTCAACCTCCTGGGAGTGATGTACACCGACCGCGCAGCCCTGCCACATTTGGAGCGCAGCCGGGGTTACCTGCTGAACATCGCCTCGACCGCCGCCGCGCTGCGCGCGCCCGGTCTGAGTGCCTACTGCGCCGCCAAGGCCGGCGTCGAGGCGCTGAGCGACTGTCTGCGCATGGAGATGCTGCCCCACGGGGTCGACGTGGGCGTGGCCTACTTCCTGTTCCTGGACACCGACATGGTCAGGGACGCCGAGCGCGAGCTGCCCGGGGGAGAGCGGGCCAGGCGCCGCGTACCCGGCCCGTTTGCCCGCACCTATCCGCTGCCCCCGGCGGTCGATGAGGTGGTAGCGGCGATCGCCGAACGCCGGCGGCGGGTTGCCTATCCGAGGTGGTTCCTCAAGCTGCTTCCGCTGCGACAGCTGTTCGCCTCGAAGCTCATGGAGCGAGAGGCGGCCAAGGAGGTACCCGAGGCCGAGCGCGAGTACGAGCAGCGCATCGCCGAGCGCGGCGCCAGCGCCGCTGCGGCAACAGACCGCACCCGCGAGCTAGCGGGACTCTGAGAGCTTCCGCCGCTGCAGCTTGCCCGTCTGGGTGCGCGGCAGCTCGGACACGAACTCGATCTCCCGGGGCACCTTGTAGCGGGCCAGCCGGTCACGCACGTAGGCGCGCAGCTCATCCTGGCTGGCGCTCGCCTCGGGCTCGAGCACCACTTGCGCGGCCAGTCGCTGGCCGAATTCCTCGTCTGGCACGCCAAACACCGCGGCGTCGGCCACCGCCTCGTGCCCCGACAGCAGGTCCTCGACCTCCTGCGGGAACACGTTCTCGCCGCCGGAGACGATCATGTCGTCATCCCGGCCGTCGATGAACAGCCGGCCGGCGCCGTCGAGGTGGCCCAGGTCACCTGTGCTCATCA
>DATKRM010000319.1:0-2937 GCA_035532195.1 Solirubrobacteraceae bacterium
AGCCGCTCACGCACGACGGCTTCAGCGGATTCGAGCATCGTTACCGCCGACGTCAGCTGGGACCGCAGTTCGTCCCGCTCGGCTTCCGCCTGGATGCGCCGCTGCCGCTCCTCGGAGGCTTCCCGCGCCAGCCGCTCGATCCGCTCGGCGAAGCTCTCCAGCTCGCGCAGCATCGTTGACAACGGCACCAGCGCCGTCGACGGCGCCGGCGACTCGCCGTCCACCCGGTACGGCACCTCGATCGGCTCGCCGGCGTCCCGGTGGGTCGACGTATCGGGCGACGTGTCGCGATGCGTCGCCTGTTGCGTCGGCGATGTGTCGGTCGACGTATCGGTCGACGCGTCGCTCAGCAGCACGGAGAGCCTGCCCGACGCGTCTTTCTCCGACGGCAGCGTGCCGCGCCGGATCCGCATCCTGACGGCGGTCTCGGTAGTGTTCAGCCGGCGGGCCGCCTCGGCGATCGTCAGGCGCGATACGTCGGCCGCTTCAGGAGACACGTCGGGAGACGTATCGGTTGACGCGTCGTTGTTAGGTCGGCGATGCGTCTCGTCTGCCATGGATCGGATCGTCGCGCAGCCGGCGCCGGCGGGCAAGCCCCGCTTGCGGCCCGGTCCGCGTCGCGCTGGCTGGCGCTCAGCCGGCGATCGTCATAGAGTGGCGCTATCAGCTGATCGTCGCACGGAGAGGACCGGTGCCGCCCATGCTCGTCCTGCTTGCGATCGCCCCTCAGACGGGCATCCGTCTCGCCGAAGTTGGGTTCTTGCTCCTGCTGATCGCCGGGATCTGGCTGGTCGCCGCGGAGATCCCGGCGCTCAATCTGGGCAACCTCAAGGGGATCGGCGCTGGGATCGCGCTCGCGGTCGGTGGCCTGCTGCTCGTTATTGCCACCCACTGGGGCCACTTCTAGGGCCGGGGCGCGCGATCGGCGTCCGAACCCGCATCGGACGACATAGCCCCGGAGCTACCGGAGCAACCACCAGCGCCGCAATGCCACTCCTGCCCACGCCAGTTCCACCACCCCGAACGGCCACGCTCCCTGCAGCCACCCGTAGACTGACGACGCCACGCACGCCCCCGCGAACACCAGCACGAACGCCGGGGACCGGCGCTCCAGCGCGTAGGCCAGCAGCATCACGGTGACAGCCACCGCGCCGTAGGCGGTCAACAGATCCATCGGCTGCCCCGCTCACCTCCTCCTGCGGGATGATCGGCTTCCCAAGAATGTCACCGGTCATGTGGCCAGCTCTTCACCTCTCGGGATATGTCCCAGCCTCACCCCGTCACCACCGCCAGCTCGGCGAGCGCCACCGGCGCCGCGGCCGAGAGCAGCCGCACCAGCTCGTCCGCCCGCTTCTCCCAGCGCCGCTGCACCGCCGCCAGCGGCGCGCGCAGCACCAGGCGGCCGTCGGACCAGCTCACCGGCTGGACCAGGTGGACGTCGCTGGCGAGGGCCTGTGGCAAGCGCACCCCGTCGATGGTGGCAGCCCAGAGCTGCATGAGCCGCGGTGACGGGACCGTCTCTCTGGTAGTCTCTGGAGTAGTCTCTGAGATAGTTTGCTGGTTTCCCGCAACCCAGTTTGGCGGTTTCCCCACATCCAGTTTGCTGGTTTCCAGCAATCTAGTTTGCGAGTCTCTGGTCCTCAGCCACTCGTCCTCGAGGGCCTGGTGGTCGATCCGGTAGTGCATCGTTGCCGGCACCCCACGCCGCGCCTCTTCGATCAGCCTGCGCTCCTTGAGCTTCTTCCGGGCCTCGTCCTGCATGAAGCGGCTGAGCCCGGTCTCCTCCTCCATGTCGCGCTGGCTCTTGTAGATCCAGCCGTCGGGATCCCGTTGCTTGCCCTCCCAGTAGAGCAGCTGGCACAGGAACAGCGTCGCGTGGACGCTGCCGCAGACCGGCACGAGGGTCGGGTAGAAGGCGATGGGGCGGCCGAGATCGCGGAGCAGCTCCCCGATCCTCATCGCCGACCACCTTCGCCGCCAGTCCCGGCGGTATTGACGACCATCGGCAACGTGCGTATCCTGAAACTCACAAAACCCCCCTCCCCAAGTGGGGCCACAGATCGAAGGCTAAGCCGCCGGAAGCGCTCGCCAAAGTGATCCGGCGGCTTCGCGTTTCTGCCACTTTAGCGGCCCGCCACCCCCAGCGCAAGGCATTTTGCGGGCATTTCCTGGGGTGCCAACTTGGCAATAGGAAACACGTAGCCCGAAAGTCATCCCGGCAATGCGCGCACGAACGGGTTGTCTGTGCCATCATCCTGAGAACGTGCGCTGCTGCCGGCGGGAGGGGGCCCTGCTGGCGGCGCGTCCCCCGCGGTCGAGGCGGCCCTGGTGGGCCGCCGTCCCGACCGCCGCGTATCTCCACAACCGAACCGTAGCGGAGCCACCGGAGCCGAGCGGACCACGGCGGTGTGCCGGTGCCGGAGCATCCCGCGGAGCATGCGGGGCATGGAGCATGGAGCACGGAGGAGGAACGAGGCAGTGAGCCAGTCGATCGCGACCTCGGCGGCGCTGGGACGCGCCATGCGGGGCTACCGGCAGCGGGCCGGGCTGTCGCTGCTGCGAGCGGCGGCGGCGGCGGGGATCCACCACACCTACCTGTCGCGGCTGGAGCACGGCCGACGGCACCCGAGCGCGGCGACGCTGGACCGGCTGGTGGTGGCGCTGTCGGTGCCAGCGAGGGAGGCCGAGCAGCTGCGGGTACTGGCGGGGCACCCGCCGCGGGACCCGCTGACGCCGCTGACGGTGCTCGAGCCGGCCCTGGCCGACGTGGTGCGGGGCCTGTCCCGCGGCGATCTGCGGCCGGAGGCGCGGGCGGCGATCCGGGCGGGGCTGCTGGGGCTGGCGCAGCTGGTGACGACGGCGCTGGTGGCGCTGACGCTGACGGGCTACCTCGACGACGTCGTCGGGGCGGCCGGCGGGCTGGTGAGCGAGGGGGAG